>JAJDNL010000215.1 GCA_022340745.1 Deltaproteobacteria bacterium
ACGGCTCCTTCAACACTCCGCTGGTTGAAGGTGATGAGAAGGTCCCCCCAGGATCTCGTTCGGTGGTTGAGCAGCTGAAAGAGGTGAACAAAACCTTCAACCTGAAGCGGTCCACCGTCCCCGAGGGTGTTGAGGTCAAGCCTGCAGAGATGATTGCCAAAAGGGAAAGAGAAGAGATTTCAACTTTTGCCGATAAATATCTGGATTCTTCCCGTTCCAAGAAACAAAGATCTTATCTGGGACAGGCCAAGAAAAGAGTCGAGGAAATCACCCCCAGCCAGGCTCTAACTGTCGCCCAGCTGGATGAAAATGTAAAAGCGGAAAAGGCGCGACAAGAACCCGAAGAGCAAGCGGCAGCCGAGCAAGATGTTGCCCCCACGGCCGTTGGGCGGATTGCACGGAAACCTGCTACAGAACAGGGACTAGGCAGGGAGCACTACAGATCGAGAGCTGCGGCCCCCAGCCCTCTTAGGTCCCCTTCAACTCTTGATACCGAGAAGCTTCAAGTTGAAGTGGATCCAATGCAAGCTGTGTTTATCAACGACAGCCAAATTTTCATCTTCCGCCGCATTGTGATTAACAATCAAATTTATCGTCAGGGATTCGTATTAATTGTGCAGGAATTCCTGGATCACCTGGCCAATGAATACTTTTCCCTGCAGCCCATGGCCCAGTTTACCAGCCTGCGGTTGTCAGTTGTGGACCGTGGGAGAGAAACCACAACTATCTTGTCCGGGGCCACTGTCCAACATCAGAACTTTTCTCTGGAGCGTACCTTTCCCCGCCCGTTTTCCTTCTTGCGGGCCACCCTTGCCTCTGAGCGGATCCCCAAATCTGTAGGCCGCACAACCCTGAATCTTATGATGTTTGTCCTTGCCTTTATCATCCTCATTGGACTGTTTGCCATATATCAGAGTGCGCGGGCCGTGGTGGCCCTGTCGGAACGGCGCTCGAGGTTTGTTTCATCGGTCACCCATGAACTCAAAACCCCTTTGACCAACATACGGATGTACATAGAAATGCTGGAGCAAGGGATCGCCCGCGACCAAGAACGGGAGCAAGAGTATTTCCGGATTTTAGGATCAGAGAGCTCCCGCTTATCTCGTTTGATAAATAATGTTCTAGAATATTCCAAACTGGAAAAAAAGCAGGTACACCTCGACCTGCAGCGCGGCACCTTCCAGGAGGTAATCCAGGAAGTCAACGGGGTCATGCAAGAGAAGCTGGTTCAGGAGGGATTCGATTTAAAGGTAGAGCAAGAACGCGTGCCATCCTTCCAATACGACCGGGAAGCCATGATTCAGGTTCTTATCAACCTGATCGATAACAGCGTCAAATTCGGCAGGTCATCTCCTACCCGCCAAATCATCATCAAGATCTGGCCCGAGGGTGATACGGTGAAGATCTCAGTAGCCGACACCGGGCCAGGCATCCCTGGCTCCGGCTTAAAAAAAATCTTCGAGGACTTCTACCGTGTAGATAGTGACCTGACGCGAACCACCGGGGGAACCGGCAT
The DNA here is from genome assembly GCA_022340745.1 of Deltaproteobacteria bacterium. Taxonomy (GTDB): domain Bacteria; phylum Desulfobacterota; class Syntrophobacteria; order BM002; family BM002; genus BM002. The sequence goes on from JAJDNL010000215.1 coordinate 1,517, forward strand.
AGGGTTGGCTCTGGTGAAGAAGCTCATCACCGCAATGGGTGGAGCGGTCACGGCGAAAAACAACGACGGGCCAGGATGTACGATCACGATTACCATGCCAGTTTAGTGCGCAGAGCGCAAAGCGCATGGCGCATAGCGTTAAATGGTCAAATACTGACAGTAAGCAGTGAGCGGTAAGCAGTAAGCTGCATAAACAGAGAATCCAGGAGTCAGGAGCCAGGAGATTAGCATAGGGCATGGAGCATAGAGCATAGGGTGAATTCAAATATGCCTTTTCGCTCTGCGCTTTGCGCTACGCGCTATGCGTCAATCAATCCGCAATCCGCAATTCGCAATTACATCCCTCTGTCCTCTGCCCTCTGTCGTCTTTTTCCATCTCGCCCTACTTTCCTTCTGGAGCTACGATCTTGACCTTCATCTCCACTCTCTCATCGGGGTTGTCCCTGCTGTCTCTGGGTTGAGCGACTATTTCGTCCACCACATCCATTCCCTGGCTAACCTCGCCAAAAACAGTGTACTGACCATCCAGGAAGGCTGCATCAGCAACGCAGATAAAGAATTGTGAGCCGGCACTGTTTGGATCTGCTGCTCTCGCCATTGAGAGGGTGCCCCTCTTGTGTGCTAGATTACTGAACTCTGCTTCCAGCGTATACCCTGGCCCACCCGTTCCATGCTTTGATCTGTCTTCGCTTTTTGTATTCGGGTCACCACCTTGGATGACAAACCCGGGAACGACCCTGTGAAAGGTGGTGCCATCGTAGAAGCCTTTGTTAGCCAGCTCTATGAAACTGCTCACATGATTTGGAGCAATATCAGGGAAAAACTTCAGGGTGATTTCACCGAATTTGGTCTCTACTACAGCCGTTGTTTGCTTCATGCGTTCAATCTCCTGTTTGTTGAAAGTTCTGGATCGACTTTTCTCGAGAAAAGCCTGTGAGTTGTTTACGAATAAAAACAATAGCACCACTGATAAAGCATAGCGCACGCCGCCTCGCGCATAACGTTGAAAATAGTACATGATGTATCCCCTCTGCGGTCAAAAGTAATTGCAAAGAAAAAAGGCTCCAGCGACGGGAGCCTTGATTTTGCAATGGAGCGGGAAACGGGATTTGAACCCGCGACTTCAACCTTGGCAAGGTTGCACTCTACCCCTGAGTTATTCCCGCCCAAGACTTGCTTAGCTTAGCAAAGATCGGTCAATTGTCAAGAGTAAACTTAGGTCGTCGATACCGTTCAAGTCGTTGAAATCCTTAAAGTCGTTAATTAGTTGATTAGATAATTGGATAATTCGTAAACGGTGAACGGTAAACGGTAAACGGTAATCTTTGAACAACCTCCCTCTTCGACTAATTCTCGAATTTTCTCATTCTCTAATCCCCCTCTGAAGTGGGATCGTTTTCTTCTAGGACGTGCCAGAAGTTGCGAAAATAATTGAACCCCGACCAGAGTGTTAAGATGACAGCCAACCACAAGAAAAACATGCCAATCGCGTGGAAATTGACACCATAGTATTCGTAGTGCAACAGCAAACCGAGAACCGCCACTGTCTGGAAAACCATCTTCTGTTTGCCAAGATGGTCGGCGCTGATCACCTTTCCTTCCGAGACAGCCGCGGAGCGCAGCCCCATGATTGCCAGCTCTCTGCCAATGATCACTACCACCATCCACGCCGGTACCCGGCCGAGACGAATCAACATGATGAGAGCCGCAGACACTACCAGCTTGTCAGCCAGGGGATCAAGAAACTGCCCAAAGGTTGTGACCAACTGGTGACGGCGCGCAACAAAGCCATCCAGGAGGTCAGAAATAGAGGCCAGGCCAAAAACCAAAGCAGCCAAAAAGCTGGTAGTTTTGTGAGGAAAGAACAACAAGATCACGAGAAGAGGGACACAACCAATCCTGAACAGGCTCAGGGTATTCGGGAGATTAAAGATGGATTTTTTTCCCGTGGGAGTCATGTTTCCACCGTGTAGCAGTAAGGCGTCATTCGGGGCGCGCCAGGTAACCTAACCACGTTATTGGAGTATACTATCAGGAAGCTGATAAAATGTCAGGGTGAACCCTAGGGTTTTCGCTGCTGATTGAGGCTGAACTCATCCCAGTAGCGTAGTACCCGATCGACAAATGTTCTGGTCTCTTTATAGGGTGGAATCCTTCCGTATCTTCGCACTGTGTTCTCGCCGGCATTATACGCTGCCAGAGCTAGCGGCACGTTGTTCTGAAAGTTGTTTAACTGCCTCTTTAAGTACTGCACACCTGCGTTGATGTTTTCACGTGGATTAAAGGAGTCCTTGACCGCCAGATCTTTGGCAGTTTCAGGCATCAGCTGCATCAAGCCCTGGGCTCCCTTTTCTGAAACCGCATGCCTATCAAAATCAGATTCAGCCCTAATCACCGCTTTTACCAGGGTATTGTCCACGCCATGCTTGCGAGCGGCTCGGACTATGATTCTGTCATAACGATCGAAGTAGGCTTTGTAGTCTAGATTGGTCTCGCTGATGTAAAGTCGAAATCTGTAGTGAGTTGGGACGTTGGAGAAGTGAATTACTCCGTCTTCGTCCACATATCGGTAGATATCTGCCAGAGCTGGATGAGCAATTGCACCGAGCAATCCCAGCAGCAGACAGAGTAACCCAGCCCGTTTAAACAGCCAATTCATGTAGTTAGCCATTGATCCGTTTGTTCGCTGCTATAAGCGTTGGCTCTCGATCAGGTAGATTCCACCCGTTTCCAGTCGTCCAGAAACTGTTTCATACCGATGTCGGTAAGTGGGTGCTTCACCAGCTGTCCGATCACCTTAAAGGGAATGGTGGCCACATCGGCCCCCATTTGGGCCGCCTCGAGCACATGCAGAGGATTCCTGATGCTAGCCACCAGCACTTCGGTTTCGAATATATAGTTCTGGTAGATTTCCAGAATCTGAGCTACCAGCTCCATCCCGGTCTGGGAGATATCATCCAACCGGCCAACAAAAGGGCTCACAAAGGTAGCACCCGCCTTGGCTGCCAGTAGGGCCTGCAGGGGTGAAAAGACGAGAGTGACATTGGTTTTGATGGACTCTGCAGTCAGCTGACGTGTGGCTTTGAGCCCGTCGCTGATCATTGGAATTTTCACCACCACATGCTCATGAATCTTAGCAAGTTCCCTGGCCTCTTTCACCATGCCTTCTGCATCGATGCTCACGACTTCGGCGCTTACCGGCCCCTGGACAACCTCACAAATCTCATGAATAAGTTTCTTGAAGTCTTCTCTATTCTGACAGCCTTCCTTGGCAACCAGCGAAGGGTTGGTCGTCACTCCATCGATCATACCCAGTTCTTTGGCCTCTCTAATTTCATCAAGATTCGCAGTATCAATGAAAAACTTCATTCACAACCTCCTCTTCCAGCATTACGGTTGCCCAGCTCCAAGTGAAAACCGGGAAAGTATTTGAATATCCGTCTCATTGCACTGGACCAGCCCGTGATTCTTAGCCCAGACATTTCACGAATAACTTGCTGCGACCACGAAACTGGGAACCCGCTTGCGGGACTGAGCGGAGCGTAGCGAGCGCGAAGAAACTGGGAACCCGCTTGCGGGACTGAGCGGAGCGGCGCGAGCGCGAATCATATGGCCGTCCTTCTCTCCGAGCTGTAGGCTCTACGAGCCGGAAGCCTGGCGTCCTCGGGTGTCGGACCCTGCAACGTACCGATCAGGTACGCCTCGGAACCAATCCCGCGGTACCGCGGGATGAGTTGCCAGGTGGCACGCCCATCTTTGTGGTCTCGCGACAGCAATTCATAAAATATCCGGGCTAGCTCGCCGAGGAGTTACCCTGCACGAGGCCACCATGTTCCAATGCAATTATTATTCCCCCTGTGGGGTCGAAGTGAGATCTGTTCAGAATCTTCTTCCCAGCTTGAGGAATTTCTTAATCGACGTGGTCTGAGCGTTCCTGAAGGAATTGCTCTTTACAGGTTTCACTGCAGAAATGGTAGGTATTGCCTGCCACTCGAGCCTCAACTCCCTGGGCTGGGAGTATGTAGGCGCCGCATTGAGGGTCTTGGACCAACTCCGCCGTACTCTTGTCCGCAGGCACCTCCTGCCTGTTCGAAACACTCACACCTTTTATCAAACCACCTAGCAGCTTGTAAACCACAATGACAAGAAAAACGAAGATAGCAAGACGTATCATCAGCTCACAACCACCTCCACCCGCTGGTGGCCGTCTTCAAGGTCATCCAGGAGTTCGGCGACGCTTTTTTCCAGGCAAGGATGGCGGAGGTCTGGTGCAATTTCGTTGAGGGGCTCCAAGACAAAGCGCCGCTCATGGAGAAGGGGATGGGGAACTGATAGGTCAGGCATATTGATTATCAAATCGTCAAACATCAAGAGGTCAAGGTCAATGGATCGAGGGCCCCATTTGAGAGTGCGAATTCTGCCAAAGGTGTCCTCGATGGCCAACATCTGGCGCAAGAGCCAATGGGCGTCTTTCGCTGTCTCCAGTAAGACAACTCCGTTAATAAAGGCAGGTTGTTCCACCAGGCCCACCGGGGCAGTCTCATAGAATGACGAGGTTTTAAGCACACTGCAGGTGGGCAGATGGGCTAGAGCCTCAATGGCATTCCGGCAGCCTTCCAATCGATTTCCAAGATTTGAACCTAAGCCAATGTAAGCGTGATGCATTTTCATAGAAATCGCTCAAGCCGTTGAAATCGTTCAAGTCGTTCAAGTCGTAGATGGTAAACGGTGAACGGTATTACCAAAGAATCCAGGAGTCAGAATTGAGGTTTCAGGTGTCGGGTTTCAGGTGTCAGCAGTAAAGGGTGGATATTCATCGAGCATCGAGTATCCAGCATCAAGCTTTTAAATCCGCATTCCGCGATCCACAATCCGCAATGTCTCCGTCTCACCGCGTCGCTTCTATTCTTCCTGCTGTCCTCTGCCTGCTGCCAGCTGTCTATTTAAGGCCAAGCACATGCTGCATGTCGTAGAGACCAGGGGCTTGGTTTACCACCCATATCGCCGCTTTCACTCCACCACGGGCGAAATTATCCCGGCTGTGGGCTCTGTGCGTCAGTTCAAGTCGCTCACCCACTCCGGCAAAAAGTACGGTGTGTTCTCCGACGATATCACCGCCGCGAATTGTCTGAATGCCGATTTCCTCTGGTCGCCGCTCGCCTATAATTCCGTGCCGTTCGTATACGCCCACTTTCTCTAGCTCTCTTCCCAAAGCAGCCGCCAAATTCTGGGCGAGTTTAACGGCTGTTCCGCTCGGAGCATCCTTTTTGTGATGATGGTGAGCCTCTATGATCTCTACATCAAATCCGTCACCCAAGGCCCTGGCCATATCTTCCACCACCTTGAACATCAGATTTACTCCCATGCTCATGTTGGGCGCCTGAACACAAGGTATGTCAGCAGTCAACCTCCCTATGGTCTCCATTTCTTCAGCTGTGAAGCCGGTAGTTCCGATGACCATGGGTTTCTTTGCCGCCGCCGCTGTGCGCAGGTGCTCCACAGAGGCCTCATGGTGAGTAAAGTCAACGATCACATCCCCCGCTTCAAGAACTGAATTCAGATCGGGTGCCACCTTGATCCCCACTGCCCCTAGTCCAACCACTTCGCCGACGTCGGAGCCCACCGACGGATGGTCAGCCCGTTCAAAGGCGGCAGCAAGCGAAATTGCCTCTGTGGCCGCAATGGTGTGAATTATACGGCCACCCATTCTTCCCCCTGCTCCTGCGACAATGGCTTTGACCATCACTATCACTCTCCCCTCCGCGCACAGCGCTAAGCGCTCTTGCCGCTTCGCACAGTACGCAGTAAGCATTAGGCAGCAATCTTACAACCTGTCCTGTCCCTTCTGCATAGCGCCTAGTTTTGGTTTTACGTTTTGCGCTCTGCGTTCTGCCATAGGCAGACTACAATACTCCGTAGGCTTCGAGTTCTTTGCGTAGCTTGCCCAGATTGGCCTCCGACATGGGAACCAGAGGGAGACGCACTTCCGCAGAAGAGATCTTGCCCATCATAGCCAGGGCCGCCTTTATCGGGGCTGGGTTGGTCTCTATAAACATGGAATGACACAGAGGAAGAAGGCGATAGTAGAGCGCACGGGCCTTGGCAAAATCTCCGGCCAGGAGGAGATTGCACAGGTCAGCCATGTCTCGCGGCACAATGTTGGCCACAACACAAATGACTCCCTTGCCACCCACAGACATGAGCGGATAGGTGAGAAAGTCTTCGCCGGAGAGAACAATGAGCTCATCACCACAGAGGCGAATGATCTCGGTGATCTGTTTCATAGAGCCGCTGGCCTCTTTGACTCCAACGATATTTTTCATACCGGCAAGTCGAGCAAAGGTATCCGGTTCGATGTTGCTGGCGGTTCGCCCAGGAATATTGTAAATGATGATGGGAATATCAACCTCTTCAGCTACTTTTTTGTAATGCTGGTATATCCCTTCCTGGGTGGGCTTGTTGTAGTACGGGCTGATCATCAACACCCCGTCTGCCCCAACCTTCTTGGCATGAGCAGTAAGTGCTACAGCTTCTGCAGTATTGTTGGAACCGGTCCCGGCCACGACCGGAACTCGGCCCTTTACCTGATCCACCGTTATTTCCACTACGCGCTCGTGCTCTTCGTGGGAGAGGGTGGCCGACTCGCCTGTGGTACCACAAGGCACTACCCCATGAACACCGTTCTCGAGTTGAAATTCGATGAGCTGACGCAGGCCCTCCTCGTCCACTGTACCATTCTTAAAGGGGGTGACAAGAGCGGGCAATACTCCGGTAAACATGACAACCTCCTTCTCTATTTGTATACCAGTTGTTAGAAAGTGGTCGCTGGATTGAGGAATAGTAAAGAATCAGAGCCCAAAGGATCCGGCCTTGGGCCGCCCCAAAGGAATTGTAGATTTAAGATCTTACTACCTCTTCCCAAGAATTTCACCAGGCCTCAAGCTGCAATCTACCCAGTCTCATCCCAGAGTCGTCCCTGGTAAATTACCGTGGCCTCTCCTTCCATATATACCTCTTCTGGAAGTCCTCCTCCAGCATCAAAGTAAATGGTAAGGGTCTCCCCGCTTTTCGTGTGCACAGCAACAGGTGCTTCCACTATCCCCTCGACAACTCCCACTACAGCCACGGCTGTAGCCCCAGTTCCGCAGGCCAGGGTCTCGTCTTCCACCCCTCGTTCATAGGTGCGGATGGCCATGTCCCTCTTCCCCAGCAAGGCAACGAAGTTGACGTTGGTGCCTGCGGGTGCGAAATGGGAGTGATAACGGACCTTCCTTCCCTGCCCCACCACGTCCTGCTTTTCCAGGTCCTCAGGATTGTCTAGAACAAAAATCGTATGGGGCACCCCGGTGTTAATGAAGTGGCCGGTTACCTTGCGGCCGTTCAGTTCAAGCTCCTGATTCAGGCGCAGATCGTAGGGTGCTATCATCTGCAACTTCACTCGGCTGCCCAGGACTTCGGCACGGATGATGCCAGCGAGGGTTCTGAAGGAGAGACTGGGACCACAAATGCCAAGTATATTAGCGAGCCTTGCCACACAGCGTCCGCCGTTGCCGCACATTTCCGCGCTGCTGCCGTCGGCGTTGAAAAACCGCCAGCTGAAGTCCACCTCATGGTCATTTTCAATCAAAATGAGTCCATCTGCACCCACCGAGACCTTCCGCCTGCAGAGGCTGCGGGCAAGTTCAGGAGCTGTCTCCGCTGCTATTGTGTTACTGCGGTTGTCAACGAGGATGAAGTCGTTGCCGCTGCCGCTCATCTTATAGAAGTCAATAGATGCACTCATGGGAACTCGTCAGTTGAGGAAGTCGGGTAATCGCTCGCCCCGCACCAAGTCTTCATATGTTTCCCTGGAGCGAATCACCTCGAAGGTATCACCCCGGACCAGGACCTCCGGGGGTCTAGGCCTGGAGTTATAGTTGGAGGACATGGCAAAACCGTAAGCACCGGCACTCATTACAGCCAGCAATTCCCCCTGATCGACTCGAGGCAGGCTGCGCTCGCGTGCGAGAAAATCTCCAGTTTCACAGATAGGCCCTACCACATCTGCCTGAAGCTCTGGCCTGTTGCTGTCAACTACCGGCTGGACTTGGTGATAGGAATCGTACAGGCTGGGGCGAAGCAAGTCGTTCATGCCGGCATCGACAATGACAAAGTTCTTGACCGGTCCCTCTTTGGTGTAGAGGACCCGCGTCACCAGAATCCCCGCGTTACCCACGATAACGCGGCCCGGTTCAAAAATCAAGCCGCAACCAAGGCCGTCCACCTCCTGCAAAAGCGCCCTGGCGTACTCGGCTGGATGAGGGGGATCCTCTTTCGAGTAGGTAATGCCCAGACCCCCGCCCAGGTCAAGATACTTGACTTGTATGTCTTCCTTCCGAAGTGCTTCTATGAGCAGCTTCAACCGCCTGATGGTGTCCAAAAAAGGAGACACTTCCGTAAGCTGTGAGCCGATGTGGCACCCAACTCCGATTATGTCCAAGTTGGACATCTCCCTGGCTTGAGCATACATAGATTCAGCGATTTCAAGGTCGATGCCGAACTTGTTCTCTTTCAAACCGGTGGAGATATATGGATGTGTCTGAGCGTCCACATCGGGATTGACCCGAATAGCCAAAGGGGCGTGACGACCCAGACGGGCGGCACATTCGTTCAAGGCCAGCATTTCCTGGGGAGACTCAAGGTTAAACATCAGGATGCCCGCCTCGAGTGCGTACATGATTTCCTCAGCGGTCTTGCCCACCCCTGAGAAAACAATTTTCTCCGCTGGCACCCCGGCCCTCAGGGCCCGGTACAGTTCCCCGCCGGAAACGATGTCCATTCCGGATCCCAGTGATGCAAACAGCCGAAGTATGGCGATGTTGGAGCAGGATTTGACAGAAAAGCAGGTAAGATGGTCAACCTCGGAGAAAGCTTGGTCGAAGGCGTTGAAGTGTCGGGTGAGAGTGGCATGGCTGTAACAATAAAAAGGTGTCCCCACCTCCCCGGCAATAGTCTCAATTGGGACGTCTTCGCACTGGAGTGTTCCGTTGCGATATTCGAAATGGTGCATCCTTTATCCTCTATATGATATCCACGCTATGCTCTATGCGCTATGCTCTGTGCGCTATTCCACCAACACCTTGGCCTCGTTGGATTCGGGACCGGCACGGTCTCGATTGTCGAAGGGAACCACCTGGTAGTAAAATCTGCCCTTACCCTCTATGTAGGAGTCTACCATCTGGAATCGTGACTCCCCTGTTTTGACCTTGATGCTGGTTATCAGTTGAAAATCGCGGGTACAGCCAGGGCAGTCGCTCACTTCCGACCGGGGCGTGCTGCGGTAGACATTGAAGCCTGCGACATCTCTATCAGCCTTTTCTATGGTCCAGGTCAGCCGCACGCCACTCGCCTCAACAACCGCCCGTAGATCTTTCACCTTGGGTAGTTCCTTTGTAAAAGGCGGTTTAGGTGGTGCCTTCTTGCCGCACGCCCCAGGCAGGAACCCGAGGAACAGCAGGAGAAGGATTACCGCTGCAGTTGGCCACGACCTCATCATCATCTATTCAGCTCTTCCTCGGCACCGCTGATGGCTTGTCGGACTTGCTGCAGCGAGGTTCCCCCGGCGGAATTGCGGCTGTCCACAGAATGTTTCAGGTCGAGCACCGCATAGATGTTTTCATCGATCACTTTGCTGAATTTCCTAAACTCCTCTGGAGTCAAACTCTGCAACTCCTTGCCCTCCTCCAGGCAATATCGCACCATCTTGCCCACTGTTTGATGAGCCAGCCGGAACGGGACTCCCTTCAACACCAAGTATTCCGCCACATCTGTGGCCAGGGTGTAGCCGGCAGCTGCCATTTCTTCCATACGCTCTTTGTTTACCTTTATGTGTTCCCAGAGGCTGGCCAAGATTTTCAGGCTCTGCCGCACGGTATCGATGGTGTCAAAGAGCGGTTCCTTGTCTTCCTGAAGATCTCGGTTGTAAGCCAGGGGCAACCCCTTCATCATGGTCAGCAAACTCATCAAGTGGCCGTACACCCTGCCGCTCTTGCCCCGAACCAGCTCGGCTACGTCAGGGTTTTTTTTCTGGGGCATAATGGACGAACCCGTACAGAAGGCCTCCGAGAGTTCCACATAACCGAACTCCATTGAACTCCAGAGAATCAGTTCTTCGCACATGCGGCTCAAATGCATCATGATCAGCGCGGCAGCACCGGTGAATTCAATAATGAAATCTCGATCACTGACGGCATCGATACTGTTGCGGCTGAGTGCAGGGAAATCGAGCAATTCAGCAGTGGTATTACTGTCGATGGGAAGAGAAGTTCCGGCAAGTGCACCGCTACCGAGTGGAGAAATGTTGATCCGTTCCAAACCACCGGCCAGCCGCTGCCGGTCACGTCTGAACATCTCATAGTAGGCCATGAGGTGATGCGAAAAAAGCACTGGCTGGGCATGCTGCAAATGGGTGAATCCGGCCATGATTACCCCTAAATTTGCCTTGGCCAGCGCCACCAAGTTGCTTTGCAAGACCTTCAGGTCTTCCTCGGTACCCTTGATTTCGTCCCTGAGAAAGAGGCGTATATCCACCGCGACCTGATCGTTCCGACTGCGTCCGGTATGAAGCTTGCCTCCAACATCACCCACCTTTTCCATAAGACGTTGCTCTATGGCCATGTGCACGTCTTCCTGGGAGTCATCGAAAACGAACGTTTCATGCTCGATTTCTCGCAGGATTTCGCTTAGCCCCTGAATCAGGGTATCTGCTTCTTCTACGCTCAGCAGACCCTGCTGGGCCAGCATCCGGCAGTGGGCCATGCTACCCTCAATGTCATAGCGGTACAACCGCTGATCGAAGCGGATGGACGCAGTGAAGCTCTCAACCAGCTGATTGGTTGCTTCCCGAAACCGCCCATGCCATAGCTTGCCAGCCATGTTTACTCCACTTTTTCGGGTTATCCGTAAATCGTTATTCGTTAACCGTTAGCAGGTATTCCCTTATAACTGAAAGCTGTTAACTGATACGGTGGCAGTGTTCATTGCCTACTCTTTTTTGTCCTGTGACGACTGGAGACGCAGCCGAAGTCCCAGAAGTTTTATGAAACCGTCCGCGTCGCTCTGGTCAAAAACCGTGTCTTTCTCGAAGGTGGCGTATTCGGACCGGTAGAGTGAACGTGGAGATTTCCTCCCCACCACCTGACAGGAACCCTTGTATAATTTCAGTCGCGCCCTACCCCACACGTTTTCCTGGGCCGCGTCCATGGTCTCCTGGAGCAGCCTCATCTCCGGTGAAAACCAGAAGCCATTGTAAATCAGACTTGCATATCTGGGAATGAGACCGTCGCGGAGGTGCAGGACCTCTCGATCCATAGTGATGGACTCCACCGCCTGGTGCGCCATCCTCAGGATGGTCCCTCCTGGAGTTTCATAAACCCCCCTTGATTTCATCCCCACGAATCGATTTTCAACAAGATCCACCCTGCCAATGCCGTTGGCTCCTCCCAATTCGTTGAGCCGCGTTAGTAAATCGGCACATCCCAAACGGTCCCCATCCACTGCCACAGGATTGCCCTGTTCAAAGTCGATCTCGACATAGGCGGGTGTATCCGGGGCATCTTCCGGGGCTATCGTCATTTTGAACATTTCAGGGTCCGGTTCCCTCCAAGGATCTTCGAGCACCCCACCTTCATATGACAGATGGAGAAGATTACCATCCATGCTGTAAGGTTTTTCCGGAGTCACCGGTACCGGGATCCCGTGGGTTTCAGCGAATTGCAGCAAGTCCTGGCGGGACTTTAACTGCCATTGCCGCCAGGGTGCGATGATCTTGAGATCTGGGCTCAGCGCGGTGTAGCTGAGTTCGAACCTGACCTGGTCGTTGCCTTTGCCAGTAGCTCCATGACTCACCGCATCAGCGTTTTCGGCGGCAGCCACGAGTACCTGCCTTTTCGCAATGAGAGGACGAGCAAGAGAGGTACCCATCAGATAGTGTCCTTCGTAGACGGCATTGGCCCTGAAGGCCGGAAAGACATAATCACGAACGAATTCCTCCCGCAGGTCCTCGATAATGACCTTACTGGCTCCCGTATCCAGGGCCTTTTGTCGGACGCCTTCAAGATTATCCCCCTGCCCCAAATCGGCGGCAAAGGCAATCACCTCGCATTTATATTCTTCCAAGAGCCATTTGAGAATGATCGAGGTGTCCAGGCCACCCGAGTAGGCTAACACCACTTTTTTTACTTGCTCAGCCAATCCAGTTCCTCCCCGAACATCGTGATTAGTTATTAGGTTCACTTCGAACCATTAGAATAGTCGATTAGCATTTAATATATAACGGATAACGTTGTGCGCTTTGGCTGTCGACATGTGATCACCTCTTTCAGACCAGCCGTCGCTAATCAGATCATCCCAACAACCAATCTAAAAGAGCCCGCTGAAGGTGCATGCGGTTTTCGGCCTGGTCAAATATGGCCGAGTTCGGACCATCCATCACTTCATCAGTGATTTCCTCGCCCCGGTGTGCCGGCAGACAGTGCATGACAAGCGCGTCCGACTTTGCCTCCCGCACCAGGGCTGCATTGATTTGGTAATCTTGAAAAGCAGCCAAGCGCTCCTGGCGTTCCTCCTCCTGCCCCATACTGGTCCAGACGTCGGTATTGACAACGTCTGCATTTCGTACGGCTTGCACGGGATCGTGACTAAAATGAATCCGGTCTCCAGCCGATTCCTGCCCCCGCTGCAAGATCTCTTTTTTGGGCTCATATCCAGCTGGACAAGCCAGAGATAGTTTGAAGTCCAGGCGTGCAGCGGCATTGATCCACGAGTGGGCTACGTTGTTGCCGTCACCCACCCAGGCCACCTGCAGCGGCTGAAGGTCGCCTTTCTTCTCTTTGATGGTCAAGATATCACCCAAGACCTGACAAGGATGATAGAGGTCGGTAAGACCGTTAATAATGGGAATCTCAGCGTATCTGGCCAATTCCTGCAAATTGTCATCACCATAGGTGCGCACAACAAGACCATCAATGTAACGGGAAAGAACCAAAGCAGTGTCCTGCAGTGACTCATCCCGAGAGAGTTGCGTTTCCTTCGAACTCATAAAAACTACCTGGCCGCCCAGTTGATACATTGCCACCTCAAAAGAGACCCTGGTGCGGGTGGATGGTTTGTCAAAGAGGAGTCCCAGGGTTTTTCCGGCAAGGGTTGGTTTTAGCTCACCCTTTTTCCACTGCTCTTTCAGGAGGGATGCCCGCGCCAACAAAGCATCAATCTCCTCGACGCTCAAATCCATTATGGTTATAAGATCTTTTTTCATCACTGCTTGTTCCAACGCGTAAAGCGCACAGCGTTTAGCCTAGGCGCCACACTATCCACGGTTCTTATATCTGGGCGAAGATCGAATCCAGGGTCGTGATCAGCCGGTCTACCTCATCGGAAGTCACTATTAATGGCGGTAGAAAACGAAGAACCTTCTCGGCGGTACAGTTGATCAAAACACCCCGCTCCTGGCATTGGCTTACGATCTCAGCACCAGGAAAATCGAGTTCCATGCCAAGTATGAGGCCGCGGCCTCGCACTTCTCGAACAAAAGAATACTTTTCGCTCAAGGAATGCAGCTGCTCCCTGAAGGCGTCTCCCACACTCTGCACCCTGTCCAGAAAATTCTGCCGGCTGATTTGGCTGAGAACCTCAATGGCCACCGCCGTGACCAGCGGTGTACCCCCGAAAGTGCTGGCATGACTGCCCGGGGTGAATGCTTCCGCTACCTCACTGCTCGCAAGCATGGCGCCGATTGGAATTCCATTTGCCAGGGCTTTGGCCAGCGTCATGATGTCCGGGGCCACACCCTCATGCTGGTGGGAGAAAAGTTTTCCGGTTCTCCCCATGCCCACCTGAATCTCGTCGTAGATCAGCAGCAAATCGTGCTGAGAACAGAACTCCCGCAGACCGGCCAGATACTGCGCCTTCGGAACACGAACTCCGCCCTCGCCCTGAATGGGCTCTACCAGAACCGCACATACCGTTTCGTCAATGGCCTGGGCCACCGCATCCAAGTCATCGAAAGCCACATAGCGGAACCCATCCACCAACGGTTCAAAGCCTTCTTGCACCTTGTGTTGCCCGGTGGCGGAGAGGGTGGCCAGGGTGCGTCCGTGAAAAGAATCCTTCATGGTAATAATACCGTGGCGCCCGGGACCATGACGCTGCCGCGAGTATTTTCGCGCCAGCTTGATGGCTGCTTCGTTTGCCTCCGCCCCGCTGTTGCCAAAAAAAACCTTGTCGGCAAAACAGACACTGGTCAGATCAGCGGCCAATTTCGCCTGGGGTTCGGTGTAGTAGAGGTTTGAAACATGCACCAACTGCTGCGCCTGTTCGTACAACACCCTGGCAAGCTCAGGGGGGCAGTGCCCCAGGTTGCAGACCGCGATCCCGGCCACGAAATCCAGATACTGGCGGCCTTCCAGATCCCACAGGTTGCAGCCACTACCGCTGTGAAGCGCTAAATTGAAGCGATTGTACGTCTGACAAATGTGAGCCCGGGACTTTTGCATGAGATCTTGTGTGTCCATGGGATCCTTTGCTCAAATAGTTAATTAGAAAATTAGAGAATTAGTTAAATAGTCGATTCGTTAAATCGTTAAAGTCGTAAATGGTAAACGGTGAACGGTAAATCCCCAATCTGCCCTCCACCTCTTACAACAAATGACAGCGCAGCGTTTTGACCTAGTGACGCCGAAGGCAATTGACGCGAAGCTCGACGAGAGCTGAGCACCGCTGCCTGCTGTATTTCCCTGTGCTCTATGTTTTCTACTCTATGCCAACTATCTCAGTACCAATGCCTCGATCCATAAAAATCTCGAGAAGCACGGCATGTTCTAGCCTGCCGTCAACTATGTGAGCCTTGTCCACCCCGCCCTTCACAGCCTCAATGGCATATTTTACTTTGGGAATCATGCCTCCAGAGAGGATTCCCTCCTTAACAAGCTCGGCAGCCTGGGTTGTATCCAAACTGGAAATGAGGTTGCCGTCAGAATCCAACACTCCCGGGACATCGGTGAGCAAGATGAGTTTAGCAGCATTGAGGGACGGGGCGAGCTTACCGGCGACAAGATCGGCATTGATGTTATAGGTCTCGCCTTGAGTCCCCACACCCACCGGAGCGATCACCGGGATGAAGCGGCTCGCCTCTAGGGCCTGAATTACCTCAGCTTGAATGGTCTCCACCTTACCTACCATTCCCAGATCGATAAGCTCCGGGGGTTTATCCCCCTCCTGATCACTATAGAGTTCTAACTTGCTGGCCTCGATCAAACGGCCATCTTTACCACTGAGTCCAACGGCCCGGCCCCCGTGCTGGTTGATAAGAGCCACGATTTCTTTGTTTACCTTGCCAACCAGCACCATTTCCACCACGTCCATGGTTTCCCGGTCGGTGACTCTCATGCCCTCACGGAAGTCAGATTTTTTTCCTATCCGCTCCAAGGTTTGCCCTATCTGCGGCCCGCCGCCATGAACCACCACCGGGTTGATGCCGACGTATTTGAGCAAAACAATGTCCTGGGCGAAACTGTCCTTGAGGCGCTCGTCCACCATGGCATGGCCGCCGTACTTGATGACAATGGTTCTCTGATAAAACTGGCGCATCCAAGGCAATGCCTCAATCAGTACATTAGCTTTCTCGATTAATTTTTCCATGTTGGAGCCGTTCAAGTCGTTCAAATCGTAAAAGTCGTTCATTAATTGATTAGGTAATTGGGTAATTAGTAAACAGTAAACGGTAAGGGTAATCTGTGAATAACGGATCTCTTTGACTAATTTTCTAATTCTCTAATTTTCTAGGGCCTAGAC
>JAJDNL010000245.1 GCA_022340745.1 Deltaproteobacteria bacterium
CCCTTCCCCACTTCAGGCGGCAGAGGCCACACTCTCAGACATCATTGTTACCAATACCCAGGAGGACCTTCTGGTGTTCTTCGACATAAAAGGCTGTTTCACCCGTGAGATGGAAGAAGCGATACTCAACGGCATTCCCACAACCTTTACTATCGTTATCAAACTATACAGAACCCGGACGGTCTGGCTTGACGCTTCCGTCGCCTCTATCACCTTAGAGCACACCATCAAATATGACAGCTTAAAAAACGAATTTCGGGTCATGCGTTCGGAGGCAGACAACACTGAACTGGTAGTCAAAGATTTTGAAGCAGCAAAGAAGGCCATGGCAGAAATCAGGAACATCCGGGTTGTACCATTGAATGAACTCCAGGAACGGGGTAAATATCAATTGCGTGTGAAGGCCGAGCTGGAAAAGGTTCGTCTGCCCCTTTATCTCCACTATGTATTATTTTTCGTATCACTGTGGGATTTTGAAACTGACTGGTACACTGTTGACTTTATTTACTGAGCAAGGTTTTGTAATTCGTGAATCTGGCTCATTCTCTTACCATTCAACCCCAGGCCAATCGGGGCAACGCTCAGTGAGAGCACCGATCAGGCCATACAGTCAAGACTAAGAAACCATGGTTTCTCCGCAAAAATTAGATCGCACCAGGGAACAGAGTCGCCGGAGGAGAGAGCGGATCATCATTATCGTCTCTCTGGGATTGATAGTTCTCCTCACCTACCTTGAGAGTCACCTCCTCCAGTTTGGCACCAAACTCCCCATGGGCAGCAACGTCATAATTTTTGCTTTGATGAACCTTAATGTCATCCTCCTGCTTCTCCTTGTTTATCTGGTTACACGCAATGTGGTCAAACTCATCTTTGAGCGCAAACACAACATATTTGGCCACCGGCTTCGCACTAAATTGGTAATCACCTTTTTCACTTTATCTTTGTTTCCAACTATCATTCTTTTTGGCTTGGCCAGTCAGTTCATCTCCACCAGCATGGAATACTGGTACAACATACAAGTGGAGCAGTCCCTGAAAACGTCACTTGAGTTAGGAAAGTCTTTCTACCAAAAGGCCATCAACTCAGGACTTGCCGTCAGCAACCAGTTGGGTGAGACCGTTTCAAAACGAGACTTATTAGACAAAAGCAAACGCCAGCAATTGCTGAAGCTCATCCGGGAGGCACGTCGAGAACATAGTCTTCATAATATTGCTATTTATTCCAATAATCTTGAACTCTTGGTTCGGGACCCCCAAACCGACTCATCGCCCCTTGTTCTGGACCAGCCCATGCGGAACGTAATTCAGCAAGTTGCCACCAGTCACAAATCTCTGCACCACATCACCCCCTCAACCGCAGGTGACCTGATCTTGACCTTGACCCCTGTTTACACCCCGACCAACACCAAAAGAATGGCTGGCCTCTTGATTGTCGGCCGATTATTGCCAAAAGATCTCATGACCAGCATGGCTGAAATCACTCGGGGATTTGAAAACTACCAGCAGATGAAGATGCTGAAAAAACCCATTAAGATCAGTCACCTAATCATGCTCTCCATTGTGACCTTGCTCATTCTCTTTTGTGCCTCGTGGTTCGGCTTTTATCTGGCCAAAAGCATTACCGTTCCTATTCAAGAACTGGCTGAGGGTACCAGACGCATTGCCGACGGAGACTTGGACGTTCACGTTGATCAGGATTCTGACGATGAGATCGGCACCCTGGTCAATTCCTTTAACAGAATGACTGTTGATCTCCAAGCCAGCCAGGCAGCGCTCACAGAAACCAACTTGGAACTAAAGCTCACCAGCGAGGAGAATGAGAGAAGACGTCGGTACATGGAAATCGTTCTCGGCAATGTGGCCGCGGGTGTAGTTTCGGTTGATGGCGAAGGACATCTTCGAACTATCAACAAATCCGCGGAGTCCATGTTTGGCCTCAAGGCCGAGGATGTGTTGCACCGCCACTACTCTGAATTGCTCCAAACGAACCACATGGAGATAGCCGACAAATTTACTGAAATGCACCAGATAACCAAGCAACCCACCATGCAAAGACAGGTTCGCTCTTTGGTGGGTAACCGTCTTATGACCCTGCTGGTCACGGTCTCAATCATCCACGATGAGGAGGGACAGTACATGGGTATCGTCGTGGTGTTCGATGACCTCACCGAACTGGAGAAAGCACAACGCATGGCAGCATGGCGAGAGGTCGCAAGACGTATCGCTCATGAAATCAAAAATCCCTTGACTCCCATTCAACTTTCCGCCCAGAGGTTAAGGAGAAAATATCTGCAAAGGTTTGCCAAGGACGGTAAGGTGTTTGAGGAGTGTACCCGCACTATTATTAATCAGGTGGATGAACTGAAGCTCCTGGTCAACGAATTCTCCAACTTCGCTAGAATGCCGGCTGCAAGTCTGTCACCCAATGACCTGCCGGAGATCGTTGAGGAAACCATATCACTCTTTCGCGAGAGTCATCCCTCAACGACCTTTGCCTTCGAACAACAGAATCCCCTTCCCTTGCTGGATCTGGATCGAGAGCAGATGAAAAGGGTTATGATTAATCTCCTCGACAACGCCGTGGCTGCCGTGGACGGCAACGGCGAAATCAGCGTTCATCTCTCCTTCGATGAGATTCTGAAAATTGCCCGTCTTGAGGTCTCAGACAACGGCCCGGGCATCCCTGCCAAAGACAAGATAGGCATGTTTGAACCCTATTTTTCTACCAAAGAAAAGGGTTCCGGACTTGGTCTTGCCATAGTGAGCAATATCATTGCAGACCATCACGGTTTCATCCGTGTTCGCGACAATCACCCGCGAGGAACAACCATCGTGGTTGAATTGCCCGGCGGCGGCCGTAAGTCCGGAAGATCTGTGGCGGAATTTGCTTGATTGCAATGCCCTTCGGGCATTGCAGACACTTGATACTAGATGCTAGAATCTAGATATAAACATGACTTGATCTTTCTATACGCCATAGAAAATTAGCAATTATTTATCGAGTATCTAGTATCTAGTATCAAGTATCGACAGAGTTGATACCATGACGAAGAAAATCATGATTGTGGATGACGAACCGAGTATTCGTACTTCCCTGGAAGGGGTCTTGGAAGACGAGGGCTACAAGGTTATTTGTGCGAGTGATGGCAAAGAAGCATTGAAAACCATGGAAGAAGAGTTGCCGGATCTGATTCTCCTAGACATTTGGATGCCAGGAATCGATGGCATAGAGACACTGAAGCGTATGCGCTCTCTCCACCCTGGGCTCCAGGTTATCATGATATCTGGTCACGGTAGTATTGAGACGGCGGTATCCGCCACCAAGCTCGGAGCCTATGATTTTATCGAAAAGCCCCTCTCTTTGGAAAGAACACTGGTGACGATTCAGAATGCCATAAATTTCCGCCAACTCAGCGATGACAACATCATTTTGCGCCAAAAGGCGAGAATCCCGAACAAAATCACCGGGAATACTGCCATTATCCGTCAACTTCAAGAAACCATCGAACGCGTAGCGCCGACTCACGCCACCGTGTTGATAACCGGTGAGAACGGCACCGGAAAAGAGCTGGTGGCGAGGGCCATCCATCATCTCAGCCCCAGGAATACCCGTCCTTTGGTCGAGGTTAATTGCGCTGCAATTCCGGAAGATCTCATTGAAAGTGAACTCTTTGGGCACGAACGGGGTGCTTTCACCGGCGCCAATGAGCGGCGGCGGGGGCGCTTTGATTTGGCCAATCATGGCACCCTTTTTCTGGACGAAATTGGCGACATGAGCTTGAAAACTCAAGCCAAAATCTTGCGAATTCTGGAAGAGCAACGCTTCGAGCGTGTGGGGGGCAGCAAGATTATCCAGGTGGATGTTCGAATCATAGCTGCAACCAACAAAGAGCTGCAGCAGGAGATCGACGAAGGATGGTTTCGGGAAGATCTTTACTATCGCTTGAACGTCATCCCAGTTCAGGTACCTCCACTAAGAGATCGTGTAGAGGACATTCCTTTGCTGGTTGAAGATTTCTTGGAGGAATTTGCTCAAGAAGGCAGTTTGGCCAAGAAACGCATCGCCGATGATGTCTTCCCCGTCTTGCAGACATATCCCTGGCCTGGCAACGTCAGAGAGCTGAAGAATTTCATCGAGCGTTTGGTAATCCTGGTGCCAGAAGATGTCATAGAACTACACCACATCCCTGCCTCTTTCCACCAATGCTTCGAGCAGGGCAGCACCAGTAACGCCTTGGATCAGCCCAACTTTAAGACGGCCAAAACTCAGTTCGAAAAGGAATATTTGCGCCAGAAATTAGAGGAGTACAAGTGGAACATCTCAAAGACCGCCAAAGCCATCGGTATCGAGAGAAGCCACCTGCACCGCAAGCTCAAAGCCTACGGGGTTGCTCAGGAAAAATCTAAACAGTGAGTAAGGAATTTAGGAATTCAGGGATTTAAGGATTCGGGGATTTGGGGGTTTAGGAATTTGGAATTCTGGGACAGGACATAACAATCCCCAAAGTTCGCTTTATTGTGAATTCCTTAATTCCCCAACTCACATGTCCTCTCATCGCAAGCAAAGCTTGCTCCTACAGGAGTTCTTATAATGAGTGCTGTACTCTCTTCCTTGCGCCCTAGGCCTTTAATCAATCTCAAATCTGCAATCTAAAACTGGGAACCCGCCCGAAGGGTGGGAGTCCGAAGGACAAATCTCAAATCCTTCAATCCCTTTTCCCTCACCAGGACCCGCCGTCACTGATACTTCACCTTTTCCTGCTCAATAACGTCAATGAGTTCGTACATTATTTGGGGCAACTTCATGTTGACCCTATCCCATGAAACAGTCTGGGGTGTTTCATAGAGTTGATCCCTCAGCTTCACTCCAGTTTCACCTATGGCCTGGGCAAGCCCACTTTCTATGAAAGGCGTGAACTCTTCATTTGCGGTGACAAAGCTTAAAAAGCGTTCAGTCAGCCGGTAGGGGGAGATCAGGAGATCTCCGGCCAAAAGAATGGCGTCCTTGAAAACAGTGCGCACTGTATATTCTTCTTCGTTGCGATCGTATCTCAACCCTGAAAAGGCGGCGTTGTCTGCATACATCTTGATGAGTTGATCAGCCACATCCAAGTACGTGAGAGTAAGATCTCGAATGAAATGATCGGAAATCTCTAACCCCTCTTCAATAACGAGCGCGTTTAGAAGGGTAGTGACGATATCGACTCCCATCTTGTGGATTCCGCGACTGGCATCCTCTACCGATATGGGTTGGTGTTTGTGATCGTAGGGGCCATCGAGAACCTCCACTTGGGCAATGGTGCTGGCCTTGCGATAGACCTCAATAAGTGTAAAGATTTCTACGCCCCAGTTGGTGGCGAAGTGCATCCTCCTGAGCAAACTGTTTTCAAAGGCCACCTCCCCGGATAACTGATAGTGGAAATTGAGGAGAAAATCCACGATCCTGAGAACCTTGTCCTCCTGAGTGTCGGTGAATTTTCTCTTAAGCGCAATAAGCAGAGGATCAAGCAGCAACCTCTTGGCTCGGCCGTAAAGTTGGTCGTTCTTGAGTCTGGCATAAAACGCCTTGGAAAACTGGTAGTTCAACACTACGACCGGATAGAAAAGCCGGTCAATCATCTTGTGGTCAAACGTTCTAATATCGGCATCAACAACGCCGATGCACTGGGCCCCCAAGGCCAGAGCGATGCCAAACGAGAGAAACATGTTCCTGCCCTTGCCGGGTTGGTCAATTGCAAAACCTGCCTCCGTGAGTTTTTCGTAAATCGAAGCGAAACCTGGACCGTTGTTGTGCTGAATAAGAAAGTTTGTCAGGCCGTGCGTTCGCAAAATTTCCGCCAGCTCATTCGCTTCTTGGTCACTGGCACCATCCAGACCGAAAATAATACGTGAAAGATATTCCACTTTCGAGAGGTGCTCGACAATGTTTTCAAACACCGGGCGATTTTCTTCCTCGGTGTATTCGGTGGCAAGAAGCGGCACCACAAGCACGGCCTTCTTCCACTTGGAGTGAAACAGGAGCTTTTCGGTCATGTCTTCAGGATGAGGACTGACGAGATGAAAGGCGGTGATCTTCGTGTGCTTCTGGGCAAAAAACGACATCATTCCTCCTTTCGGGCAGGTGATGTGTCGAATTGATCGGGTGGGTTAATACTTCAAGTTTACTAAATTACCTGGTGACGCACAAGGAAATAGGCGTTATGGGGAATTGAGCGATGTGGGATGTGAGATGTGGGATGTGCGATGCTAAGGCAATATGGCTTTATCTCACATCTCAAGTTTTAAGTATTTTAGGCACTGTAGACAGTTTTGACATTTTAGGCATTTAGATTTCTCTATGCCCCATGCCCCATGCCCTATGCCCCATGCCCTATGCTCTATGCTATATTTCGATGCCAAAGAAGTTGGCAATCAGAAAAGCCAGTCTCTTCCTCAGCACTGAGTAGGAATAGTGCCTGGTTGCCACCTCGTAGTTGTGATTTACCATTCCCTCCCGTCTCTCCGCTGACTCCAACACCTCTCGTACCTGGTTGACCACTCGTTCTGTAATGAATCCATCCATGACGATCAGGTCAAACCCCTGGGGTTCGATGTCCCGGACAAAAACCTCGTAACGATTGATCAAAATGGGCTTTCGAAAATAGGCAGCTTCCAGAAAGGCATTGCCAAAACCCTCATACAGGCTGGTATAGGTGACAAAGTCGGCGTGCGGATAGACGTCCCAGAGAGTATAGAGTTTCTGCCCCTTTTCATTGACGCCACGAGTCTCACCAATGTGACAGGAAACCAGCTTGAGATCCACCTTGTGTTCTCGGGCATGATCCTCAACGAAAGCAGCGTAGTCATACCCCTCGTCACCGGCCTCATGAGAGATAACCAGCTTGTATTTCGGATCTCCCAACTGGCTCACCAACTCGATTGCATGTTCAATGCCTTTTCTCTGGACTATCCTGGTGGGCTGCAAAATGAGGACGTCACCTTCCTCTAGACCGATTTCCTGTCGGAAATTTTTGCTATACTCGAGATCCACCTGCGGCTCATTTTCGAAATCAAACACATTTGGAATGACGGTGGCTGAAATCCCGGTTCGTAACGCCAAATCTTCTTGTGCCAGACTACTGATCACCACGTGCTGGATACTTGGCAGTTTGGGGGGGAATGCCATCTGCAGATAATCCTGCGCTGCATTCAGCGAGAAGCGAAGCCTTTCCCAAAAAAAATCGTGATGATGGGCAATGGTAGGGATGCCGGTTTCGGCAATCAACTCGGTAACCGCCAATCCCAGGGGGATATGCAGGGGGATACTCAAAACATTCTGGGGAACAATGATGTCGATATCAAATTTTTCGATGAATTCGTAAAGCCTTCCCTTGAGATAGTTGCGCATGGCATGAATATGACCGCTGATCTCGGAAGTCCTATGTTTGACCCCGAACACGTGCTCGTTGATCCAGCGCACCTCCTCATGGTCAAAAAAGGCTTCGGGCACCAGCATACACGAGCTGGGTTCACGGTCCAGCTCCCCGGCAAACCAGTAGGAAACGTGCTTCCTATCCCAGAGAAGTTGGGCCCACTTGGCAGCCTCCAATGAAACACCGTCTGTTCCCGCAAACCGGGTGGATATGAAGCCGATGTTCTTGCCCACGTCAAGCTCCTCACAGACCACATGCAGTAAGTAACCTCTGGTAGTTGGTAATCACTGTCCCTGCACGGCCACCCTTCCCCAACCGCACACTCTGATCATTACCGTGAAAGAGTACTGCCTGCAAACCATGTGCCTCTGCCGCCAGCACATCATTTTCACGGTCATTGCCAACCACCAGAACCTCCTCAGGTCTGAGACCCAAATGCAGCACCGCTGTTCTAACCAGACGGAAGAAATATGGCGACGGCTTGGAGAAGCCGAGCTGAAAAGAGAGAAAAATTAGTTTTGGGTCGAAGAACTCCTCTGGGTTAATTCCCAGGGTCAATCCGAGTACGGGCATGGTGTAAAACTGCGAATTGGATACTATTCCCAGTCCCACCCCTCTTTCTTTCAATGTTCTCAAAGCCTCCACCGCTCCAGAGAATGGACGGACCGGATTTGCCAACATCTCACGATAGGCTGCGAACATCCGGGGTTGGTTGCCCGTTACCTCTCCCCCCACCATGCCAATCATGTCAGCCCAGATTTGATCCACTTGAACCTCTGCCGGTGAGATGCCCTGCTCCTTCAGTGTCGCATGCTCTAAAGCAATTGCCTCAAAAAACCACCTGTGCCACTTGATAGCCACATCTTTGCTAAAGCCGAATCGTTCAGCGGTTGCCAAAAAACTATCCTCACTGGAAGCCAGTCGAGCCTGGTCATCAAGATCACCTATATGAGGACATACCAGCGTCCCGTAGACGTCAAACAAAACGACCCTTGGCAGTGGCTCCAAAGGAGGAACATCTCCCCCCGGCACCGTGACCGCGGGCTCCGGCACAGGAAATTCTTGCAGGACTGAAAGCCAATTTTGCACTACCAACCTCCTATGAGGGGACGATGGAACCTCGGAAGAAAATAAAGCTCCAGCAATCTATTACTAATCTTTCCAGTGTTTGCCTCTTCAAATGTCTGGCCGAATAATCCCTCGGTTGCTGCTGCAAAGTTTGTGGCGTGGATCTGCAAGCCAAATTGCCCCTCCACTCGTTCATTGAAATCATGAGGGAACATTACTGGCTCAGCGGCTGCCGGATTCAAAGACCGCAGTTCCTCTACGAAAGCGTTTGCTCGAAGGTAGTCAATAAGCCCAAGCTGCTGATTCAGCTCTAGAAAGCCGAAATCTACTGCGTCATCAGAAAAAATCGCTTTCACTTCATCAGCAAATTTATCAATGGTGGCGTTGTTGAGCCCCAACAACTGGCCTTGTTCCTGAGCGAATTGGCGCCCTTTGGCAATCATCTCCTCTCTCGTTTCCCTGTCAATCGGCACCAGAAACTGCTCATACAGTGAGTCCCCAGGAAACCCGGCTGCAGCAAAGTCTGAGGTTAACTCATAGAGATTCCTGCCCACCAAAGGGATGCCCCGGTTTGCCCCCTCCAGAAAAGTGAAACCAAACCCTTCCAACAGCGAAGTAGTAACTACCACATCCGAGGACAGCAGAAGGTCGTCAAAACCAAAAGCGCTCCCCACCAGTTCATGACCGAATCCCACAACCGCAGCGTGATTGTGTCTTCGAAACAGGTCTTTTACCGCCTCGGCATAGGGACGTTCGGGCTCTGAGTTGGCATCCAAAGTAACAAGCAACTGAGGCGGCTCGTCTGCAGTTGCAGCCACGAGTAACGCTTCCACTACATTCTTGCGTCGAATAAGCCGGATAGGCAAAGTCCACCACTGCCGCTCAGGTTCGAACCGATACCCACGGTTATGAGCATAGCGCTGTAGTTCCACCGTTATTGATTCTTTGCTTTTCTTCTTCTCAGCCCGGATGAAAGGAACCGCATTGGGAAGGTGGAAAATTCGGTCCTCTGGTATCCCGGCTTGGGCCAATCGTCGGCAATCCGCACTATTGAGAACCGCATAGCCAACATTGTTGGCAACGGGATAGAAATCTTCCAGACCACCGCTGCCCCAACACCGTCGCAAGTTCGCAAGGTTCCACAGCCTACCGCATTCAGCAAAGTCATGGATATGGTAAAGAAACCGATGCGGGGAACCCGCGGCCTCAGCCTGTTGTCCCGCCAGCATAAGACCGGCAGTCAGCAGGGCATTTTTCCCGAGAGTGGGATTATGCGTCCAAAACAGAGAGATTCCCCGACCTTGATGAAGCAGCCAGGTTGCCAGGGCTGAAGCATCGTTCCAGAAGTCATCCCGTTCAGACCATACTCGATTACTGTAATCCAGTCTCGCATCCACCTCAACTTCCACAGGAATACTCAATCGATTCAGATATTCTAGGAATTCTGCCACCCCGTCAGTCCTGCCGGTCAGGACTCGCAGGGTCCGATGCGCAAACCATCCTGATCGGCTCAGAGCAAAAACACTGTTTTTGATAGCCGAGCAAACCCCTCCCGGTAATAAGTGATAGTGAATTACCACCAACGTATCGGGAACTGGCATAGATTACTTTTTCCTCCTTGGTTACATTATAATAATATCAACCGGTTGACAACACATGAGAAAACGCAGAGCGGTAAGCGCATAGCGTTCTTGGGGTTAAGATTCTTCGCTATGCGCTATGCGAGGTGGCATATATCTTGAAAATGCTTCAGCGAGCGCACTACAATAAAATGAAATCACTTCCTTACATTTCGAAGATTCCCTGTCCCGCTTTAGCGGGACTGCAGGGAGCTTCAGATTTGACTTGCATGTAACACGCTTTTTTGCCACAATCCTGGCCTGCATTCGCAGCAGTTTTTACTAGTACTTTCAGGGGGTCTTTGCCGAGATGGGAAAGAACATTGGCTTCGTGGCAACTCGTTTCGCAGGGAATGACGGCGTTTCACTGGAATCGGCCAAATGGGCAGAGGTGCTGGAGGCCAGTGGCCATCGTTGTTACTGGTTTGCTGGGGAACTCGATAGGGACCAGCAAAGAAGCCTCTTAGTTCAGGAGGCCCATTTCGAGCACGATACGGTGAAATGGGTTCAGGAAAAAGCTTTTGGCAGAAAAGGGCGAAAGGCGGTGGTAACAGACATGGTCCACGCCCTCCGCAGCCTCCTGAAGGTGAGGCTCTACGAGTTCATTGAAAAGTTCCACATAGACGTGCTTATCGCCCAGAATTCCCTGACCATTCCCATGCACATTGCCTTGGGGCTGGCAATCACCGAAGTGGCCGCCGAAACTGAAATGCCTACCATTGCCCACCACCACGACTTCTACTGGGAACGGGTGCGATTCTCGGTCACGGCTGTTCACGACTACATCCAGATGGCTTTCCCGCCAAACCTTCCCAACATACGGCATGTGGTGATCAACTCCGTGGCCCAGGAGGAACTCGCCCTTCGCACTGGCATCTCCTCTATTGTCATTCCAAACGTTTTGGATTTCGAAAACCCACCTCAGGATTACCATGAGTACAATAGCAACTTCCGCCAGGAAATTGGTCTGGAGGAAGGTGAGGTAATGATCCTGCAACCCACTCGCATTGTCCAACGCAAAGGAATCGAACATGCCATAGAGCTGGTCAAACGATTACAGGATCCTAAATACAAACTAGTTATTTCGCACGAGGCGGGCGACGAAGGATACGATTACGCCGACTGGCTCAGTGATCATGCCCGGGAAGATGGAGTAGATCTTCGTTTAATTTCCACCCGTGTGGCAGACAAGCGGAGCATTAATGCAAATGGGGAGAGACAATACACCCTGTGGGATATATATCCGCATGCGGATTTCATTACCTATCCAAGCCTCTATGAGGGTTTCGGCAACGCCTTTCTGGAAGCAATCTACTTCCGCAAGCCCCTACTGGTAAATCGCTATGGCGTTTTTGTCAGAGATATCGAACCACAGGCCTTTGACCTCGTGGTAATGGATGGATTCTTGACCAAAAAGGTGGTACAGGCAGTCCGGGAAATTCTGGAAAATCCTCAACGGCGCAAGCAAATCGTAGAATACAATTATGAAGTAGCAACCAGGCATTACTCTTATGCAGTCTTGCGCAAGAGGCTCAATTTTCTCATGGGCAACTTCTTCGGAATCGAGATGTAAGTTTGTCACTGGCCATTTGGTAACTGCTTCTTGCCATGAACCCCCATCATTGCGTTCTGAGTTAGAGTTCCTCCCTGGCAGCACTGGCAGCATACCTTCTCTTAAAAGAACATATCGAATTACTTACCAAGGCAAGCTCGGATGTCGACAGCACCATAGCAGTTATACCACAGGTGCCAGCAATAATATTGTGATTTGAGGCCATAGGTATTATTCTATATGTATGGAATGGTACTGCATGCTTGCCACAACTGACCAATCACCAATGGCTAGTGAATAACGACTAATGACATGGAGGCGCTGCTATGACCAGAACACTTCTCTTCGGCGTGGATGATTCGCAAAATACTTTGCAGGCTTTGAGAAATCTTGCTGAACTCTTCCTGGGGAGCGACGCTCGTTTCCACCTATTTCATGCAGTTCCTGAAAGTTCCTTGCTCTATCCGGGTGAACTTTCCACTCTGAGTGGCGAGGTCTCCGAGTGGGAAAAGGTGCAGCAAAGGCAAGCCCAGCAGGTTCTAGACCAAGCTGTTGGTATGCTGGTGGAGATGGGCTACAAGAGGTCACGCCTCCAGGCTGAGAGCATGCTGAAGTCCGTAGACACTGCCCAAAATATTCTGAACGCCAGCGAGAGTGACGAGTTTGCCGCTATCGTCCTTGCCAGAAAAGGGAGATCTGCAGTCAAACGATTTCTTCTGGGTAGTACCACTACCAAGGTCTGTCAACATGCAGAATCACAGCCCGTGTGGGTAATCGGGACTCCTCAACTGCAGCCACCCAACATTCTGGCAGCAGTGGATGACTCTAAGTACGCCGAACGCTTGATTGCCCATCTGGCTCAGTACTTTGCCCCATTTTCCGAAACACGCATTACCTTGTTCCATGTGATGCCAGCAAAGCCGCCTGAGTTTTGGGACGACGGTCACATTCTCGATAAAGCGGAACGGTCGGAACGGAAGGCTGTGGTGGAGAGATGGCGGTCAGATCACGAGAAAAAAATGGCAGGGATCTTTGCGAAAGCAAAGACATCTTTTACCAGTGCTGGGATGGATGAAGCGCACATTACCACCAAGGTGCCAACCCGAATGCGCGGCATCGCCCGTGATGTTATTGCTGAAGCGAGCAGGGGTGATTACAACATCTTGGCCTTTGGTCGCAGGGGCATGGCGGCCATCAGTGAATTCAATCTTGGCAGTCGGGCGGCAAAGATGCTGCAAAGTACGAGCGACTGTACGCTCATTGTAGTAAATTAACGAGTCCGTCGTTAGTGGTCCGTGGTCTGTTGCAGCTCACTTCGTTCGCGGCATTGAGCATAGGGCATGGAGCATGGAGATAAATTCGAAATCCGAATATAGAAATTCGAAACAAATTCAAAATTGGTCCTTCGGACTCCCCACCCTGCGGGTGGGTCCCCAGTTTCGAATTTTCAAATGTTTAAAACAAATAGTTGGATATCATGACCGAGGTCTTTCTGTTTGGGTCATTATGATTTTGAACATTCGGATTTGTTTCGTGCTTCGTGCTTCGGTTTTCGGGTTTGGTTTTGAGTCTGCGTTATGCCCTGACCCTTTTCTTCGCAACGGACAACAGACTACGGACAACGGACCAAATAAAAAAGGGCGAGAAAGAACTCGCCCTGAGATTTACATACATGGTAAACAGTCTGTGGCTGCGTGATTACTCCTCGACCTCTTCAGTTTCTTTCTTTTCGATTTCCTTGCCTAAGGCTTCGCACTCTCCAGCCGGACACACTCCTTGGTCGATGTGCTTCTCGAACTCAGAGCGGAAGTGCTTGAGAATGGTTACCACCGGACCACTGGTAGTTCTCGCAAAGTCACAATAGGGCGCATCCTGCATGGCACGGCAAACCAGATCAAGCTGTTGCAGATCCTCCGGCTCGCCCTTTCCTTGAATAATACGCTGCAGAATTTCCCGGAGCTCAACAGAGCCAACCCGGCAGGGCACACATTTGCCACAGGAAACACCCTCCTCAAAATCGAGGAAGTATTTGGCTACCTGAATCATGCAGAAACCATCATCAATCGTCGCTATGAATCCCGAGCGGTCATAAAGAATCTTTCCAGAGGTTGCTTTCAGAGGATCGATATGGAGTAGATCAAACAAGATGTGCCCTTGCATCAATGTTCCGCTCACCACCTCCCTGGCCTGCTCTGGATCAACCTGCTCATAGAAAAAACCCTTTTGCGGGAAGCCCACCAGAACCCCGTAAGGACAGTCACCGTTGCAGCCAACCTTCATGGTACCAACGGTCAACCCTAAGTTCCGGGCGGCGATCTCTTCTTCCAGCACCCGTCGAACTTCTTCGCAGTCACATGTACAGGTTGCCGCCGGTGCACATACGGTAATGCATGCTCCCTGTTCATTGGTTTGGCAAAAGTTTGGCACTTGAGGTTCCATTTTACTTCGCTTTAGTTCATTTGATCCATTTCAGACACTCTAGTCACTTTTCTTACTTTTACATCAGCATACGGGCGGCGGCCCTGGCAACCTCAAGAAGATAACTCGGGGCCACACCAAATACCACCATTGCTGTCACCAGCGCCACAGTGAGTACTTTCGTTGGTATGGAAACAGGAAGCCTGGGCAATTCCTCATCGGGCTCCATAAGATAGGCTGCTTTCACCACCAGGATATAATAATAAAGAGAAATGGTGGCATTGATCATGGCGATAATAACCAGGGCGACGTAGCCCTTTTCCATGGCTGCGGCGAACACCAGAAATTTGCCGGTGAAGCCGATGGTAGGAGGAATACCGGCCAGTCCGAAGACAGCCAGCATCAGGGCCATGGCCAACAAGGGGGCGCGGCGATGCAGTCCGGCCAGCTGGGCGATCTTTAAATCACTGCCGTCATGGGACACCTTTACCACCACCAAGAAGCAACACAGGTTCATAACCAGGTAGGCCAGGGCATAGAAGATGGCACTGGCATAGCCGGTGGCACTCATGCTGAGAATTCCGATGAGCACGTAGCCGGCATGGGAGATGCTGGAATATGCTAACAGCCGCTTCATGTCTTTTTGCACAATGGCAACCAGATTCCCCAGGGTCATGGAGGCGATGGAGAGCGTCACCAGCATATCTACAAGATATTTGCTACTGCCCCCGCTCAAGGCCACCACCCTCATGATAATGGCCACCGCCGCCACTTTGGAAGCAGTCGCAATATAGGCGGTCACCTGGTTGGCAGCCCCTTGATAGACGTCCGGGGCCCAAAAATGGAACGGAAACACCGCTAACTTGAAGAAAAAACCACAGAGCACCAGAAGCAGACCAACGATTGCCGCAGGCGTGCCAATAACGCCGGGAAGCACGTGGATAATTTCCACCAGATAGGTGGTATGGGTCACCCCAAAAACATAGGAGAGGCCGAAGAGCATCACCGCCGAAGCGCAAGCCCCCACCATGAGGTACTTGATACCGGCCTCCACATCGACGCCATGCCCCCGGCGCAGGGGGACCAGAATGTAAAGCGAATAGCTGGAGAGTTCCAAAGCAACGTAGATGGTGAGCAGCTCAACGCTGCTTACCAGCATCATCATCGCCAAGGTGCAGGTGGTAAGGAAAAGGTAGAATTCCGGATGGTGTCGCTCCTCAATGCCATTGAGTTCGGTGCACAGGCAGACTACCAGAAAGAAGCCCATGGCCAGCATGACCTTGAAGACTTGGGAAAACAGATCAACCCGATAGGCCTCGAAAAAGAGGGTTCCTTCCAACCTGACGCAGGCCAGAGCTACCACCACCCCCACGCCTGCCATGAATAGCGCCGCAAAATAATCGCGCCTGGGATTTGGGCGTGCCGACATGGCCAGGCCGAAAAAAACCACAGCCATCAGCAAACAGTAAAGCTCAGGAATAAAAAGAGTCCATACATTCATCATGGCAACCCGTTGATAAAGGGAACTGAAGCCACCTGGATCACATCAAGCATTACCGACGGAAACAGGCCAAAGAATACAATTACCGCAACCAGGATCATCCTGGGAATACCGAGGCCAAAGGGGACGTCGGGTAGATGCTCAAATTGCTCATTTTTCTCGCCATAAAAAGTTCGCTGTACCACCCGCAACATGAACAGGGCACCCACCACCAGCGCGCAAATGGCCAGTGCGCCCCGAACCGGATAGGTCTTAAAGGCAGAGATAAAGACCAACAGCTCCGCCCAGAAGCTGGCCAAACAGGGAACACCTATTCCTGCCAGTGCTGCCAGGATAAAATACCCCGAGGCCTTGGGCATTATCTTGCTCATGCCGCCCAACTCAGGAATCATCTTGGTATGGGTCTTGTCATAGATGTAGCCCACTGAAGAGAAGAGGAGTGCAGTCATAACTCCATGGGCGAACATTTGAAACACTGCACCATTAAGCCCATCTACGGTAACAGTGGCCAAACCGAGACCAACAATGCCCATGTGGGAGACACTTGAGTAGCCGATTACATACTTGAGATCCGTTTGGGCCAAACCCACAAAGGCGCCGTAGACAATGCCGCAGGTCGCCAGCACCGCCATGAGTTGGGCCCAGTACTGCCAGCCCTCCGGGCAGAGAAATATGGCTACGCGTAAAACCCCGAAAGCGCCGAGCTTCATGAGCACGCCCGCGTGAATCATGCTCACAGCAGTGGGCGCGGCCACATGTCCCACCGGCGACCAAGTGTGGAAAGGCCACACGCCCGCCAGGATGCCGAAACCCAGATAGAGCAAGATAAAGGCGAATTTCTGCTGAAATGGGGTGAAGACGCCCGGCTGCATGAGGGCCACAACGTCAAAAGTATTCAACCCAGAGTTCACAAAAAGATAAAGGATGCCTGGTAGAATGAGCGCACTTCCAGCCAACAGATAGAGGGTCAGCTTCATGGCGCCATATTCTTTCCGGGTACTGCCCCAGATGGCAATGAGCGGGTACATGGGAAAGAGGGAGACATCGTACCAGACAAAAATAAAGAAGAGATCCATGCTCATGAAAACGCCGAAGACGCCTGCTACCAGCAAAAAGGTGAAAGCGAAGAACTCCTTAACCCGGGTCTCCAACTCCCACATGGTAAGCACCCCGGTGAAGAGGACTATACCAGTGAGCATGAGCATGGGCAGATTGAAACCGTCCGCCGCGTTGAAGTAGTAGATGCCCATGGACTTGACCCAGAGCACCCTCTCCACGAACTGGAGACCTCCCTGGGTTTTGTCGTACGTAATGAAAAGATAGATGGAGAGCACCATGGCGATCCCTGAGAAGACCAAACTGACCCACTTGATCAGCATCTTGCGCTCAGCGGGAATACAAAGGATTACCAGCAGGCCCACCACACAACTGAGAAGAATGGCGGAAAGATAAGGAAAATTGGCAAACTCCATGCTCATGTGCTCTTCACCCTAAAAGAAGAAGTAAAGTGCCACCAGGGCCAAAACAGCAAACATCACCATCAAGTTGTACTGGAGCATTCCCGACTGCAAAAATGAAAGCACCCGGCCCCCGCCAACAGTAGCCCTGCAAATTCCGTCGATGCCGCCATCGATCACCCGGCGGTCGTTTCTGGTAAATAGGTTGGAAAAAATTCCGTAGATGACATAATCGAGAAACAATCGATAAAAATGGTCAATGTACCAACGTTCGGCAAAGAGCGTTTTAACGGGCTCGATCCGCTCCACAAAACCAACCTGGGAGGCTCCTTTGCGTCCGAACTCGAGCCAGGCCAGGCCCACACCGGAAAGAGCGAGGCCCACTGCCACATAGAGGAGCCAGGCGTGGTGGCCGCCACCGTGACCTTCAGCCCCACCATGATGCCCCACCAGGAAATTTTCCAGCGGGGTATGGAAGAAACCAAGCACCAGCGTGACCGTGGCCAGAATAATCAGGGGCCAGGCCATCACCCAGTAGATGCCCGCGTGGTGGTGGTCTTCGCCATGGCCGTGCCCGTGGCCACCATGCTCCTCGTGGTGGACTTCTTCGATTTTCTTTGGAAAAAGAATGGCGAAAATCAACCGGAATGAATAATAGGCAGTTAAAAAGGCACCCAAAAGCCCGGCCCAGAGCCAGATGGGGTTATGAAGGCCGGCCAGGCCCCCCATGATTGCTTCTTTACTGAAGAAGCCGGAGAGGGGCGGCAAGCCAGATAAGGCCGCCGCGGCCAAGGTCATGCACACAATTGGCACTTTGAGACCACGCCCGCCGTATTTACCTATTTCGAAAAAGTCATTGGTTTCATACTCGTGGATGAAAACTCCCGAGCACAGGAAGAGCAAGGCCTTGAAGCCGGCATGGGTGGTAAGATGAAAAATCCCCGCGAAGTAGCTGCCTGCCGCCAGTCCCATCACCATGAAACCGAGCTGGCTGATGGTGGAGTAGGCCCAGACCTGCTTGATGTCCCTGGTCACCAGGGCCATGGTCGAGGCCAGTAGCATGGTGATGGTACCAATTGCCAGAAAGAGGGTCATGGCAGTAGCCGACTTACTGAAAAAGGGAAAAATCCTGGCGAACATGTAAACCCCTGCCGCCACCATGGTAGCCGAGTGCAGCAAAGCGCTCACCGGGGTGGGGCCTTCCATAGCATCAGGCAGCCAGGTGAGCAGTGGGAATTGGGCGCTCTTGCCGGCAACGCCACCAAAGATCAGAATAGCAGAAAGTGTTATAAGTGCTGGTGACATGCGCGCGGTCACATCAACGGAATTCAGGTCCACAATGTTCAAGTTACCGAAATGGAGCAGCACCAGCAGCAGCCCGAGGAAAAAAGCAATATCACCAAATCGGGTCATGACAAAGGCCTTTTTCCCCGCTTCAGAAGCGCTGAACTTCTCAAAATAAAAGCCAATGAGTAGATAGGAGGCCAGCCCGACAAGCTCCCAGAAGACGTAGAATTGAAGCATGTTGGGGGCGATGGTCATTGTCATCATGGCCCAAGCAAACAAGGACTGAAAGGCATAGTAGCGTGCAAAGCCAGGGTCCCCAGCCATGTAGCCCAGAGAGTAGACTTGCACCAGGAAGCTGATGACCGCAACAATGGTGAGCATCAGCAGGCTGAGTTGATCCAGCATGAATCCAAAGGGAAGGTACAGTTTCCCAGAGACCAGCCATTTGGCCGTGTATTGGATAGGCTGTTCCAGGTGCCAGTGGCGGCTGAGAAGGGAAAGGGCGCAGATGAGGGATACACTGACGGCCGCAACTGAGATGGTAGCCGACAGCTTCGGGTATGGCCGGGTAAAGACCATTATCACAGCAAAACTGACAAAGGGCAGCAACGCTCCCAGCATGGCTGCCAGCAGAGTTGGATCTTGGAACCAGGAAGAGGTCATGGTTAGCCTCGTAGTTCTTGAGCCCGCTCGATGTTAATGGAGCGAAGTCTACGGAATACTGCCACTATGATGCTCAGGGCGATGGCCGCCTCAGCAGCGGCAATGCCCATAATGAACAGGGTATAGATCTGACCGACAATGGGATCAGGTGCCAGGAATCGGTTAAAGGCCATGAAGTTGATACTGGCGCCATTCAGCATGAGTTCTATCGCGATGAGCATGCCGATGAGAGAACGGCGCTGAAACACCCCGAAGATCCCCAGGCTAAAGAGCAACGCTGCCAAAAAAAGATAGGTGTAGAGACTGTTCACGACGTACTCCTGCGAGCATAACCCGAGATGATGATGGCACCGAGAATGGCAACCAACAGCACCAGAGAGATCACTTCGAAAACCAGATCGTAGCGGGTAAGCAGATAGGTGCCCAACGTGGTGACCGACCAATCGCTGCTGCGCATCGCGGCCGGCTGCCACTCAGTGCGGCTGATGATTGCGCTCAGCATGATGAACACCGCCGTGCCTACTCCCAGAGCAAGGCCCACTTTAGGCAACCGCCTTTTGGGTAGACTCAGGTGGAGCGGCCTAGACAGCATGATAGCAAAAATAATGGAGATACAAATTGCACCTACGTAAATGAGGAGCTCCATCAGGGCGATAAAGGGGCTTCCCAAATAGACAAAGATTCCTGCTACCCCGGTGAGGCAGACAATAAGGCCCAAGACGTTGTAGAGAATACTTCGGGGAAAAACTGCTATGAGCGCCCCGGCAAGGATAAGCGCCACGACCCCGGCGAACCCTATCTGGGCCAGGACGTGGGGTTGAATGAGGCTCTGAACCGAGTTCATGCCGACTCCTCTAACCGTTGGATAAGATCTACCACCCCGTCCCAACGGCTATAATGCGCCAGATCATATTCTCCGGAAAACTTCAGTGTCTGGGTAGGGCAGTTGGCCACGCACAGACCACATAGGCTGCAGTGAGAAAAATCAATAAAATAGAGACTCGCTCGTTTCTCGCTGTGAGTATGCGTCTTTTCGCCTTGGACCTTAATCACATTGGTGGGGCAAAATCGCATGCAGGTGCCACAGGCAACGCAATTATGGCTCCCGGTCTCGGGAAATTGTGCAAACTCAATGTGCCCGCGATAGGCCGGGCTCATCTCTAGATATTTGCGGGGATATTGCACCGTGACCACAGGCCGGTAGATGCGGCGGATGGTGACCCACATGCCTGCAATCAAGCTCCAGCCGCCTTCCACAATGTCTTTGATCATACCCATATAGCTCCAATGTGCAAATTCAGGAATTTAGGGATTTAGGAATTCAGGGATTGGCTTCTCAAACTGTTCATTTTTTTATTCCTTAATTTGCAATTCCTTAATTCCTCAATTCCTTAATCCCTTAATTTATAATTTTTATGACCCCAGCGTAGACGATCAAATGGAGCAGTGCCACCGGAATCATGATCTTCCAACAAAAGTTCATGAGCTGATCGAAGCGTAAGCGCGGGAAGGTCCAACGCACCCACATGGCCACGAATATCAGCACGTACGTCTTGGCAAAAAACCAAATCCAGCCGGGCACAGGCAAAAATCCGAGACCAGGAAAACTTTTCCAGCCGCCGAAAAACAAGGTGGTTGCCACCGCCGCAACGATGAGCATGTTGGAATACTCGGCCAAGAAAAACAAGGCGAAACGCATTCCACTGTACTCGGTATGAAAGCCGGCTACCAGCTCGGACTCTGCCTCCGGGATGTCAAAGGGCGCCCTGTTTGTTTCCGCCGTAGCGCAAATAAGGTAGATAAGAGCGGCCACAGGCATCCAAAAAACGTTCCAGACCTTGGATTGTGAGGCTACGATCTCCGACATCTGCAAGCTGTTAGACCACATGACCACGCTGAGCACCGTGAGCAGCAAAGGAATCTCGTAGGCCACATTCTGGGCCACAGCGCGGACGGCTCCCAGCAAAGAGTACTTGTTGTTGGAGGCCCAGCCACCCACCAGAACCGCGAGTACATTAAAGGTAGAAAAGGCGAAGATCAACAACAGCCCAACGTTCATATCCCGGATAATGAGCCGTTCGCTGAAAGGAATGACCACAAAGCTCACCAGAACCGGCAAAAACACAGCGATGGGTGCAAGCATGAACAGTTTCCGGTCAACATGGCGAGGGGTGATGAGTTCTTTGCTCACCAGCTTGATACCATCAACAATAGTCTGGAGAATACCAAAAGGCCCCACCTCTTTCGGACCAATTCGGAGCTGGATGTGAGCGGCGACTTTGCGCTCCAGCCAGACTAAAAACAGAGCGTTAACCTGTACCAGAGCCAAAACACCCACGAGACCCACGACAATCCGCGTCAGATCAGGACCGAGGAAGTTTACCAGGTTTTGCCAGGCGGCCATGCTTATCTCCGCATAGATACTAGTGACTACCGATCAACTTCAGGTACAACGATGTCGATGCTTCCCAGGATGGAAATGGTATCCGCTACCAGGGTTCCGGGCAGCACCTCAGTGAGAACTTGCAGGTTACCATAAGATGGAACTCTGGCCTTGAGTCGGTAGGGATATGAGGTTCCGTCGCTGACAATATAGAAACCCACAGCACCCCGGGCAGATTCCACTGCGAAATAGTAGTCGCCTCTGGGGGGCCTCACTTTGTGGGGTACTGCTGCCTTGATCGCCCCGTCAGGCAGCCGCTCCAGTGCCTGTTCGATGATGCGCAGACTTTGCTCCATCTCCTGCAACCGGACTATATAACGATCGAGGGCATCCCCCTTGCTGCCGGTGGGAATCTCAAAATCCAGCTCTGAATAAACCGAATAGGGTTCAGCCTTGCGGACATCGTATGGCACTCCAGCAGCTCGCAGAATCGGGCCAGTGCAGCCAAAGCGCATGGCAAGCTCCCGATTTATCACCCCCACATCCTTGGCTCGATGGATAAAAATTACATTCTTGGTAACCAGATTATGATAGTCATCCCACCGACTACGCAGCCGTTCAACGAATTGCTGCGTCGCCGTGATGAATTCGTCGTCCACATCCCTGGCCACCCCGCCGAAACGGCAGTAACTGTAAGTGAGACGGGAACCGCTGACCCGATCCAGAATATCCAGGATGTTCTCCCGGTCATCAAAGGAGTAGAGGAAAGGGGTGAAGCCTCCCAGGTCCATAACATAGGTCCCGAACCAGAGCAGGTGACTGGAGATGCGATTGAGCTCGGCACAGATCACTCTGATGTACTCAGCTCGTGGCGGCACCTCAATACCAACCATCTTCTCGACCGCGGCAACGTAGCCGTGGTTAAGAATCAGACCTGCAAGGTAGTCCATCCGTGAAGTGTTGGGGAGAAATTGCTCATAGAGGTGACTCTCCGCCATCTTCTCGTGACCACGGTGGCCGTAGCCGATGATCGGATCTGCCTCAACAATGTACTCCCCATCCAGTTTGAGAAAAAGGCGCAAGACCCCGTGGGTACTAGGGTGCTGTGGCCCCATATTCAAATAGAAGGTCTGCTCGGTTATGGGCTCAAGGAACTCATTCGCCATAGATATCTTCCGTACTTCTGAAGGCGTGCACCTTGCCGTAATCTTTCAAGAGCGGGTAAAAGTCAGCGTCCTCAGGCAGGAGAAGCCGGCGCAGGTCTGGATGGTTGTCAAACCGAATGCCAAAAAGCTCGAACACTTCCCGCTCATACCAGAGAGCTGCATCGTAAATGCTGCCAATGGATACCACCGATTCGCCTCTAGACAGTTGTACTCGCACCAGCACCCGGGAGATACTGGTGCATGAGTTGAACTGGTAGATGACCTGAGGACCGTTGGTAAAGTCAACCGCAGTGATTGATTCCAGAAAACAGTCGGCCTCGCGGGCTGCTTTGGCCACAGACTCCACCTGACCGGCCCTGGCCTTAATTTCCAATAAGCAGCCGTCTTTTTCATATTCCCGGGGGACCATGTCCCCCGGCTCAACGACCTTTGACAATTCTTCTTTTAAACCTTCTAAGGACATTTCGTTTTTCGCCTTTGGTGATTAAGTCCTCTAACGCCAGAAATCCTTGAATTAACCCCTCGGGTCGAGGTGGGCACCCGGGAACGTAAACATCCACCGGTACGATGAGGTCAGCCCCCGGCACAATGGCATATTGACCGTCATACTCGAACGGCCCCCCGGAAATTGCGCAGTTGCCCATGGCAATACACCATTTGGGCGCTGGCATCTGCTCCCAAAGAGTCACTATGGTCGGGGCCATTTTCTTGGAGATGGTGCCTGCCACGATCATCAAATCCGACTGCCGGGGGGAAGGGCGAAAAACTCCAGCACCAAAACGATCCAAGTCAAAGCGGCTGGCTCCGGCCGCCATCATCTCGATGGCACAACAGGCCAGACCAAAGGTCATGGGCCAGAGGGAATTGGCCCTACACAGGTTGAGTACCTGCTCTACAACCGCGAGTTGCACGCGGGCGCCAGGGGCTATCTCCTTTTCTGCCAAGTGAAAACTCCTTTACGCCAAGCGTAGACAATGGCCAGGGACAGAATACCGATGAAGATAACGATCTCAATAAAGTCGCGAATGAAAAATCCTTTGTCGTATGCCAGAGCCACGGGAAAGAGGTAGAGAACGTCCACATCGAAGGCAAGAAAGATGAGGGCATAGATATAATAGGCAACGCTGAACTGTATCCAAGCACTGCCAATTGCAGGCATACCGCTCTCATAGGTCTCTGCCCGCTTAGCACCGACGCTCCGACCGCCAATCAACCAGGAAGCAATGATCGGCGATACCGCGAAGAGCATAGCAACCAACAAAAACACAGCAACGTAAACAAAGTCATGTAAGGCTTGTGCGGTCATAAATTACTTTCAACTCTTTGGTGGACAAGGTCACCGGTAAGCCCAACAGCGGCCAATGTCGTCACTTTGTTCTATGAACGAGAATCAGGTGGGAGCAAAACACTTGGTGATGGTTATCACAAACGACGTGTTTTGTAACAAATATGGCTACGACCGTCAAGGCAAAAAGAGAAATTTTCTGAGGCACCCAAAAAATATCTGTGGGAGAGTTTTTCCTCTCTTGTGGTACTCGTGTAGACAAACAGTGGTCCAGGCTCTGTCCATAGAGTTTTTTGGCACAGATTAGGTTAGTTATGCTGGGGGAACCCACTGCTGATACCATAGAAAAACCGGGGTCCCTCATGATGAGATTCCTCTTGTACTATGAAATGAAAAAGGTTATACTGCCTCGCTGGAAAAAAGATATTATTCACAAGCTGTTAAGAATCCATAGAGTACGAATTGATTCTTGGTCGTTTGTGAACCCGGTCTGTCCAACATGGTCAGCCGTTTTAGCCTACTCATTCCAACCGACAAGGAGCATAAAGTGGCCGGTCCTACACCTGGACATAGCACCAGATCAGATGATCCTTTCAGGATGTATGCCTCGCCTGTAGGCGCTCGTTTTTTACAGAAAGCTAACAAGATTTTTGAAGATTTTCCCGTCTCCAAGTACATCCTTTTCTTCGTGATTTTTTCCATTGAAGTAATCATCGTTTTCTGGGCCGCCCTTTACCTTACTTCCTGAGTAGCTCTGGCCCCGATGAATACAGCGCGAAACATAAACCTTAAGCGATGGGGGATGAAGACATAACCTCATCACCGTAAGTCCTAAAATTCACAAAGTGAATGACTCTTAAGAAGATGTATGCTATATGTACAAATCCAATTTTCCTACCTGTGGCCGTGCAGGCCAGAAAAGCCGGATGGAATTTCTGCAGTAAAGCATGGAGATTTTTCCCATGATGCTAAAGATTGTCTTATGAGCCGAAGCACTTACTGGATTAAAAGAGGGAATTCATGAAGGAGAAAATCCGACTAACCATCAACGGGCACGTAGTAGAGGCCGAAGCAGGAAGCACCATATTACAAGTCGCCAGGCAAAACGACATTTACATTCCTACGCTTTGCTACAACGAAGTCCTGAAACCCATAGAAAGTTGTCGCCTCTGCGTGGTTCAGGTGGAAGGCGAACCACACTTTCAGGCCTCCTGCGGTACTGAAATCCAAGAGGGCATGGTGGTAACCACCGATTCGGAGGAGATTCAGCAGACTCGCAAGCTCATGCTCGAACTCCTCCTCAAGGAACACTATGGTGACTGCATTGCTCCCTGTCAATTGACCTGTCCTGCCGGCATTGACATTCAAGGATATATTGCCCTCATCTCCCAGGGCCAGTACATCGAGGCGCTCAGGCTCATCCGAGAGCGGTTGCCCATGCCCCTCACCATTGGTCGGGTCTGCCCTCATTTCTGCGAATACAAATGTAACCGCAACTTGGTGGAAGAGCCCATCAATATCAACCATCTCAAGCGTTTTGTAGCTGACTACGAGATGCACTCAGGGAAACGAAACCCGCCCCCTTTAGCAGAGTTCTCCGGACGCAAAGTAGCAATCATAGGAGGTGGGCCTGCCGGCCTTTCGGCAGCCCATTACCTCCGGCGTCTGGGACACGGCAGCACCATTTTTGATGCGATGCCCGCCCTCGGTGGCATGCTCCGCTACGGTATTCCCGAATATCGTTTACCCAAGAAAATCCTGGATTGGGAGATTGACGGTATCCTGGAGTTGGGCAATATAGACGTCAAGTTAGGAGTCAAATGGGGAGAAGACTTCACCATAGATTCCCTGAGACAAGAAGGATATGACGCCTTTCTCCTCGCTATCGGCGCTTGGGATACACGCAAACTAGGCATAGTAGGTGAAGATCTCCAGGGCGTATGGTCTGGTGTGGACTTTCTTGTTGATCTTACCCTAAAGAAACCAATTGAGATGGGCAAGAATATAGCCATTATCGGCGGTGGGAATGTTGCCATCGACGCGGCCCGCAATAGTGTGCGCATGGGGGCAGATACGGTAACTATAATATACAGACGCTCCCGTGATGAGATGCCTGCCAGTCCCGAAGAGATCCATGGTGCAGAGGAAGAGGGAGTCCAGTTTCATTTCTTAGCCGCCCCTGTCCGGCTCTTCGGCAGCAATGGCAAGGTGGAAAAACTAGAGTATGTGAAGATGGAGCTGGGTGAGCCGGACGCCAGCGGCAGGCGTCGACCGGTGCCCATGGAAGGTTCTGAAACTTTAATCCCCGTTGACATGGTGATCGCCGCCATTGGTCAATTCCCCAATCTCTCCCCAGTGGAATCCGACAAAGCGGTCGAGGGAATTCCCACCACCCGGTGGAATACCTTCGGCGCTGATCCGGACAGCTTGTACACCGGTCTAGACGGCGTTTTCACCGGCGGTGACGTCTATCGTGGCCCTGAAACAGTGGTGGGAGCTCTGGCTGATGGTCGCAAAGCGGCAATGGCCATCCACCTCTACCTGCGCGACAAAGAGGTGCAGGGCGAAGCCAAGCCATTTAACGTCTTGAAAGGGGATCTAGAAGCCATTGAGAAGGAACAGTTTACTACCAAGGTTACCTCAGCCTCCCGCGAACTCATGCCCGAACTGGAGCCA
Source organism: Deltaproteobacteria bacterium (assembly GCA_022340745.1). Taxonomy (GTDB): domain Bacteria; phylum Desulfobacterota; class Syntrophobacteria; order BM002; family BM002; genus BM002. The sequence goes on from JAJDNL010000245.1 coordinate 26,487, forward strand.
AGTGTACGCGCCAAGAGCAACGACCAGATCGAGTTGGGTCTCTCGGAAGAAGGCGCCTTGAGAGAAGCTGACCGCTGTCTTTCCTGTGGGTGCATGGATGCTTTCGACTGTAAACTTCGCAGGTTCGCTTTTGAGTTCGGGGTGGAAACCACCACCCGTCTTTTACCTAAGATAGCTTTTGACGAAATCTCAACTCGCGACTCCCACCAGTTCATTGCTTTGGATCCCAACAAATGTATTCGCTGTCGACAGTGCTACGAAGCGTGCACCTACTTCCAATGTTCTGACGCTATTGACTTTGACGATACTCCCAATATCAACACCAACTGTGTCTCATGCGGCCTCTGCCTGGATCTGTGCCCCACCGGGGCCTTGGAGGAACGAATCAGTGAGGGCAAACCGGGTCCATTTCATTATGAACAGGTGGAGACCTTCTGCCCCCACTGCGGCTGTGGTTGCAATCTGGTACTGAACATCAAGGGAGATACGCTCTTTACGGTGACCACACGACCAACAGCAGCGCCTAGTTATGGGCACACCTGCCGTCAGGGCCGGTTTGACAGCTTTGACTATCTGTCGAGCCCTGAACGGCTCAAGGCTCCCCTGGTAAGAAAAGATGGCAAACTGGTGGAGGCCAACTGGGATGAGGCCCTGGAGTTGGTGGCCAATGAATTGAAGCGACTGCATCAGGAGCACGGCCCACATTCTTTAGCGGCAATAGGTTCCCCGCGAGCCACCAATGAGGCCAATTACTTGCTGCAAAAGATCTTTCGCGCTCAACTGGGATGCAACAACCTGGACTATCCGGGAAGCCAATCTCAGCAGGCCACCTTGACAGGTCTCGCCAAAACGTTTGGCACAGGAGCCATGACCAGTTCTTTGAGTGAGATTGAAAAGGCGGAGGTCGTCTTCGCACTGGGCAACCAGCTCGAAGAAAATAATCCCATAGTTGCCACAGCCCTGCGAAGAGCCAATCGGACCCACGGCAACCGACTCATCGCCATGAGCTCCACTGAGGTAGAACTGGGTAGAATAGCCGAACCTGCATTTATCATTGCTAAAGAACACCAACTCGACTTTCTCCAAAGTCTGATCAAAGTGTTACTGGAACGCAAACTCTATGATAAGGACTTTGTGGCTGCCAATACAAACGGTATCGAGACCCTGGAAAAATCCCTGGCCCAGGTGGACCACCTGGAAACAGTGGCTCGAGCCGATATCCTGCCCAGCACCTTTGAAGAGCTCGCCCGAACCCTTGCAACCGCCACCTCTGTCGCCTTTGTTTACTCAGAAGACCTTACTGCCGATGCGAACGGCGCCAGAAAGGTCGAGGCCATAGCGAACTTGGCTATGCTCACCGGACGGTTGGGGCAGCCACAGAGCGGAATCTATCCGCTGTATCGTTACATTAATGCACAGGGCGCAATGGATATGGGAATGAGTCCTTTGTGCTACCCTGGTCATGTAAGCGTATCAGATCTGAAAGGCAGTGATCGCTTCAGCAACGTATGGTCCGGTCAGTTACCTGACAGCCCAGGCCTTAGCTACAGAGCAATAATTGAATCCGCTCATCAGCAGAAAGTGAAGAGCCTCTTTCTCATGGGAGAAAATCCCATCACCACCGAACCTGAAAGGGAGAAAATCCAGGAGGCCCTGAAACAGGTTGAATTTCTCGTTGTCCAGGACATGTTCCTTACTCAGAGCGGTGAACTGGCGGATGTGGTTCTGCCCTCCACGGGATTTGCAGAGCAGGAGGGCACTCTTACCAACACAGAACGAAGAACCCAGAAACTCAGACCGGCTCTGAAGGCTCCTGATGGTCCCCTCCCCGACTGGCGCATTCTCGCCGACCTTCTCAACCGGTTAGATCCGGAAACCTCATACACTGATGCTCAGTCTGTTTACCAAGAAATCATCACGGTGGTGCCCTTCTACGAAGGGCTAACGTATGAGCGCTTGGAAGAAGGGGGTCTGCAGTGGCCTTACAAAGAGAAACCCTCCAGCGGCATGCTAACATTGGACGATCTCAAGAAGCCTTTAGAGTTTGCAGTTGCTGATTGATCACTGCGTTCGTCTGGACCGTGGGGTAGTTTGGACAACAATCAGCGGATTACGGTCGCACGTTCATTTTCTTATTGAAAATATTGAACTATTAAGATATATAATAAGATTAAATGACAGGTAACGAGGTAAGGATGATGCTAATTCGGCAGTGGGACGGTCTACTTAGCCTGGGGCTTTTGCTCCTTCTGGGCCTGTTGTGCCTCTGCGGCCCGCCCATTGCCTTTGATGGTCGCTGACCACCTACTCGTCGACAAAACTGAAGGCCATGGGCGGAAAGCTCATGGCCTTTTTCATTTTTGATTGCAGAATGCAGATTGAAGATTTAAGAGAAGCATTGAGCAGAGAACATAGGGAGGAAATTTCGAATTTCGAATTGCGAATTGCGAATTGCGAAATAAAGGAGTCAGAATTCAGAATCCAGAATGAAAAACAAAGAGGGAAATACCTCTTTTCCACTGACTACTGAATTCTCTGTTTCTTTTCCCTGACACCTGAAACCTTTAGTTTCTTAATCTACAATCTTAAATCTCAAATCTGAAATCTGAAAGGAGGTGGTGAGCATGGGGCTGGCTCTTGCAGCGAACGAAGCAGCAGATGAATCTGACCTTCCTCTAACCCGTTCTATTTTTGGAGGCAATCATGACAACAAGGAAGATAACCATTTTCGACACTACCTTGAGAGACGGCGAGCAGGTACCTGGGGCCAAACTCAACGCCAAGCAAAAGTTGGAAATCGCCCTCCAACTGGAAAAACTTGGCGTAAACGTGATCGAGGCCGGCTTTCCCTGCTCTTCACCCGGAGACGCTCAGGCTGTCAAGATGGTGGCCCGAGAGGTAAGACAGCCTATCATAGCTGGTTTGGCCAGAGCGGT
>JAJDNL010000279.1 GCA_022340745.1 Deltaproteobacteria bacterium
GCCACGATAAAGTGCCGTCACAGGTACCGCCATCCGGGTCCTCACCGACCCAGCAAGGACAGAGTACGTTGCAGGTACAAACCTCCAATAACTTTCCTTCCAGTCGATATGCCATTTTTGTCCTCCTCCTATTCATTTCTACAATCGTTCATCATCAGCCCCATTGGACCAGCAAGAAGCTCAGAGGATATGCCGTCGCCTTTGGCCCAGAGTGGAAAGAAGGGACTGTTCTCAACTAGAACCGTGGGCCGAGTGAAAGTCAATAGGAAAAACTACTAGATAGGTAGGTTTTTAAGAAATATGTCTGGGAGCACAGGGCAAAGGGCATCCTTCGACGGGCTCAAGACAGGTAGAGCACGGGGAAGAGTAACAGGGAAGGATGAAGCGAAAAAGGATTATACCCCCAGTGCTTCATTGAAGTTGAAAGGTGGTTATACAGGTTTTGCTGTTTATGAACGTTTCAATGGTGCCTCTGGCTTTTCGATTGAATCCTTGAACTGTGAGGTCGATTATACTGTTCCTGGGCAGCCACAGTTCAAAGAAACCATTCCGTAACGTTGAAACGGTCCCATCGACCAACACCTTTCCACTCTGGTCAACAGCTTTTACCTCAAACGCTTTCTGGGGCAATTCCCCCTGACAGGAGGACATGTAATGGACCGTTCACTGATGCGTCCTATTTATGTAAGGAGCCACAGCCACCACCATTTTATCTGCCGGCAGCCGAATCCCCTTAACTTTTTTATCGGGGAAGACAAATATTACTCCCCGCGGGGTTACGTAGCTGGTTACCTCTTTTTTAGTCCACTTCCATTGGTTGGCGATGACCATGGCTTGCATGGCATCAATGTTATCCAATGCCGCCAGGTCTGATTGTTCAGAGCCCTGGAGTCTATGCACCGGAAGCAGTAAGGTGAGACCGAGAAGGACAATCGAGCCCAGGATGAGATACTTCAGTTGTTTGCTTTCTTGCCCAAAATTACTTGCCCTTCCTGGCCATGTAAAGATGAAACTGCGAGCTCTGAGCCAAGCCTGCTCTACCGTTGCCTTCATGTGATGCAGCTTAGAGAACATTTCAAGCCCTCGCCTGTTTTTGCCAAGACCGACTAATTCCAATGAGCGCTCCTGGCAAATTTATAAATAATCCTAATTATATCCTATTTTAAGAGATAATCCAGGGGGGCTGGAGCATGGAGCATAGGGCAGCGGGTAGCAGGCAGAAGGCAGAAGGCAGAGGAAAGAAGACAGTCAGTAGTGACCCCAGCTCAAGTCAAAATTTTGCCACCAACAGCGTTGGTGGTTACTCCACCACTTGAACGATAAATGCGTAGAAGTCAGCATTATCATCGCCAGTGCAGGCTCCGAGTCCATGATAAAAAAGCTTATCGCCAGGCCTAATCTCATCAACAGATGTCTTATCACTTCCTGGAACTTGATCCAGTATGGTCGCACTTGGCAGGACGTACACGCTCTGGCCATCATCTAACTCGAGTACCGGGGCATTATTGTATGCAACCGTGCCGGTATTCCCTTCCGGTGGCTCTGCCTGGACTCGTACCTCTTCGGCAACAAGCGGGTTTGAAGCATAGGGATCGAGAATAACTCGGACTTGCCTGGTGTCGCAAAGAAGTCCGAGTGGGACTGGTCCATCCTGTTCGAGATAGATTGGATAGAATTGATTGTAGGGAAAATCTGGTTCTGTCAGGCGGGGCACATATATCGTTATGCCATCGACATCCATGATAATGTAATTCCCGTCAAAAGTGGCATTCCAGGAGAGGAGGTTACCGGAAATCTCTCGCGGCTTCAAAAACACAGCCACCGCCCGAAGTACATTGCTAGTAGCAGTGGCTATGTACTTACCAATAACCCGAGCCGTCATCCCGGCTTGGATGTCTTCCGGCTCAAGCTCCGTCTCGCAACCAATCAGAATGGAAGTATTGTCTCTCCAAACCTCCACATCCACTTGACCCGAAATCTCTTCATCAGAGAAGGGCGTAAAGTCGAATGTGCCCACTGTCCTGGCTGCATCCACGAATTGTACTTCGCTGTCAACATCCCCTCGCATGGTGAAAACATCACCTATGACAACAGTAGAGGCGTGAAATACCATTTTTTTATCAAATTTCCCGACAACCTTGACTTTGTCATAAAGCTTAAGGACTTTAGGGTCCACGAACTCCCCGTTGAAAACAACGACATCTTTCGTTAGATTCACATTAACACTATCGCCATTGCCCAGGCGCTCTAGGACAAAATCAACAGGTTGTCCTGAATTATTATAATTTATTTCCGTAATGGTGCCGGCAATGACCTGCGGACATGTCTGTACCGGAACTCCCTCTCCGATATCTACAAAGATAACCGGTCTAAATATGCATTTACCTGAATTGCCGGCAACGTGAAGGTCAAGTGCCTTGTTGGCGTCGATATCAAGGCGGATGGAAACCGCCCCCCTTGGTGTCACTTTGAAAGAGCCTTGAGGATTGAGGTCGATTTTATTGCTCGGGAGCTTTATGTTGTCTGTGCATAAACCTGATGTTAGCGGTTTTGGCTCCGCCCGTATGTCAGAGATCTTAAGTCGTACCTTGTTATAGTCTCCAGCTGGGACCTTGTAGTTTACTTTGAGCAAATAGTCGTTGTTGTCCCGATGTTCGAGTAAGTTGATCTCTTTGCCCGGCAAGGACTCAAAAATGACCACGGGGCCTGGTAAAAGGGAAACTTCAGTGATGGTCACATAAATGGCCGCGTAATCGTCCGTAGGGTTATCCGCAATGGAGACAGCTACCGTCCCTGTCCCCGAGCTCCCCATAGAAGATGATCCTCCTCCACCACCTCCACCACCACCGCAACTCACGAGAAATACGGTTGCAGAACCCATGAACAGAAGAAGTACTAAAAATACAGTTAGCGCTCTGCGCCACATGTTCGCTCTCCTTTGCAATAAAATTTTAAATACCTAAGTTACTGTCATTATTGTAGGAAGACGTGAGATTTAGCTAAGATTTGACAAGAAAAAAAAGGGAGGTATCAGAATACTTCCTGACGATTGCTGCCAGTTCGCTTCAGATTCGTTACGCCAAAAACCCCTGGGACCCTGAATTTTTATATACAATATTTATCAACACCTGTCAATCTAGGCGCAAGCAAATCTTACGCAATTTGTTTGCCGCCTTGGATCGATTGTTCGAATTGCTGGATGGATATATTTGGAACAATTGGCGTGAAACGACTACGGAAACCTTTTCTCTGCAGAAGCTAGCTTGCGGAGCGAATGGCCTGTAAAGTAGGTAGTAAAAGGTGCCGAGCAGGTATACGTCTTTGCAGTGCCTTCTGCTTACCGCTTACCGCTTACTGCTTGCGGCGCGAAGCGCCCTGAGCTTGTCGAAGGGCTCACTCGTTCCTTAATGAATGGTTCTTTTCTTGGTGAAATGTTTCAGGAGGGCTTGGCCGATCTTGCTCTTGATGTATTTCGGTTCTTTCTTGGAATTCACGGCGCCCGAGGCCTCCAGCAAGATCTGTTTGATTTCTTCCCTGTCTGGCCCACTGAGGTTCATGAAGCGCAGGATCATACCCCACTGATTCTTGATAACACAACGCTTACGCTGAACCACCGAGCTATCGACTCGAATCGACTTGCCGGTCTGGGGATTTTCCACCTTCAGTGAAAAAACTGAACCTGAGGGTGGAGCCAACTTGGTATAGAGATGGCATCCTCTGGTAGAAAAGCGGCTACCAGTGGCCTTCACCGTTTTCCCGCCTCTATTGTAAAACACCGGCAAGCTAACCTCGGCAACGTGCGGTGTACTCGGTAGAACGGTTTCTGTTTCTGCGTCTTCCTTAGGCTGAACCATCTGTTGTTTGCCTATTTCGCTCATCTTTCCCCCGAATTGTTCAGGAAGCATGCTTTGAAGAAAGAGCCGGTCTCTTTCCGGTATGGACATGAAGTGGACGTCAACCCCTATCGTTTCCGCACCGCTGATGGGGTTACAAATAGTGGTCCATACCACCCGACCGGTGATGTCGATAGGGTAGTGATTCGGTGGTTTGATCAACATGCGGAAGTCGTCCTCCAACGGGGGCAACTCCTGACAGGAGACCATAACGCCTTCTGAGCTGATGTTTACGGTTTCACCGGCAATTTTGCCCTGGGGAGTAATGAAAGATACTTCCCATCTAACCTCGGTTCTGGCGTGGTGGTGTCTTTTCAGTGACTTGAATGTATCCATCCCTATACTCCCGGGCGCACAGTTTTATACTCTCACCGGGGCTGATAAATAAGCCCAAGTAGTTTAGAATACAAGAAAAAACCGCTCTTGTTCAATGGGTGGTTGATGAGCGTGTTTTAGTAATAGGCAAATGGTATGCCAAAGGGCATGGGGAATTAGACTAGTAATTTTTCGTATTGCCTTTTGCTGGTTTCAGGTTTCAATTGTTTAAGGGTGAATGATCTACTCTACCTCAGTTCGAAAAATTCCTTTCCCGGGGCGATTCTATGTGGGCAAGGGCAATGAGGTGAACATTAAGGTTTCAGGGGGGGCTGATGCGAGTGCGAGACGTTATGACAAGAAAACTGGTTACGGTGGAACCTGAAACTCCCATCTTTCAAGCCCAAAAGCTTATGAGAGAAAATCAGGTTCGGAAGTTACCGGTCGTGATGGGAGGCAAGCTCGTTGGCATGATGACCCATGATCTGTTTATGGAAGTTACTCCATCAAAGGCTACCGGCTTCGGCGTCCAGGAAGTGCATTATCTTCTCAACGAGATGAAGGTCAAGGAGATCATGGATAAGAACCCCGTCACGGTCTCGCCAGATATGCCGTTCGAAGAGGCTCTGAACCTAGGGCAGCAAAAGGGCAACACTGGATTTCCGGTTATGGAGCATGGGGAATTAGTTGGGATAATAACGAATGGGGATATCATTCGGCTTTTGAACAAGTTCCTCGGGTTAGGGGAAGAGGGAGTTAGAATTACGATCGAGGGTCTTGGTGCCCGGTTGGGAGAAGTTAATATGATTCTCTCCATTCTAGATCGTCATCGGGCACCGATACTGAGTCTCATGACCAGGTCCCGACGAGAAAAACAAGATTTGATCGCCCTTATCAGGCTGCGAGTCAAAGATACGACGGCTATCGTGGAGGACCTGAGCAACGTTGGATTTGATGTAACGTACGTAAGCAATCCCCAGCCGAAACAAGCTGAGTGAGAACCGAAATTGAATCGGATTGGGAAAAACTGCGAGGATCGGCAAGAGCCCCCGCCTTTGACGCTAGCGCTGCTCCATTTGCTGGAAGCAGGGAATGCAGAGGGTCTTTCCTTCAAAGCGCCGCGTTCTGGTTTCCATTACCTGCTCACTGCAACCCTCGCAAGTCACACTATCCATGACCCGGGCATGACTGGGGATCTTGCCTTTCGGCTCTTTTAATTCGAAGAGTTCATCCAAGGGAATCTCCAGAACCTGCCGCGAGCGGGCCGCATGCAATTCCCAGAAGCGCTCGCGTTCTTCCGGGGTAGGGTCTTCGTCGCCGAGTCTTTCTCGGAGAGCTTCCCATTCAGGATCCGGTTCACCAAACGAATCCGGCCTGGTGACGAGGCGGATGCCCCTGCCGTCCGAACGGCGATAGAAGGTGAAAGCATTTTTGCCGTAGTCCAGGTGGATCAGGTTGCCCTTGCCAAAAGTGCAGCCGGTCAGAGACTGGATGGCATCCACCCCGCACATGTCGGTCTCCACCACTGCCACCACCTCCTCATCGTGGGCGTGGGGGCCAATGTCTCGCAAAGCCACCTCTGCAGCTCTGATTCCTATGGCAAGTCCCGGGCACATGTGGCCGTGGAAGGCCACTGTCTTTTGGACCATCTCCTCACTAATATAGTTGTTTTTCATGCGCTTACTCCCCTCATTATCCAGCATAGGTGCCACCAATCTCAAAGCTCAAACAACCTTTGTCATTCTAGCACACTATCATCTATTCGACCCCTCGTTACCCAAAAGTCACCTGGTAAAAAATGGGTAAATTTACCAAAAGCGTCGCCCTGAAAAGCTCCCCCATTGTCAAGGGTGCGGGTCGTACGTTGCTAAACTCCAACCGGCATGCCCATCAGGGGCCAGAGAAAGAAAACTGCGAAAGCCACCACTACCATAAGCATGATGCTAGCCAGTGTCCCGTACCTGAAGAATTCACCTGCAGTGAATTGCCCTGCCTCGTAGGCGATGGCATTGGGAGCAGCTCCCACCAGCAAAAGGAACGGCATGCCGGCTGTTGCCAGAGAGACAAACAGGATAACCTCCGGAGCCACCCCCAGATAGGGAGCAATCACCAGGGCCACTGGCAGGGAGATAGCAATGGCAGCCACGTTCATGATGACGTTGGTCATGAGCATGACGAAAAATGCTATACCCATGACGAACAGGAACCAGTTAGCTCCCTGCAATTTCATCAGCCATTTCACCGCCAGCCATCTAGCTGCCCCGGTTTCCCAGAGGCAAAAGCCTAAGCTTATAGCACCTGCGAAAAGGAGAATGATGTCCCAGGGAATTTCTTCGAGATCGTCGACGTCGAGAATGCCGGTAATAAAGAATAAAATTGTGGAGGTCACAATGATGGCAGTTTTATCCAAGGGTTTTAGAGCAGGGATGAAAGAACGCAGCGACATCAGCAGGACACAGCCTAAAATGATACAGGTGGCCACGATCTCTTTTCTGGTGATGGGGCCAAGTTCGTTGTTGAGGCGGATGGCCCTCTGTCGCAGGCCAGGAATAACTTTCTTCTCTGGCTTGAAAAAGATCATGAAAAAACCCCACAGGAGAAAGACCATGAGCCATCCGACAGGCAACATGTAGTAACTCAACTCAAAGAAATCTACCTCCCTACCAAGAACATCGTTGAAGATACCGATGGCAACGGGACCTCGTGCGGCCCCGAGAAGGGTGACGATACTGCCGGCCCCAGCCACGTAAGCCATGCCTATGAGGAGACCTTTGCCGAATCGGGTTGGTTTGTTTCCCTCTCCGTAAAGCCCGTATATGGACAAGAGAAGTGGGTACATGGTCGCTGCGACTGCAGTATGGGCCATAATATGGGTCAGGGCTGCGGTTACCAGGAAGCAACCTAAGTAAATCATGCTGGTTCTCTCACCCACAATCACCAGCATTTTATACGCCAGGCGCCTGGTGAGTCCTGTCTTGGTGAAAACCATTCCTATGACAATAGAGGCGAAGATGAACAGCACCGAGGGGTCCATGAAGTCAGTGAAAGCCCTTCTGGCTGGGCGAATAAAGAAGAAGACCTGGAGCACCCCTATAGCCAAACTGGTAACCCCAACGGGCACGACTTCAAAGACCCACCAGGTTGCGGCGAGAAGTGCTACAGCGAGAGCACCTTTTCCCTCCCTGCTCAGAGTAAATGCCTTTCCCATAGGATCTACGGCGTCGGACCAGTGAGGGGAGTAATAAACCACCGCAAACAGCACTATCCCCAAGAGCAGGAAGAAGAGTCGTTTCCAATTGAACGTCTCACTGTCTGGGTTGGATTTGAAATCGTCG
>JAJDNL010000280.1 GCA_022340745.1 Deltaproteobacteria bacterium
GCCGGTCATGCGCCCCACCCGACGGGCAGCCTCCATATCGCCGACGATGCCCGCCTGCTCCAAATTCATTTCTTTGAGAATTGACTGAAGATCCTGGCGTTCCAAAATCCGAATATCCCCACTGGAATTGTTGAAGAGATAAGTGATCAGATTTGAGGAAGCGTTTGTCCCGGCATCAGGGTTATATGATGGGCTGGCAAAATCAAATATGGCAATGGCCCTCTTCAGCCGGCCTCTTATGGCGTCTTCGGCCTCCTGAATCTTATAGAAAAGCTCAGGGTATTGTGGATTGATTTCAGTCAACTGCCAGTACCAAGCCAAACTGTTGCCCAGCTTGCCTTCCTCTGCGTACCGAGCAGCCCGCTGCAGGACCTTTTTGGTGTAGCGTTCCAAGGCTTCTTTATAAAAGAAACTGTTGCGCACAGAAGGCGAGTAATTGATAGCCTTCTGGTACTCTTTGTTGGCTCGATAGAGACGATTTTGCTTAGCGTGTTGATTGGCTTGATCAAAGTAATACCTGCCAGCTCGCAATTTAGCCTTGGTTAGTTCGGTCTGGATATTCAGATCACCTGGAAGATATGAAAGCGCCCTCTCGTAAAAGGTTATAGCCCGGTCCCATTCGTTGGCACTTGTCATCTCAGCGGCGCGGCCGAGAAAGTATTGAGGATTATCATTTTTCTTGACTTCTTCGATGAGCAACCGGGTGTTCTTGTATGTGGGGTCAATGACCAGGACGTTGCCGAAAGCGGCCAATGCACCCTTCCAGTCTTCGCTCTGTATCGCAGCGATGCCCTCTTTGTAATATTCGTCACTTCCTGCGGCCGTGGCCCTGGCCAGTTTGTCCTCGGTGTCTTCGTAATTGGGGTAGATCTCATTAACCGTGCGAAAGTTGGTGACCGCTCTTAGCCACTGTTCATTGTTGAGAGCTGTAACCCCAGCGGCGTACGATGTTGTTGCTTGTTGGGTTAGTTCTTGTTCTTTTGCTTTAAGTTGGCGGTGAAGCTCGAGAATGTCTGGATTTTGCGAATCAAGCGCCATGGCCTTATTCAGATACTCCATGGTTGTTGATACTGCCTGGTAATCTTTTACAATGGCGTTACTCCAATGATTTACGGCCCGCTGATAATATTTTCTGGCAGCTTCCTGTTGGGCTTTTGTCAAAGCCACCTGGTATGTCTTATTGTTAGGCTCTTGGGCAAGGGCATCTTTGTAAAAGACAATAGCGCCTTCCCAGTTGCCCACTTGGCTCAGTTCCTCTCCTTGACGATAGCTATCTTTGCCGGCGGCGCAGCTCACTATGAAAAGGACTGTTGTCAAAAATGCCAACTGCCGAAGGCATTTTGCATAACGCATAGGTAGCCTCCCTTATCGCCACCAGCCCAAAGCCTACCCTTTCCAATGGCAGAAATCAGCGAGTGGTTGGAGTGATATAAACCTGAAGCTGGTTATGAGTTGATTCTTTGATGTTGAATTTGTAGTTGCCGAACTTTCTGGTGGTGAGATCCGCTGCCAGGGATTGGGTGCTACCGGTTAGTTCCACTTCCAATTCGGCTGTTCCCATGGTGTAATTACGCTGGTAGATCTCTTTAATTCCTCGAACGTTGTCTGAAATGAGCTGAATAACTTCCTGAAGGTGGCCGTATCCCTGCAGGCCGAAGATAGTAAGATTAACATTGGCTATGTTGTAGACCTCTTCTTGAAAAATCTGGATAATTTTATCTATCATATCTTTGGCCAATAACTCGCTGGCTTCACTTATGGCCATTTGAATGCCGGAAAGACTATTTACGTGGGGCTTGGCGGCTTGGCGAGTCTCGGATACCTTGACCTCACCGGTGTCAGCTCTGACCAGTTTTGCGCTGATTACTGCCTGGTTGCTGTTTATCCTAATATCCCCAATAGTCACCTGGTTGGTGGCCGCCTGGGCAGTGCCCAAAAGAAGCATGTCAGCTCCATATTTGTCACTGATTACTGCGGCGACTCGTCCATCTCCTGCCAGCAGCCCCTGCACTTTGTCCTGGCCCAGATTGCGGCGGACAGTTTCGGCATCCACCAATTTGAAGCCGTTGTCGAGAAGCACTTTTGAGATGGCATCTTCAGCCAATCTCCCGCTGTCGACTCCCTCGGAGATGGATTCTCCGAAAAGGACCATGACCCGAGGCTTTCGCACTTGGCGCATCAGGAGGTTGAGGGCGCGCAGATCATGCTTAAGATCACCGTTCGCCACGGTTGCTTGGATAGTGACCCTGTAAAGACCCTGGTCCGCCTTCTCGTCAAGCACTTCATAGGTTTGCACGTATCCCTTAGACTGAGAATATATTTTGTCAGAAAGCAGTTGGTAATTTTCCACCAAAGTTTCATTTTCAATAAGACTGCCTGTAGCCTGTTCCACAGCATTACGGAGGGCATCTTCAATGGCTTTGTCACGAGAAATATCCCGGTTACCCTGAACGATAGCCGCCACTCCTTGGCTCTCTAGGGTGGTGGACTGGCTCGTTGCAACTTGTGGGACGAGACCAATTAGAAAAACGAGGAGTAAAAATAGGTGTGAGGAACGCATGATTTCTACCCGAATTGTTGAATGGTTTCTAATGGGATTTGGCCTAAGCAACAAGTGTAAAAGAGAAAACCACGAGAACTCAGAATCAATAAAGAGCCAATCTTATCTAAGGATTCAAAATATTTAGTAATAGTATCAAAACTGCTTCTAACCTGTCAATGACAAAAAATCTCACAAGAAAGTTTAAGCAGCTCGTTATTCTGGGACGAGGTGGATAACGAAAGAGCGGGAAACAAAACTCAGAAGGTTTGTCTGGATTTTCATTGTACTGATTGTTTGACAAATCGGGGACGAAGAAGGTATAAAGCACTAGTAGATCACCAAGGAACGGCGTGAGGTGCAAATCGGTGGGACAGTATGACACGAAGCTGCCTGCCAAGAACTGAGCGAAAGTGTTGGAAAAAGGGGGCCTGGTCTGAAAACCGGGCCTTTTGCCTATTTCCATGCTGAAAATGCTACAGCGAGCGCCTTCCCCGTAGCAACTCGATTTGAGCGACTCGACCTGAATTCGTCGACAGGTCTAGTCAACAAGTCTTGCTTTGGGGTTAGCGAGCGGTCTACAATACAATGGATTAGCTCCTTACATTTCGAATCCCGTTTCAGCGGGACTGCAACTCTCTGCAGGAAGCAGCAATTTTCTGACGTGGCTTGAGTCAAGCAGACTGGCCCCGAGAAAAGGCGGAGGAGGATAGCATGAGAAAAACTGTAGCGTTTACCATAGTCGTTTTTGTGTCGGCAGTTCTCATGGTAGGTGCCATGGTCTGGGCTCAGGGTGAGGTGGTCCAACAGTTTGACCAGGGCAGCATCAATTGGAGTACCGGAAAGGTTGTCGCGGTGGGAATTGGCGCCCCGCCGGCCGAAGCTGCCAACATGGCCCAGGCCAGGGCGATGGCCAGACGAGCTGCTATTACGGTTGCTCGCCGAAACCTTTTGGAGATTAGCCAGGGTGTCCAGGTGGACTCCATGACCCTGGTAAAGGACTTCACCGTCAAGAGTGACATTATTCGCACCTCAGTTCAGGGTGTTGTCCGGAATGCCCAGGTAATCGATACTGCCTACATGAGTGACGGTTCTGTGGAAGTGACAATGGTAATGAGCCTGGGCGGCGAGTTCGCCAACGTCATCCTGCCCCCGCCTCCATTGGGAGGAGAAGGACCCCCTGGATTCCCGATGCCGCCACCGGGCACAGAGATGCCTGCCTCACAGGTCTACACTGGCTTGGTGATAGACGCCCGTGGTCTGGGCGCACGTCCGGCCATGGCACCGAAGATCGTGGATGAGAGTGGCAAGGAAATCTATGGCTCTGCCATGGTGAATCGAGAATTCGCGGTTCAGCAAGGCATGGTAGGCTATGCCAAAGACCTAAGTGCCGCCCAAGCAAACAACAGGGTGACCGATAGACCTGTAACCGTTAAAGCATTGCGAACGTCCGGCGCGGCAAAATGTGATGTGGTGATCTCTGACGGTGATGCAGCCAAGTTAACGAGCGCTGCGGAGAACTTGAGCTTCCTGCAAAAATGCCGGGTCATGGTTGTTCTGGATTAAGGCTGGTAAAGCTCCAGGGACGATTGATTCCTGAGCTAAATAGATCCGCATGGCATGGTTTTTTCGGGCTGAGAAAAGAATCGTGCCTGAGGAGGAAATTGGCAGCAACCCACTGAAGTTGGGTTGCGGGGAGGATATGGAGATGAAGAGCCATACCTTTTTGAGACTATGGACATTGACAGCCCTCCTGGTTTTTTCACTGGCATTGTTTGTCGGTTGCGCCAAGGTGAGAGCACCCGAGAGCGTAATGGACACACCTGAACATCACACCAACAACGGAATGAGATCTTTTGAGAAAGGGAACCTTGACGAGGCTCAGAGAGAATTCACCTTGGCCATAGAGTTAGCTCCCAAGTACGGCCCTGCGCACGTGGGCATGGGACTGGTTCAGGCCGCAAGATATGTCAAGGTTCAGGACATAGAAGAAAAAGAGAGAGTGCTCGACAAGGCCTTCGACAGTTTAAAGAGCGGCAAGAAATACGCCAAGGGGAAGGAGCAAAAGGTTTTCGCACGCGTAGGCTATATTCGTGTTTTCACCATGACCAAACCGAAAGGTTGGCTAGAAGATGCGAAACAGAACTTCGATTACGCGGTTCTCGATGATGATCAAGCACCAGCGCCGTATTACTTTATGGGTGAGGCGTACAAGCAGTCTTACAAGTTCTCTGAAGCCGCCTCCATGTACCGTAAAGTTCTCGATCTGGATACCGGCTACACCGCAGAGGCCAATCAGTCCTGGGAACTGGTACAGAAAATTCAGAGAGCTCAACCTGGTACGACCGTGGGCAAACAAATCGCCCTGGTTGAAGCCATTACCCGTGCCGATGTGGCCGCGCTTTTCGTCGAGGAACTCAAGCTGGAGGTAATCTACGAGAAGCTAAGCGTTAAGACTTTTGATACCTCATATAAGGCGCCAAAGTCTGGCCTGGAAATGGAGACTGAAACCATGGTAAAGATGGCGCCGGCAACTGATATTTCCGAGCATGTGCTGCGTCATGATATTGATACTGTCATACGCATAGGTGTTCGCGGCTTAGAGCCTTTCCCCAACCACACATTTCGACCCGATGAACAGATCAGCCGTGCCTCTTATGCCATGATGCTGGAGGATATTCTGATCAAGGCCACCCGCGATGACAAGTTAGCCACCAAATTCATAGGAAGTACCTCTCCGTTTCCTGATTTGCGTGCCGACCTGCCCTATTTCAATGCTGTCATGGTATGTACCACTCGCAACATAATGACGGTGGCTGACAAGCGTACCGGAGAATTCCGGCCCATGGCAACTGTCTCAGGTGCCGACGCCTTGCTGGCAATACGGGAATTAAAAGAGCAACTCAGGGTTTTCTGAAAGCTCGGGGATTTTTCCGTGGTCCTCCGCTGCAAGGGATTAACCGGCAGCTCATTCTGACTCCGTCAGCCCCTTCGACTGAGGACTCCAAGGGAGCCTCAGTCGAGCCGGCGGACCATTACAGGATAAGTGAATATTCTGCATTGAAAATGCTAAAGCGAGCGCATTCCCCGTAGCGTGCTGCGGGGTTAGCGAGCGAACTACAATAAAATGGGATCCCTTCCTTACATTTCGAAGATTCCCTGCAGCTTGCTGCAGGGAGCTTCAATGAGCAAAACCGCTCACAATTTCCGGTACACACGTTATCCCTCTTATCAGTGGAGCGACTCACAACCAACTCCTCTTTTAACCGAAGAAGAACGGGTTTGGCATGAAGAATTTTGGACTGAGATGGCTACCAACCACATCCTATACGTTCTGGTGCATTCTGCTGCTTGCGGTGCTGCTGCTTGGTTTATGCCCAGCTATTCTGGCTCAGGAATCCTTCGTTTTTCCCATTGAAGGTGAACGAGCGCGGGTAACTTTCGTTCAAGGTGAAGTGCGGCGGCAGACCTCAGCAGAAGCGTCGTGGAGTGCCCTTCCGCTTGGCACTTTTGTGCAAGCTGGAGAACGCATCATGACCATGAAGGGTGGTCGCTTGGAACTCCAGCTTCCAGACCGGAGTATTATTCGCTTCGATGAAGACAGCGATGTTCGGCTGGTTAAGGCTGAATATAATCCGGCGCAGTCAAAGCGCAACGTTCACTTCAGCCTGGCGCTGGGAAAGACGTGGGCCAACATCCAAGATGTTTTCGGCAGCAGCAAGGGCGTCCAGGTGGAAACAGACAACGCCATCGTGGGAGTGCGCGGAACGGTCTTTCGCTTGAATTTGCTTGCAGACAGGTCTGCCATGATTCGAGTGTATCGTGGCACGGTGGCTGTGCGCAAACCACAACGGATTCCTGCTCCTGGGGAGCCGGGAAGCCAGATACAGAGGGTTCCAGGTCCGACAAGGGTTCCCGGGCCCCACCGGGTGACCGTGGAGGAATGGATTCGCATTGTGGAGGCGATGCAGCAGATTACAGTAAGTGCCGAAGGGATTCCTTCTAAGCCGCGGACATTCAGCATGGAGGAGGATTTGAACGACTGGGTGCAGTGGAACCTGAAACGCGATCTGCTGATCTGACGCTGCAAGGCCTCAGAGAGCAGCAAGGTTATCACCGGCGAGAGGGAGTACAGTTGGAATGATCGATTATTGAAATGACAGGACCCGTCTGGCCCGCCTTTTGCATTGCCCTTCTGATTGAACTGTTGCTTAGAAAACCATCCTTATTGTGCGACAAACAGCGGAACTGAAAGTTCACCATGTGACCGAAGAGTGTGGAGGACTTCTGCTTCTACCTTCAGAACCGGAGTTGAGTTATGGCCCGTATTGATGCTTTTTTCAAGTTGATGCATGAACAGAAAGCATCCGATCTGCACCTGGTGGCGGGACAACAGCCTGCCTTGAGAATCCAAGGTGAAATGGAGCGAGTCAAATTCAAAGTACTTGACAACGATGAACTCAAAGGGATGCTCTATGAGATTACGCCGGAGGATAAGATAAAGACCTTTGAGGAAACCGGGGACGTGGACTTTGCCTATGAAATACCCGGGCTGGCAAGGTACCGCTCAAACTTTTTTCAACAAAATTTTGGCATTGGGGCGGTATTTCGTGAAATACCTAGTGAAATTTTGTCGGTGGAGGAGCTGGGTCTTCCTCAGGTGGTGGGTAAACTGGCCATGCTGCCCAGGGGGTTGGTGTTGGTAACCGGACCCACCGGCAGCGGCAAATCTACCTCGCTTGCAGCCATTATTGATGAGTCAAACGAAAAGCGAAAGGATCATATCATCACCATTGAGGATCCGATAGAATTTGTCCATAAGAGCAAGAGCTGCATCGTGAACCAACGGGAAGTGGGGATGCACACAAAATCGTTTGCTTCGGCACTGCGCGGGGCCTTGCGCGAGGATCCTGATATTATTCTGGTGGGAGAGATGCGCGATCTGCAGACCATTTCTTTGGCCATTGAGGCCGCTGCAACCGGACACCTGGTGTTTGCCACCCTCCACACCACCAGCGCCGCGAAGACTGTGGATCGAATGATCGAAGTATTTCCGGCTGAGCAGCAGGCGCAGATACGCTCCACCCTCGCTGACGGCATTCGGGCCGTGGTTGCGCAAAATCTGCTCAAGAGAATAGATATTCCCGGGCGCATTGTTTGTCCGGAAATATTAATCGCCACCCATGCGGTACGAGCCTTGGTGCGGGAGAACAAGACCTATCAGATACCCACGGCCATCCAGACAGGGAAAAAATACGGCATGCAGTCGTTGGACGATGCAATTATGACCCAGTTGAAGTCAAACCGGATAAGTGCCGACGAAGCCTATATGAAGTGTGATGATAAGGAGAAGTTTCGGCCATTTTTGCGAAATCCACCTACCGATTTCACTGAGGTTTAGTGGCTCTCCGAGTTACGGATTGAAAGGGGTCGGTTGTATGTTGACTTTTGACTCTGGACTTCAGAGAAAATTTAGCATAAACGATTTTTGTGGGCTGCAGGGTTACCCCTGTCATTTGGATACTCCGAGGGAATACACTGTGGTGGCGGAGTATTCTGCTGAAGCCAACTCGTAAGTAAAGGAAACTTTTATGCGCAAGAGAGAGGTAGATCATTTTCTTCGGAAGATGCTGGATTTTCATGAAAACGTCTCTGACCTGATTGTTACGGTAGACCGTCCTTTTCAGGTGGAATCCGACGGGGAACTCATGGCCGTTCCCATGGATGTGCAGATCGATAACTTGACGCCTTTTCAGACCGAGACCTTTGCTTTGAACCTACTGGGAGGTGATCGACGTAACGTAGAAACTTTGCTATCCGAGGGTTCTTGCGATCTTTCCTACCACTTGGCTGGGAAAGCTCGCTTTCGAGTCAACGTCTTTTCTCAACGGGGCTATTTTTCGGTGGTCATGCGCAAGTTGGAAACACGAATTCCCAGCGTCGAAGATCTCAAGTTGCCGCAGGTATTCAAACAGATGGCCCATGAGAGAAACGGCATCATTTTTGTCACCGGGGCAACAGGTAGCGGTAAATCCACCTCGCTGGCGGCTATGCTCAATGAGGTCAACGATCTTCGACCGGTGCACATTGTGACCCTGGAAGATCCTGTGGAGTTTGTCCACCATCACCGTAAGGCCACTTTCAACCAACGGGAAATGGGGACCGATTTTGATACATTTGCCAGCGGTCTGAGGGCGTCGCTACGCCAGGCTCCCAAAATTATTCTGGTGGGTGAAATGCGTGATCGAGAAACGGTAGAGATTGGACTCAGCGCCGCAGAAACGGGCCATCTGGTGCTCACCACACTTCACACGGTGGATGCCGGCCAAACCATAAACCGAATTTTGGGCATGTTCGATACCGAAGAAGAAAAGCAGATAAGAATTCGTCTTTCTGATGCCATTCGCTATGTTGTGTGCCAGCGTCTCCTTCCACGAGAGGGTGGTGGTCGGGTAGCGGCCTTTGAGATAATGGGCAAAGACATTCGAGTCAAGGAAATCATTCTTGATGGTGAGAGTGAAGGTAAGACTTTCTATGAGGTCATCGAGAGCAATCGGGCATTCGGCTGGTGCACGTTTGATGACTCTATTTTAGAGCTTTTCCAGGAAGGTCAGGTAAGCCATGATACTGCCATGGCCTATTCTTCCAAGAAGGCCATCATGAGACGCGGTATTGACCGGATCAAAGCCGCTCGCGGTGAAAAGGTGACCGACATCGAAGGTCTCGAAGTAGACAGAGGATACGGGACCCGGGGCAAAAAGAAAAAGTAGGTGTACAAAGCACGGTCAACCCGGGCCGGGGGGTGATAATCAGTGAGAATTCAGTGCAATCATTGCCAGGCTGCTTTCAACGTGCCTGATGAAAAGATGCCCAGGGGTAGGCAATTCAAGGCGACCTGCAGTAAATGCAGACGTACCATCATAGTGGAGCCGCAGGAAGCCTCCGGAGGCAAGGGCGCTACAATTGGCGTTGACGTGTCTCTTTCGGAGGTTACTGATGCGCCTACGGCGATTGAGGCTGATCTCGATACGACCAGCGCCTATGACTCTCCCCTGGAGGTTCTCGAAGAAGGTGCCATGAGCGCCCTTGTCTGTGTGGATGAACCCGAGCGGCTCAAGGCTGTGAAAGAAGCTCTTGAAGACTTAAACTACTACACTAGTGTGGCTTCCTCAGTAAAAGAGGCACTCAGTAAGCTCCGTTACAATCAATATGATCTGGTGATGTTGGATGAGGAATTCTGTGGGGAGAGTGCTGAAAACAACACCATACTACGCTATCTGCAGCCCATGCCCATGTCTACTCGTAGAAACATCTTTTTGATGATGATTAGTAGCCATATCAGAACGTTAGACAACCTGCTGGCATTTGCCAACAGTGTCAACGCCGTGATCAATGCCAGCGATATTCAAAAAGTGAAACTCGTACTTGAACGTGCTATGGCCGACCACCGGCGTTTTTATAAAGTGTATAAGGATCTAGTCCAGGTGATTGGCATCCACTGATTCTGCAGGGTGGAGTGTCAATCACAGAGGCCAGAAGTCGGAGATCAGAGATCAGTCTCACGCTTGCCCCCTGACCTCCGACGTTTGACCTCTGACTTCCGTCTTCTGTCAGCTGTTTACATACCCTTCCCCAGATTTTCTTGACACTGATTTGGCGAGAGCTTATAAATACAGAAGCTACAAGGGGACGTAGCTCAGTTGGGAGAGCGCAGCGTTCGCAACGCTGAGGTCGTGGGTTCGAATCCCATCGTCTCCACCAATGAGTGGTAACCGCGGCCGTGACCGCGGTTTTTCTTATCTCCATCTCGCCCGGATATATCATGAATCACTTGCTGCGACCACGGATGTAGCCGTCCTTCCTGGCGTCCTCGGGTGTCGGCCCCTGCGACGTACCGTTAAGGTACGCCTCGGAACCAATCCCGCGGTACCGCGGGACGAGTTGCCAGGTGGCACGCCCATCTTCGTGGTCTCGCGACAGCAATTCATGATATATCCGGGCGAGTCCACCAAACAGGGATAACTATTTTTCATGGAGGGTTGCAATGAGGCAAACGGCAATAGCTATGTTGGCTCTCGTTGTTTTATTGAGCGTGTCCAGTTTTCCCGCAAAGGTCTATGGTGCTGCTGACGAGTATGAATCGCTGGAGTTTTTTCTGGATCAATCCCTGAAGCGCGAAAAAGGTCCCGAGAAACGAGTCGAGCTTCTCAATCGTTACTTGATAAAGGCTCTGGGGTTGGTATATCAGCAGAATCAAGAACTCATCCGCCTTCAGCGCCAGCTTCTGGATGCCACCAAAGAGCTGCGGGATATAGAAAAAAAAGAGATGAGGGAGATGGAGATACACATGCAGAAGAATCAGTGAGCAGAGGGCATAGAGCATAGAGCATGGAGCATGGAGCAT
>JAJDNL010000016.1 GCA_022340745.1 Deltaproteobacteria bacterium
TGATATCTTAGAGCGATAGCTTGGTCCGACCACCGACTCCAACCGACTCCACTACTTGCCGATCCGATAGGACGTGTACTTACTCGATCACTCTCCTGGGATTTTGCGGTGGAAATTGCAATGAGAGATACGATATAAAGTTAGCCAACCTTCGTTCATTCAAGAAAGTCAATCGGATCATCTCTGACATCATGAATAAGATTGTAATTCAAGATGCTTCTGCCGACCGTTGGCTTTATTTTCGGGAGCCGGTTCAGGTGATTGAGACTCAGCGGACGGAAGAAGTAACCCTCAAGCTCTGCGAGGTTGAGGCATTGGTTCAAGAGCATGGCCTGCATGCGGCCGGCTTTATCAGCTATGAAGCAGGGCCAGCTTTTGACTCGGCCCTGCAGGTGCAGCCACTGGACATCTTCCCTCTCCTCTGGTTTGGGCTCTACCCCCGAAACCAGGTGGTTCAGTCTCCGCCATCTCCAATAGGTCAGGATTACAGTCTGGGCCACTGGACGCCTTCTGTCAGCAGAGCGGAATATGATGAGGCTATTCGGCAAATCAAGGATCACATCAGACAAGGTGAAACGTACCAAGTCAACTACACCTTGCGTTTGCACGCACCTTTCTCAGGCAACCCATGGGCGCTTTTCCACGAATTGGTTCAGGCGCAACAAGCGGACTACGCTGCATACGTGGACACGGGCCGCTTTGTCATCTGTTCGGCCTCACCGGAGCTTTTTTTCCGCCTCAATGGCGGCCAGTTGATCTCACGCCCGATGAAGGGGACAGCAGCGCGCGGCTGCACACTGATCGAAGACAACGGTCAAAAACAATGGCTTCACCATTCAGAGAAGAACCGCGCGGAAAATGTCATGATCGTTGATATGGTCCGTAACGATATGGGGCGGGTTGCGACTGTCGGCAGCGTCCAGGTGCCCAGCCTCTTTGACGTTGAGCGGTACCCAACCTTGTGGCAGATGACTTCCACGGTGACCGCGAAAACCGATGTTTCACTGGGCGACATTATGACCGCGCTTTTCCCATGTGCCTCAATTACGGGTGCCCCAAAACCGAGCACCATGCAGATCATTGCCAATTTAGAGACAATGCCTCGCCGGGTATATACCGGCTGCATCGGTTTCATTTCCCCAGACACTCGGGCGCAGTTCAACGTTGCGATTCGTACTGTACTCATTGACAAGGAGACAGGCGAAGCGGAGTATGGCGTCGGTGGAGGGATTGTGTGGGACTCTGTGATTGGCGATGAGTATGAGGAATGCCAAGTCAAGGCACGGGTGTTGACGGAGAGGCGACCTGATTTTTCGCTCCTGGAGACATTACTGTGGACACCAGAAGAGGGATACTTCTTGCTCGAGTATCATCTCCAGCGGTTACGAGACTCAGCTGTCTACTTTGACTTCCCGGAGAACGTAGACAAAGTCAGGGAAAAGCTCATGACCTTGGCGACTTCGCTTCCCAAAAAACCTCATAAGGTCCGTCTGCTGGTGACCCAGGATGGTGCCATCTCGTGCCAAAAGACACTGCTAGCAGGGACCAACGAGCCTCAGCCGGTGCGGTTAGGCTTAGCTCCCACACCGGTTGATTCTGCCAGTCCATTTCTCTACCATAAGACCACCCATCGCCAGGTTTACGATACGGCCCGAAGTGGTTGCCCCGACTGTGATGACGTCCTGTTGTGGAATGAGCAAAGTGAGATCACTGAAACGTGTATCGCTAATGTGGTTGTTGAGCTTGACGGTGAACTGGTCACCCCACCTGTCCGGTGTGGACTATTGCCAGGCACCTTTCGCGCTTGGCTGCTGGACCAGAGGATGGTGCGGGAAAAAGTGGTACCGCTTAAAGAGCTTAAAGGGAGTAAGCGTATCTACCTGGTAAATTCTGTGCGCAAATGGCGCGACGCCATTCCTAGCTTCTAGTTAAGCCAAATCAAGTAGTTGATATCATAAAAATGATCTCAAAAAACACGGCGATTTTGGCTCAACAACTGCCTTTTCGGGGCCAAAAAGAGCGGTATTGGGAAAATTATACAGAGAAGTCAGGGAAAAACTTTTTATACTATCAAAAACCACGGGGCCTAGCCCCGGGGTTTTTCGTTTTAGTAAGCAAGAAGAGTTTACCTTTGGCCAAAGGGGCACACGTGAACACACATTCCACAAACCCGAACTCCCGTAACCTTGTCTTGGAGGTATCTCCGATATTCCATGCATTTGTGAACGTCGAAGCGAACTTCACGAGGCTCGGCAGGATCAAAACGCCGACCTGTGAAGGCCTTTGGAGGGCAAGCTTCCACACAGAGTTGACAATCTTCACAACGGTCGGGGAGAATTGTGCCTGCCTCAAAAGGGGCGTTAGTCAGCACGGTCACCCAACGCACACGGGGTCCCATCTCTGGGGTGATGAGTAGACAACTGGGGCCTATCCAACCCAAACCAGCCAGTCGAGCAGCAAGCTTGTGGGAGAAAAGTCCATAAGCATTTTCACTATCCAGCACGTCAGATGCCGGAATGATCAGCACCTCAAAACCATGCTCATTCAAGATGGAACTCAACCTCAGTGCTAACCGGTTCAGAGACTGATTGACGGTAATATAGAGCTGATCATAGGTGCGGGCTACCGTAACCTCTTTGTGGCGCGGCAGCTGGTCAACTATGCCGTCTCCCAAACCTATACCAACTGAAAGGGCTCGCTCGAAACCTGCTAGAAACTCTCCACCCTGAGCCACAATAGCATCACGTGCAGGAGTCAGATCTGCAATTCCAAAAGATCGCGCTCCCATATCCCGAGCACGACGCTCCAGATCCTCCCGAAGAAGCAGTAATTCGTTGCTCTTCATCAGAATTCCTTTCTGCCAATTATCGCGTACATTGAGCTTTGACGGGACCATATCCTACGAGTTCAGGATCAATTTGTCTACGAAAGAAGTGACACGGGGTCGGGCCAAAACGAGTAGTTGATATCATATGGAATGATGTCGAAAAAAGGGGTGATTTGGGGTCAATAATGGCGTTTTCGGGGGCAAAAAGAGCGATAGTGGAGAGTTTCGCATATATTTTTTATTTGCTTACACCCGCGTTCTGTTGGAGTTCAGATATGAAAGGCCAGAGAAAAGGACCGCTCAACACCACCTATTAAGAAATGGTTGACCCATAAAATAGTTCCATTTATTTAATAAACATTTACTTATAAATATGGCGCAAAAAATGTATAGGCCATAATGATAGGAAGACAGAGAGATAGATTTAAACCATTATTCATACTACTTATGCTATTCATTTACAAAAATAATCGGATCGCTTTTAAAATGAGACAAGTCTTTGTTGTTTTATAGTTGAAAAAAAATGAAATATAGATAGAATAAATAAATTTCTACTAAGTAGGAGTCGAATAATGAAACCGAAAAGGAAACGGATGAAAGCCGACGAACGGCGCCAGGAAATCATCCGCGCTGCCATGGAGGTTTTTGCAAGAAATGGTTTCGGTGGTTCAACAACTCGTGAAATCGCCGAAAATGCCGGCATTAGTGAGGCCATGATTTACAGCCATTTCCGAAACAAGGAAGACCTCTATACCGCCATCATAGATGAGAAGCTGCAGGAAAGTGAACCTCTTTACTATCCCCTCGACGCCATGCGGAACAAAGATGACCCACGAGTTTTCACCACCATCGTTTCAAACTATCTTCGCAGGCACAGCGAGGACACCACCTTCTTGCGACTGTTCTTGTTCAGTGGACTGGAAGGTCACGAGTTGGCCAATATGTTTGTCGCCGGTCCGGTGCGCCAGTATTTCGAATTTCTTGCCGATTATATAGGGGAGCGCATAGATGAGGGGGCTTTAAGACCAGTCAACCCGCAGATTACCGCTCGCTGTCTGGTGGGGATGGTCCATTATTTCGTCCTGCTCCGAGAGATCTTGGGAGATGACACGCTTAACTCCACAGACCTAAGCGAGGCGATTGAGACCATCGTTAACATCTTCTGCGAGGGCATCTTGGTTGATGGCTTCAAAGCAGGAAGTGTTTCCTAGATGATGCTCCTTGCATCAAGTTTTCCACCATTTCACCGTGGGAATGCGAATCCAAAGAAGAAACCAGATCAGTAGGACTGAAAACATGCAAAACAAAACCTGTGTTACTCGTTTGGGGCTGGGAATCATGAAAGCAGACCCCCTTACCCTCTGTCTCGTCACAGTTGTCCTGGTGTTGAGCCTGATTCTGGCTCTCGTCTTTCCGGGTGTTGTCGTCTCCGCGCCTCCAAGCGCGGGAGGTGGGCCGCCACCGCTGGTGACGGTTGCGGCTGTTACCCTGCAGGATGTCAACCCGCCGGCAGAATATGTAGGACATGTTGAGGCCATCCAGGCCGTGGACCTACGGGCGCGGGTAGAGGGCTTTCTGGAGCAAGTCAACTTCAAAGAAGGCGATGTTGTGCATGACGGAGACCTGCTTTACTCCATAGAGCAAGCGGTTTACAAGACCAAGGTCGCTGCCGACAAGGCCAGGGTGGCCCAGGCCGAGGCAGAGCTTGACCGGGCCAACCGCCATTTAAAGCGGTTGCAAGGAGCGCGTCCGGCAAGCATACGGGCAACCGACATGGACGACGCCGTGGCCGCCCAACTCAGCGCCCAGGCCCAGCTTGCCGAAGCCCGGGCTACATTAGCAAGATCCGAGCTCGACCTCGGCTACACCATGGTCAAGGCACCTATCAGCGGCCGTCTGGGCCGCACCGCATTTACCAAAGGGAATCTCGTCGGCCTGACGTCAGGGCCCTTGGCTCGAATCGTCCAGCTGGACCCGATCCGGGTGGTCTATTCCATAAGCGAAAACAATCTCACAGCTATCCAAATGGCCCTCAAAGATTCCTCCAAGGAGGATAAAGATCCGATCCTGATACCTCGCATCAAGCTGCCGAACGGAGAAATTTATGAGACCGTCGGGCAGGTGGAATTCGTGAACAACGAAGTAGATGCCGGTACCGGCACCATCGCAGTTTGGGCGGTGTTTGACAATCATGACGGTTTGCTGTTGCCAGGGCAGTACGTTACCGTATTGCTCAGCCAGAGCAAGGCCAAAATGTTGCCAGTGGTACCCCAGTCTGCCATACAGGAAGACCGTGAGGGACGTTACGTGCTGGTTGTGGATGGTGAGAACCGGGTGCTTCAGCGGAGGGTCAAGACTGGGCCTGTTCTCGGTGGCATGTGGGCTATCGAATCAGGCCTGACGGCAAAAGAGACGGTCATCGTGCAGGGAGTGCAGAAGGTCAGTCCCGGCATGGTCGTGAAAACCACCACCGGTGGCGAAGGGCTGGGGAGCTAAAGCATGTTTTCACAGATCTTTATTGAACGGCCGCGTTTGGCTATGGTGGTCTCGATCATCATCACCCTGGCAGGCCTGATTGCCTTGCTCAACATTCCCGTTGCCCAGTACCCGCAGATCACCCCGCCCGTAATCCGGGTGAGCGCAACCTATCCTGGAGCCAACGCCCAGGTGGTGGCCGACACCGTGGCTGCACCCATAGAAGAGGAAGTCAACGGCGTCGACAACATGCTTTACATGTCCTCGACCTGTGCCAACGACGGTAGCTACAGGCTCAGTGTAACCTTTGATGTGGGAACTGATCCGGACATCGACCAGGTCAACCTCCAGAACCGGGTACAGCTGGCCACCTCCAAATTGCCCAAAGAGGTGGTCGATCAGGGGATAGACGTGCGCAAACGCTCTGCCAGCATCATGGCGGCGATCAGTTTCTATTCCCCCAAGCGCTCCCGGGACAGGCTCTTTCTGAGCAACTATGTGAGCAAAAACATAAAGGATGCCCTGGTTCGCCTGAAAGGTGTCAGCGATGGTTTCATTTTCGGAGAATTTGAATACAGCATGCGGGTCTGGATGGATTCGGATCGGTTGACCGCCCTGGGACTGACCGCTGACGATGTGATTGCCGCCATCCGGCAGCAGAACGTCCAGGCGGCAGTTGGGTCCATCGGATCGGAGCCTGTCGACGATGGCCAGCAACTCCAGTTCACCCTGCAGGCCAAAGGCCGTCTCCAGGACGTTGAGGACTTTGAGAAAATCATTGTCCGCGCCAATGACCAAGGGGGTCTGGTGCGCATCCGCGACATCGCCAAGGTGGAGCTGGGGGCCAAGTCCTACGGCCACCAGTCGATCCTCAACGGTTCTGCGGCGGTGACAGTTGCGCTCTACCGATCCCCGGGGGCCAACACCCTGGAAACGATGAATGAGGTCAGGGCCGAACTGAAGCGTCTGGCCCAACGACAGCCAAGTGATGTAGAATATCAGATCATTTTGGACACCACCAAATACGTCTCTGCCGCCATTCACGAGATAGAATTCACCCTG
>JAJDNL010000297.1 GCA_022340745.1 Deltaproteobacteria bacterium
CTTCCTCGTATTGATAGCCTTGCAGCAGCTTTGTGTGTTCAATGGCATCCTTAAGAATGGATAAGAAGTGCTTCAGTTGAAAAGGCTTGCGCAGGTAAGCGTAGGCTCCTTCCCGTTTAGCCTCCAGAAGTGAGTGTGAGGAGGGCGTACCCGTAATAATGATCACCTTTGCCCGCGGATAGCACTTCCGAGTAGCCCTGAGCACATCCATGCCCGTGGCACCGGCCATCATAAGATCCGTAATTACCAGATCGAAAGATTTTTTCTCCACCAGTTCCAGGGCCTGCAGACTATCTCTGCAGATAAAGACCCTGTATCCTGAAACTTGAAGCAACTTGGCCATCATCAATCGTAACAGCTTTTCGTCTTCGACGATAAGCACTTCCGGGGCCTTCATCGATGAAATTATAGGGTTTGAACGAGCGGGGGGGCAGTCCATACGTGCCATCGCTACACCTCCTTATAGAGCCCGGATACTTCATGAAAATGCTCTAGCGAGCGCAACCCCCAGTCCGCAAGAGCGGACTTGGGTGAGAGAGCGAACTACAACAAAATGGTCTAAGCACCTTACATTTCGAAGACTCCCTGTCCGCCTCAGGAGGACAGGGAGCTTCAATTACTTGCTGCGACCACGGATCTGGCCGTCCTTCCTGACGTCCTCGGGTGACGGACCCTGCGACGTACTGTTCAAGTACGCCTCGGATCCGACACCCTGCGGTTGCCAGGTGGCACTCCCATCTTCGTGGTCTCGCGACAGCAATACATGACATACCCGGGCTTAGCCCGAATCTGTCAGCAACAGTTGTGCCGACAGGAGAGGATGGCAGGTACTGGCAAACTACCAGTTAAAAAATGCTGGAAATACAAGAAGTTGCAAAGAGGAACGAAGATAAGCAAAACCGTTTGGCTGAAGCGTTGTTGGATTTATCGGTATCTACCACTACACTTCGGTACACAAGTGTAGCCCATGGATATCAAAATGGTTGACGAACCTTTTCCCTGAGGTATAAGTTGTGCATATCGTGTCGCTCAAGGGTATTCGATCGATTTTTCTGTCGCTTTCCCGATTGCTCAATACGTATCAGAAGATGGTGATGAGAGAGGAGATTTTGCATGGACAAGAAAGAACTCGAACAGACGCTTGTGCTTATTAAACCGGATGCACTGAAAAATTCATTGACAGGATATGTACTTTCTCAACTCTCCCAATTCCACACAGGGCTGCGCTTCGCTGGTGCCAAGATCGTTTGTGTCAGTAAACTTCTTGCCGAGGAACATTATGCTGAACATCGAGGGAAAATATTTTTCCCTTCACTTATAGACTACATCATGGGACTCATCCATTATGCCGACGAAGCTTGGAAGAGAAGGGTCATCGCCTTGGTCTATTACGGTCCAGGGGCAATTCAGAAAACTCGAACTATTGCCGGCCCGACAAATCCTCACGTTGCCCGAGAGCAATCTCCTGGATGCATTCGCGCCCTGGGTACTGTAGTCCCCATCAAAGATGATTCAGGAAATGTGGTAGGGGAGCGCATGGACAATCTCATCCACGCCTCCGCCACCAGGAGTGAAGCCGAACGGGAAATTAAGCTCTGGTTCAGGCCCAACGATATCCCGCCGCTGATGCATGACTACCCTATTGAGGTAAGCAGGGATCATTACTATTCCAAGGAAGGCAAGCTGTATACAACCTACGAGCGAGACAGCATTTGCCTTATAGCACCCGGTGATGTTGCTTGGAAGTCGGATATGGATACTCTACGTTTGTTATCCCAAGGTTTGCCTGCACCGACCTCTCTTGAGACAGTGGTCGCCAAGTATCTCATCAACGTGGGAGAGGAGACTCAGTAGTTCAGAATCAGGACGTGTTCCCCACTGCCGCTTTGCTTCAGGCGGGATCTTCCACAGGTTTCAGCTCTTGTGTTTTTCTTTCCTGACACCTGACACCTGACACCTTCAGTCAATTCGCAATCTTCAGCATAGCTATTGAACTATGAAATAAAAAAGCCATCTTACGATGGCTTGTTTTCTCTGTGGTGCCGAAGGCCGGACTCGAACCGGCACGGGTCTCCCCACCACCCCCTCAAGATGGCGTGTCTACCAGGTTCCACCACTTCGGCACGGTAAGCCCTAACGTTCCACACCCACACCGGTTAAAATCGCGAGGCTCGCGCCATAGCACCACATCTGCGGCTGTGCTCGCCTCGGCCAGGATCTCACGTACGGCATAAAGTACGCTTCGTCCTGACCGAGCCTGTGCGAAGCCACATCTGTCGCACTCTAGCACGTTTTTCCTCGGAGTGGGTGTGCAACGTTAGGGCTTAAAGCTTAGCTTACTGCGCCTTTTCTTCACCAGCAACCGGAGTGGCTGTCTGTTTCTCCGGCGTCGGTACGTCTGCCGATGGTTCGGCTTGCGTGTTCTTCTCAGTTGCGGCAGGTTCGATTGGCGTCACACCTTCGCTCGTGGCCGGTGCCGTGGCCGCAGGCTTAACCCCCTTCATGACCGAGTCTCCGGTAACCCTGGTGGATCGGCTAGCCAAAATGAGCGAGGTAATCATGAAAACAATTGCGACAGCTGCGGTCAGTTTACCAAAAAAAGTACTGCCACCAGTAGAGCCGAACAGTGTCTGTGAAGAACTACCAAAAACCGCCCCGATCTCCGACCCTTTGCCTGTCTGCAGCAGTACAATCATGATCAGGGCAATACAAATGACGAGATGTAATGCAATAAGTGCTGTCTGCATAAAGCGAAAACTTCCCCCTCTGAATAATTCAGGCGCGTACTGTAGTCGATCTATTCTTCAAAATCAACAATCCTGATGAAAGAAGCACCCTTCAGGCTTGCTCCCCCTACCAGGGCGCCGTCTATATCAGGTTGCGCCATCAATTCATCCACGTTCTCCGGTTTGACGCTGCCACCATACAGGATACGTATACTGTTTGCAACCGTATTGTTAAAGCGCTCAGCCAGGTTCCCGCGTAGAAAAGCATGGGCCTCCTGGGCCTGCTCGGGCGTGGCTGTATGACCGGTCCCAATGGCCCACACCGGCTCGTAGGCCAAAACCAATTGGTCAGCGTGCTCTTCTCCCAGACCCTCGAGACCGCCTTTGAGTTGCTCGGCCAAAACATCCAGTGTCTTGCCGGCCTCTCTTTCCTCTAACGTCTCACCAATGCAGAGGATAACCGCGAGATTATTGGCCAACAGCGCCCGAGCCCTGCGATTTACACTCTCATTGGTCTCGCCGAAGAACTGGCGCCGCTCTGAGTGTCCAACTATGCCATAATGGCAACCCAGATCGCGCAGCATCGGGGGCGAGACCTCCCCGGTGAATGCCCCCTGGTTCTCCCAATAACAGTTCTGCGCCGAAAGCCGTATGGGGCTCCCTGCCAGGGCGGAGGCCACCGCAGCAATGGCCGTAAAAGGAGGGGCCACCACCACCTCGCGGTCATCAAAACGCGAGATCCCAGTCTTGAGCTCTTCAGCCAGAGCCACAGCTTCGGCCACGGTAAAATGCATTTTCCAGTTTCCTGCCATGAGGGGCATACGCACACTCATACTATCATTCCTCCTCTGGATTGCTTAATCCACCCTATATTTTTCTCTGTTAAATTTCACCACAGAGGCACAGAGGACACAGAGAAGTGTGATTTTTCCCTGGCCGGGAGACGACGGCCAGGGAAAAGAGCCTCCACCTCCGGCGAAAGCTCTTAAACCTAGATCGAACCGTCAACTTCATGCCACCGGGTTACTGATCTTTGGCCGCAGAACCACAATCTCTTGCCCGATCGCTGCTTCCTGTCAATTGTCTTTTCGTCAATGCGAAATTGTCCTTCGGACTCCCACCCTTCGGGTGGCTCCCGGTTTCGCAATCCGAAATTCGAAATTTCCTCCCTATGCTCCATGCTCTATGCTCTATGCTCCTTTAAAGCCTTTCCCCCATGTAAAGGGCCAGATCGACCAAACGGCTAGCGTAGCCGAATTCGTTGTCATACCAGCTTAAAACTTTCACCAGTCGACCATCGATAACGCTTGTCAGGGCTGAATCCACCGCCGAAGAGTAAGAACTGGTGTTAAAATCCATTGAAACCAGAGGCTCAGTAACGTAGGCGAGAATGCCCTTCAGTCGGCCGTTGGCCTCCTGTTCCAAAACCTTGTTCACCTCTTCCTTGGTAACCTCACGGCTCACGCGCCCCACAAAGTCAACCACAGAAACATTGGGGGTGGGAACGCGGATGGCCATGCCATCGAGCTTGCCTTTCAGTTCGGGGATAACCAGGGTCACTGCCACTGCGGCTCCAGTGGTGGTCGGAACCATGGAAAGAGCCGCAGCCCGTCCCCGACGCCGATCCTTATGCAATCCGTCCAGAAGATTCTGGCCCATGGTGTAGGCGTGGATGGTAGTCATCAGGCCGTGTTCAATGCCGAAAGAGTCGTGAAGAATCTTGACCACAGGCGCCAGACAGTTTGTGGTGCAAGACGCATTGGATACAATGTCATGGTTGGCGGGATCATAGGTATCCTCATTGACTCCCAAGACAAAGGTGGCATCCACGTCTTTTCCGGGAGCGCTGATGATCACCTTCCGAGCCCCAGCTTTCAAATGATTCGCGGCAGCTTCTCTATTCCTAAAAAGTCCGGTACACTCCAAAACTATATCCGCACCCAAATCTTTCCATTTCAGCTCGTCAACGTTCCTTATCTGGGTGCAGTGGACTTCCTTGCCCCCGATAATCAGATTACCTCCCCGGACCTCCACCGGGACGCCACATCGACCATGGACCGAGTCATAGCGGAGTAGATGAGCCAACTCCTCTGGATCGCTTAGATCGTTGATGCCCACCACTTCAACGTTTATACCGCGTCCGATAATACTTCTCATCACCATCCGACCAATACGACCAAAACCGTTGATTCCAACCTTGACAGCCATATGCATATCCTCCCTCAGAAATTACTGTTGTTCCGACCAGTTCCACATAATCTTTATTCAACACTCAAAACCAGGTTCTTAAGGCCAGGTCAGTGTTGAATGCCATCGCCAGCAGAAGAGGTTTCAGGTTTCAGTGTTCAGGTTTCAGTTTTTTGTTTTTTTCCCTGACACCTGACACCCGACACCTGACACCTTTAAATTACCCCTTTGGAGTCCCCTTGGGGGGCAGCCCATTTGGGTATGGAATGATAGGGTTTAGCTCCATCACCAAACCGTCTTCCCTGGATTCAGAATAATAACATGGTCTCTCGTGCACAACAACGAAACCGAGTTTTTCGTACAAGGCCCGCGCCGCCCTGTTGGACCGAGCCACTTCTAGCACCGCAAAGCGCGCTCC
Source organism: Deltaproteobacteria bacterium (assembly GCA_022340745.1). Lineage (GTDB taxonomy): Bacteria > Desulfobacterota > Syntrophobacteria > BM002 > BM002 > BM002. Next base: position 5,332 of record JAJDNL010000297.1, read on the forward strand.
CGCCGCATGGCCCAGTTGAAAAGCATGCAATAGTAAGTACCAGCCGATGGAGCGCCGCCGGTACTCCGGATGCACTGCCAAATTGGCTATCTGGAGTTCATCCGCTACCAACCAAAAACAAATGTAGCCCAGCACTGGACCGACGTGGTCTCCTCCCTTTAAGCGCATCACTTTCAGGCCACCGTAGCGTTTCCCCAACTCCGCCTCAAAAGAAGCTTTGCTCCAGGGACTCTTGAAACTCTCCCGTTCTATGGCCAACACTTGAGTAAGATCAGCCGGTCTCATGGGTTCAATACTGAATGCCTCACTCATATTAGCCTCAGGGCGGAAACCTAAGCCGCGGATAGCTGCATGAATATCCTCGGCTGACTTTGCCATCTGGCTCTCCGCTGGCTGGTGGTCAGGCACGAAATTTTACTCCCCTACTTGTTGATTTAAAATCTCACTCGCCAATGAAATACTGCGCCGCCCATATTCCTTAATGCTTCGAGCCAATGCATCCACCGTAGTGTCTTGGCGCGAATGTGCCAGCTTGAGCAGCATGGGTAGATTTACGCCAGTAACGACCTCGATTCCCTCTTGATTGAGAAAACTAAGACTTAAATTAGAGGGAGTGCCTCCGAACATATCGGTGAGCACAATCACTCCATCACCGTCGTCTACCTCAGCCATTGCCTTGTGAATTTGCTGGCGCAGCGCGTCCACCGGTAGATGCGGGTCGAGTGATAGTCCCACACAATTGTCCAGCTTATCCACAATCAGCTCGGCGGTGGTAACAAACTCTTGTGCCAACCGCCCATGAGTAACAACCAATATACCTACCATCAGTATTCTCCTCGCGAACTATCACTTTGATACACTCTATGCCACAGTGAACAAAGAGACTATATCCAAAAGCAAAATAAATCAGAAATCCGAAGGCAATTGAGGAATTTAGGTATTCAGGAATTAGGGAATTCACAAAATGAGCACTTCAGTAACGATATTGCTGTAATTTTTCTTAATACCTTAATCCCAGAATTCCTCAATTTCTGAATTTCTTTAGTCCACCTCCACATCCCGGTGGCCTGCGGTTACCGGATATCCTAGGCCGGCCAATTGCTCTTTCAATTGTTCGGTAATCACTACAGATCGATGTTTTCCACCTGTACATCCCACGGAGATGGTCAAATAATTTTTCCCTTCGTCACGATAACGAGGTAAAAGATAGCTTATCAACTCAGTAAACTTTTCCAAAAAAAGTTGAGTTTGTTCCCCTTGCATAACAAAGTCAATGACCGGCTCCTGGGTACCATTCAGATCTCTAAGCTCTTTGACAAAGAACGGGTTGGGCAGGAATCTTACATCCATAACGATGTCTGCCTCCATCGGTACACCGTATTTGAACCCAAAGGATAAAACATTGACATGAAGTGTATCCTGAGCAGAATAAATCGTGTAGAGCCGGGAGATCATCCGCTTTAACTCGTGCACATTGAGATTGGAAGTATCAATAACCCGGGTTGCCATCGCTTTAAGATCTTTCAAGCTTTGTCGCTCGGCTTTGATTCTGTCCAGAACAGTGCCCTCTCCAACCAGAGGATGTTTGCGGCGAGTCTGACTGAAGCGACGCTGTAGGTCCTCATCGCTTGCCTCCAGGAAGACGATCTCCAGGTCGGTGCCGCGCTGCCGCAGGTCGCTGAAGATTCTTGGATAGCTTTCGAGAAAGCTCCGCTCACGAATATCCATACCCAAGGCTATATGCCAGAGATCATCGGAGGATTCCTTCCGCAGTTTAAGAAAATCCGGCAGCAATGCAACCGGTAGATTGTCAACGCAAAAATAGTCAATATCTTCAAATGCCTTTATGGCTGTACTCTTACCAGATCCAGAAAGTCCTGTGACCACAACGACTCGCAATCCCCTATGATCATTCGTTCTTACTGAATCAGTCATGCTCGCCTCCAAGCAAGCTGTTGCCTGACACCAATACAACTCGAAAGACCGGAGTGTTGGAGTACTGGAGCTCTGGCGATTGCAGATTTAAGATTTTAGATTAAAGATTTACTGAACTCGAAACGCCTAAACGCAGATCTCTTCAATCCGAGATCTACAATCTGCAATCTGCAATCTCATCACTCCATTGTAATTGTGCTCTTTGTCCACTCTGTGATGAGATGATACCCGCATGTTATGGAAGGCGTATATTATGCGATTAGATGCTCAAAATGGCGAGAAAGGTCAATAAGAAGCTCACAAAATTGGCCTGAGATGCGTGCGTCAGAACTCTTTGTCTTCTTCGTGGATTACTTGGAAGAGTTCTTCTTCGGTCTCAGCCTCCAACAGCCTCTGGCGAAAGTGGGAACTCTTGAGCAACCTTGATATCTTCGCCAGAGCACGCAGATGAATGCCGGCGGAATTTTCCGGAGCTATGAGCAAGAAGAAGAGGTGCGTTGGCCTGCCGTCCATGGAATCAAACTCGATTCCCTGGGTACTGCGCCCGAACGATAGGACCAGCTCATCAAGATCTTGAACCTTGCCGTGAGGTATGGCTATACCATCACCAATGCCGGTACTGCCCAGCCGCTCTCGCTCAAGGAGTACCTCCACGAGAGCGTCCTTGTCCAAATGAGCCTTGCAATCCAGCAAGGCTCCGGTAAGCTCCTCCAGAACCTCTTCTTTGGTCCTGGAACGAAGTTCTGGAATAATGCATTCCTTATCCAGGATATCCAGTATCTTCATGTATTCTCTCAGTGCACCTCTTGCCTATGACCACGACATCTCTCTCATCTACCCTGACGGGCGAACCCTTATCTGTTCTCGGGTTCTATGAGACCGTAGTTGCCATCCCTCCGTCGATAGATGACGTTGATGTTTCGGGTTCTGGCATTCGTGAAGACCAGAAATTCGCTGTTGGCAAGATCCAGCTGCATCACTGCTTCATCTATACCCATAGGTTTGGCATTGATCTGCTTTGTCTTGATGACCTCTGGTCCCCGGTCTTCCTCAAAGCTCTCGCCAGCCAAGATGTTCATCTTCATCACTAACGGTTTCGTGCCGCCATCGCTTTTCCGCTTTTTGAGTTTCTCCCTGTATTTCTTGATCTGAGCTTCAACTTTATCTACCACCATGTCGATGGCCGAGTACATATCGCCGGTTTCTTCCTGCCCATTAATCCGGAGGCCATTGGCATTGATGCTTACCTCGGCGATGTGCCTGAACTTTTCTACTGAAAGTACCACATGGGCCTCAATGGGATCATCAACGTATTTCTTGATACGATCGAGTTTCTCGTGGGCGTAATTCCGCAACGTGTCGGATGCATCAATCTTTCTGAAGGTAACCGAAACTTGCATCTACATCCTCCCTCATTGGAGTGTTCTAGCCGCACTTACGATACGGTAAACAATTAAATTATACTATCGCTTGCAACCAATCCCAAAGCAGCGATGTGAGATGTGTGATCTGTTATCTGAGATGTTGTCCGAGTCAGTTGCTGCTCCACATCTCATCCCACGTCTCATATCTCACATCCCACATCGGAATTTGGTGCTATTTTCTTTTTCGTCTCTTGGTTCCCCACACAGGCTGTTTTCGTAGATTTGAAGGTAATATACCCAGCAGTTCCCGGTACTTGGCCACGGTTCTGCGGGCAATGTCGATGTTCTCCTCGCGCAGTTTCTCAACGACGGCTTTGTCACTGTACGGTTTCTGTGGATCTTCATTGGACACCAGCTGACGGATGCGCTCCTTCACACTCTCCGACGCTACGGCACCACCGCTAAAACTACTTATTGAGGAGTTAAAGAAATACTTGAGTTCAAACACCCCCCGGGGTGTATGCATGTACTTGTTTGTGGTCACCCGACTAATTGTGGACTCGTGCATGCTTAAATCTTCTGCTACATCTCGCAGAACGAGAGGCTTGAGATGAGCAATGCCCTTTTCAAAAAAATCGCGCTGAAACTTGATGATACTCTCAGCCACACGGTAGATAGTACGCTGCCTCTGATGAATGCTCTTGATGAGCCAGGCGGCAGAACGCAATTTGCCTTGAATGTATTCGCGTGCCTGATCGGTAACGTTACCGTCCTTGCTCAAGGCCTCGCGGTAAAAGGGGCTTATCCGCAGCTTCGGCATGCCGTCTTCGTTAAGGAGGATGACAAATTCATTGTCGACGTTGTAGACAAAAATGTCGGGACTAATATATTGGATTTCCTCCTCATCATACTGCCTGCCGGGCTTGGGATCCAGCCCTGTTATAATGTCAATAGCCTCGCGTATCTCCTCAGGGTTCCTGCCGGTGGCCTTAACAATGGCATGGTAGTTCCTATTTTCCAAGTCGCGCAAGTGATTCGTAATGATGGTAACCACCAGGTCATCTTCAAGCTCCAGATTTCGTGCTTGAATCAGCAAGCATTCCTGCAGGTCCCTGGCCGCCACCCCTACTGGATCAAAACCATGAACATGGTAAAGCACCTCTTCCACCACAGCCTCGTCACATTCTGCCATCTCAGCTATCTCGGCCGTGGTGGCCTTCAAGTAACCATCCCGGCCCAGATTACCAATAATCATGGTGCCCACATCTTTCTGGGCCTCATCCAGATTGGACATATGTAATTGCCACAGCAGATGGGAATCTAGTGACGGTTTTTGAACAAGGCGACTTTCGATCGCCGGCAATTCCCGGCCTTCTTCGCGCTCAATGCGCACCTTGCTGCCGGAGCTATAATCTCCCAGGTAATTCTCCCAGTCAAAATCCTCTTTGGCTTTCTCATCAATAGTCACCTCGGAGACACTGGCCTCGACGTTGACAGGTTGTTCTTCTTCGGCTCTGTCTTCTTTCTCCGGCCCAACATCCTGGCTTTCTTCTAAGAGAGGATTGTCCTGGAGCTCCTCGCTTATGGTTTCCAGCAATTCCAGGCGGGACAGCTGCAACAGTTTAATAGCCTGCTGCAGTTGTGGAGTCATAATCAACTGCTGCGCGAGTTTCAGGTGCTGTCTAAGTTCTATCGCCATTGCCACTCAGCATTGTTAGAGGGTAAATTCTTCTCCCAAATAGATGCGACGGGCGCTCGGGCTCGAAGCAATATGGGCAGGATCTCCTTCTTCCAAAATAGTGCCTTCGTTTACGATATACGCACGGTCACAGACCTTGAGAGTCTCCCGCACGTTGTGGTCTGAGATGAGAATGCCTATACCCTTTTCCCTCAACTGAGCGATGATTGCCTGAATATCACTTACAGCCAAGGGATCAATACCGGCAAAAGGTTCATCCAGCAGCAGAAAACTGGGACTCGTAACCAGAGCCCTCGTAATCTCCACCCGTCTCCTTTCGCCTCCCGAAAGAGCATAGCCCTTGTTGCGAGCCAAATGTCCAACATTCAGCTCATCTAAGAGTTCTGCGAGTCGCTGTCGTCTTTTCTCCCGGCTCAACTCCATGGTCTCAAGGATTGCCATGATGTTTTCTTGCACCGTCAATTTTCGGAAAATCGACGGTTCTTGTGGGAGATAGGTGATACCACCCCGAGCCCGGAGATACATTGGTTGCGACGTTATGTCTTTACCATCAAGAAAAATCGCACCTTCATCTGGACGAATCAAGCCCACGATCATATAGAAGGTCGTGGTCTTTCCTGCCCCGTTGGGACCGAGAAGTCCAATGATTTCGCCGCGGTTAACGGTCAGGCTTATATTGTTCACCACGCGGCGGCGGCGGTAGATCTTCACCAGATCGGCTGCAACCAGGTTATCCGCCTGTATCGCTGCCGCCTCCTGACTTTCCCTCTCCCGTACCGCTGGCTCTGTCACCAGAACCTCCGCTCGCAGACTTGTAAATGGTCGCCTCCACAGGCCCGGATGGGCCTCCCTCGACGATACTTTTTTCGCTATCCAGAAACAGGGTGATTTTATCGCCCTGAATAAAGTTCTTCTCTTGCTGCACCTTGGGTTCACCAGTGAGAACGACTTTGTTTTCCTCGTTAAAGTAGACGGCGCGTTCCCCAGTTGCCACTACATTTTTCTGAGTAATGCGAACACTGCCTTCAACCATTATCTTATCAATTTTCGTGCCCAATTCCTCATTATTCGATTCGGGATTTTTATTTTCCAGGTAAAAAATGGTCATCCGATCGCCTAAGATGGTAAGCTCTCCTTGCTTGGCTACCACATTGCCGATGAAAATGACCTGCCGTTGTTGTTCATATGCTTCAAGCCGGTCACTAACTATATGAACGACGTCATCTTCCGTTTGGGGCGCAGCCTCTGCCCTGAACAGCCAACCAAACAAAAGCGCCACCAGAGCCAGACTAACCACAAGACAGATGTGGCCTGGCCACCTTTTATAGAGCAGCGTATTCACCAATGAATCCTGTCCCTGGCACCTATGAAACTCCCTGTGGTTGTCCCCCGAAGGACACTATTCCTTCCAAGGTGGTTTCAATGTGACTTAGGACACTCAGTGTCCGCTTCTCTATCTCAAGCCGCATACCCTGGCCTTTCAGAATGATGCCCTCTCCTTCAAGCAAGATTGGCAATCCCGTATGAATCAATTCCTTGTCTCTATCGTAAAGCAACCGATCCGTTGACAGTCTGTACCTTTCTCCGTAACTCACTTTGACGTTCCCACTGATCTCCATATTCTGGGTATCGTTGTGCAGTACTCCTGTTTCCCCGGTAAGGAGAATCTGGCCGCCATTTTTCAGAAAAAATATTGTCTTTACCTGGTCGAGTATAGTCTCCTGTCTATCTTCAAAGTATGTCGCTGTATTCGCCCATACTGTCCAGCGGGCAGTCCCCTCTTTCACATCACGATATTCGAAATTGTTTAGGCTTATACTGCCGTCTTTGCTGGCTGCTTTGGTCACCACGGCCGGTAGGATGTGTTTCGACGAGCGCATCTTAAGACCGACGAAAACTACTAGTACCGCACCGGCCATAGCCAAGAAAAGGAGCCACCGAACAAAACGGATACGCTGCCAAAATTGCTGCTGCATGAATCCTCAGCGCCAGCCTGGCAATACTCTACTACGCAGAGTATGCAACTTCTGGGCCCATCCCCTTAGATGAGCTGGATTGTACTTCACCTATACCATAGGCTTTCAGGTAGTGTAAAGCCCATTTTCAGAGGAAAATAGACAACTATATCAATGATTTCAGTATATTATTAGCATCAAAAACTCAAAAAGAGAGAGCCTCCATTTTCATACAGTACTCATAAATAGTCCGGACCCAAAGGATCCGGCTCATGACGCATAGCGCATAGCGCCAAGCGCATAGCGTGAGGTAAACAGTAAACGGTGAACGGTAAACCGATAATGCGCTGGCTTCGCTACTGTTCACCGTTTACCATTTACCGTTCACTCTTTTTTTCGCTATGCGCCATGCTCTATGCGCTATGCGATCTGACCTGGCCCTGAGGACCAAGTCGGCTACTTTGAATCTATTATAATCCCTACATTACCCAATTTCCCAATTCTTAGACCTCTGCCTCGTTTGGGTGATACCTCAAGCCTCGCTATCCTTACATTACCCAACGCCCTGCCAGTGTAGGCATACCCTCAGAACCACAAAGGCTCAGGAGATATGAGCTCTGAGAATCAAATTCAGGAATTTAGGGATTGAGGAATTCAGGTATTTAGCGAAACCAGGTTCAATTCCTTAATCCCTTAATTCGCAATTCCTGAATGTCTGGATCTCACATCTCATTTCTCACATCTGCTTCTGTTTGTGACCTTTGAGCTCTCTAATTACCTCCTCTATCGACGGCTAGCCTTCATGCACTGAAGTTCTTACAGTGGCATGGATATTCAGCAATATCTCCAGAAAATCGTCCATTTCAGCAAGGGGAATAGAGTTGGGACCGTCACAGCGTGCCTGCTCCGGATTGTAATGTACCTCCAAAAACACTCCGTCCACTCCTGCGGCCACGGCGGCCCGGGCCAGTGGGCCCACGAATCGACGATCGCCTCCAGAACTGTCGCCGGCCCCTCCGGGAAGCTGAACGCTGTGGGTGGCATCAAAAACAACCAGTCCATGATCCCTCATGAGGTGCAGAGAGCGCATATCCACTACCAAGTTGTTGTAGCCAAAGGTGGTGCCCCTCTCAGTGAGCAAAATCTTTTTGTTGCCTGTGGCCTGAACCTTGGCCACGACGTTAGCCATGTCCCAGGGAGCCAGAAACTGGCCTTTTTTTAAATTGATAGGCCTGTTCGACTCTGCCGCGGCCATCACCAGATCAGTCTGGCGACAGAGAAATGCTGGGATTTGAATAACATCGAGCACCTCTGCCGCCCTTTCCACTTCTCTCACTGAGTGAACGTCGGAGAGAACGGGTAGATTGAATTGGCGCCGAACGGTGGCAAGAATTTCCAACCCCTCCTCCAGTCCGGGCCCCCGGAAAGAAGAGTGCGAGGTACGGTTTGCCTTATCATAGGAACTTTTAAATATCAGGGGGATATCCCATTTGTCAGCCAGTTTGCTAAGATCTGCAGCCACGGCCATGGTGGCATCAGGACTTTCGATCACACACGGTCCAGCTATGAAAAACAGCCGACCATCGCCAATGGTAAATTGGTCCAGAGCAATGGATCGCATCGGTAGCCTTTCTGTCCCGCCAGTGGCGGCTTGAGGTTTAGCCCGGATATTTTATGAATTGCTGCCGCGAGGCCATGGAGATGGACGTGCCACCTGGCAACCGCAGGGTGTCGGTTCCGAGGCGTACCCGTACGGTACGTCGCAGGGGCTGACACCCGAGGACGCCAGGAAGGATGGCCATATCCGTGGTCGCAGCCAGTGATTCATGAAATATCCGGGTTAGGATTTGCCTCTCTGGATAGCGTGTTCCAGTGAACTCTTGATGAAATCTCGAAAGAGGGGGTGGGGATCCATTGGTTGGGATTTGAATTCGGGGTGGAACTGACAGCCGAGAAACCAGGGATGGTCCTCTATTTCGATGATTTCCACCAGTTGTTTATCAGGAGACTGCCCGGTGAACAATAGCCCTTTGCCACCAAGTACCTCGCGGTATTCGTTGTTGAACTCGTAGCGGTGGCGGTGGCGTTCGTAAATTTCAGCCTTGCCATAGGCAGCATAGGCATTTGAGTTTTTCTGCAAAATGCAGGGATATTCTCCCAACCTCATGGTGCCACCCAGCTCGGTATCTTCGTCACGTCGCTGCACGGTTTTTGTCTGATAGTCGTACCACTCACGCATGAGGTAGATAACCGGACCCTTGGTGTTCGGGTCGTATTCCATGCTGTGGGCCTCTTTGATTCCGGCTACATTACGGGCAAATTCCACCACGGCCATCTGCATACCGAGACAAATGCCAAAGAAGGGTACCCGGTTTTCCCTGGCGTATTTGATGGACTTGATCTTGCCGTCAAACCCACGGGCACCAAAACCACCCGGCACCAGAATGCCGTCTGCACCCTCTAACAGGGCCTCGCCCCCTTCGGTCTCAACCTCCTCAGAATCTATAAAGGAAAGATTTACCCGGCTATCATTGGCAACACCACCATGGACCAAGGCCTCATTCAGACTTTTATAGGACTCCCGCAAATCAATGTATTTGCCAACGATGCCAATGGTAACCTCATGCGCTGGATTCTTCAGGCGCTCAACCAGCGCTTCCCACTGTTCCAGCCGTGGTGCCCCGGTCCAGATATTGAGGAACTGTATAATCTTGTCATCTAACCCTTCCTGATGAAATCTCAGGGGCACTTCGTAGATACTCTCCACGTCCTGAGCGGTGATTACCGCTTCAGGCTCCACATTACAGAAGTGGGCAATTTTGGCCTTAATCTCTTTACTGAGAGCCAGTTCCGTGCGACACAACAAAATATCAGGCTGAATGCCGATGCTGCTCAGCTCTTTCACACTATGCTGGGTTGGTTTGGTTTTCACCTCACCGGCCGCTCGGATGTAGGGAACCAGAGTCAGATGTATGTAGACGACATTTTCCTTGCCCACGTCTGACTTAAACTGACGGATCGCTTCGAGGAATGGCAGCCCTTCGATGTCACCCACTGTGCCGCCTATCTCTATAATAGCCACATCCACACCATTGGTGACTTCGAAAATACACTTTTTAATCTCATCAGTAATGTGGGGCACCACCTGAACGGTTCCACCCAGGTAATCTCCCCTCCGCTCTTTGGTGATCACGGAATAATATATACTGCCTGAGGTAAAGTTGTTCTGTCTGCCCATTCTGGCAGAAGTGTAGCGCTCATAGTGCCCAAGATCCAAATCGGTCTCAGCCCCATCGTCAGTAACATACACTTCGCCATGTTGGAAGGGGTTCATTGTGCCCGGATCCACATTTATGTATGGATCCAATTTCTGCAAGGTAACTCGCAAACCCCGGCTTTCCAGAAGGGCACCAATCGCGGCAGATGCTAATCCCTTACCCAGAGAAGAAAGCACCCCGCCAGTGACAAAGATGAACTTGCATTTATTCAATCTGTCATCTCCTACCTTTTTGGGGAATGCCAACAATACACAATTGGGCCGAGAAGCCGGGCACAGTATAGCAAGCGAAAGTCAAATGTCAAGAAAGCGTAGATAGCATCCTGATGGGAGCATGCACCTTTTTTCTCTTGCAATTTGTTTTGAGTCATCCTATAGTAATTTCAAACTCGTACAGGAAATCTAAAGGAATCACAAATGGGGTCGAGACACGGTGAAATACTGGTTGCGACCCTGGTCTTTCCTGCCGAATTCCCAGGTTCACACCTTCATTTCACTAGGCCCCGGTCTCCCGGTATCGAGACCTCTGATTTGGGGCATTGGGACAAACGGTTTGGCATCCTTCCTCGGTGGTAAAAACCCCGAACGGTGAGGTAAATTCTTCATGTTGGTAGCCCGACGGATGTCCAGAAATCCTATCGCTATTTCACCGGATGCCTCAATTCAAGAGGCCATTGAGCTCATGAAAGAGCACTCCATCCGCCACCTCCCGGTGCTAAACGGAGAAGAACGCTTGGTGGGTTGGGTGAGCGACACCGAACTTCGGGGAGTGTTTATGGCCTCGATGATCGAAGACTTAACCGTGGGGGATGTCATGATAGCTGACCCCATTACCGTCTCCTCCACTGATGTTCTTGAACAGGCAGCACTTCTCATTACCAAACACAAGATTGGCGGCATGCCGGTCCTCGAGGATGGCAAACTGGTAGGCATTATCACAGTTGTGGACATTCTGGAAGCTTTTGTAGACATAATGGGCGTCCTAGGATCTAGTTCACGCCTTGATGTTCGACTCGGCGACTCTCGAGACGCATTCCAAGAAGTCTCTCGAACCATTCGGGAGCACGATGGTGAAATCATTAGTGTTGGTATCTTGAGTCAAGAGTCCTCTGAGAGAATTTACTCTTTTCGTATCGAAAAATGTGACACTGAACCGCTGCGCCAGGCTCTGGAAGAGCAGGGACATGAGGTCGTATCCTTCAGTCCTTAGGACAGATGGGTTTGCGACCCCTCTCGTATTTTGCAACGCCTGCCACCCTGTTGCTACGGATGCACAGGCGAACTTGACCCAGCAATGGAAGCTCCCTGCCCCGCTTTAGCGGGACGAAAGCGGAATAGTCCGCCTTCGGGGGATTCGAAATGTAAGGAAGAGATTCCATTTTACTGTAGTTCGCTCGCTCACCCCGTCCGCCTCCGGCGGACTACGGGGTATGCGAGCACTGGAGCATTTTCAATTGGAAAGGAGGTGAGGCTTCATTGTGCCGCCCGAAGCATCTGCTGGAGCACTCGCACAGGTGGCATAAGGGCAAAATAGGACAGTAACGCAACGTCAATGGCCATAGCCTCCAGGTTTTTTGTAGGGGTATGAGCCTGGTTGTCGAAATGAGAACTACTCGTTAACGGAGGTTTACACTATGGGGAAAATACCAGAAAATTATTTACCACCAAGAGACATGTGGCCAGAGTATCTTGTTCCGGAAGAGTTTGCCGACACTCCCTCGGAGGGGAATCTCGCCGAGTTCTTGCTGGACCGTCACGTTCGAGAAGGCCGGGGTGATAATACCGCCATTAAATTCATGGATAAGACAATCACCTACGCTCAACTCCAGCAACAGGTGAACAAGTTCGGTAATGCATTAAAAGATATCGGCGTGGAGCCTCAAGACCGTGTTGGCATCCGTTTGGTCAACTCCCCCCAAGCCGTTGTCGCCATCTTTGCCATCGAAAAAATCGGCGCCATCCCGGTACCCACCTCACCCCTGTGGTCCGGTGAAGAGGTTGCCTTTGTCGCCAACGATGCCGAGATGAAACTTTTTATAGTAAACGCTCCGCTCATGCCTCCTGTTGAGCAGGCAAAGCCCAACTTCGAGCACGGCACCAAGGTAATTGTCATCGGCGGCGACCCTGCAGAGGTCAAGGCTGCAGGAAACATGGTTTACGAGGAGATGCTGGAAGCAGGTTCTCCTGAGCTCGAGCCCACCATGCTCAAGGCTGACGACATCGGGATCATGCTCTATACTTCCGGCACCACCGGAATGCCTAAGGGCTGTGTCCACTTTGTCCGATCAGCGATCATTGAATCAAAAATCGTAAATAAGTACGTTTACAAGATGCAACCCGGCGACGTCCTCGGTGGAGCCGCCCCGGTGTCCTTTGCCGCCGGATTCGGCACCTTCACCCTGCTTCCCTTCGAAGGCGGGGCCGCCATCTCCCTCATTCCCAAGTTCACCCCGCCTGACATGCTGGATCTCATCCAGAAGCACAAGATCACAATCCTCACCGGCCTCCCCACGGGCTACCGAGCCCTGATGAAGTTCCCCGCTTTCAAAAAATACGACACTAGCTCGGTACGTCTCTACACCTCGGGTGGCGATGCCCTCGGTGCTGAGACTCTCAAAGGGTGGCAGGAACTAACCGGCAAGCCCATCTGGGAAGGACTCGGCGGTACTGAGATGCTCCATCTCGTCACTTCCAACACCATGAATCCGGAGCCCGTCCCGGATTCCATCGGCAAACCTCTGCCCGGCGTTCAAGTGCGGGTCATTGATGAGTCGGGTAATGATTGCAAGCCCAACGAGGTCGGCAGCATGATTCTCAAGGGCGCCTCGGGTACCCTCTACTGGAAGCCGTATATAGACGACGAACGGTTGCTTAAATCGCAAAAGAAGGGCGTGGTCGATGGCTGGAATCAGATGGGGGACGCCGTCTTTTTCAAGGAAGATGGCAACATCTGCTTCGTATCCCGCGAAGATGATATGATCAAGAGTTCCGGCTATCGCATCGGTCCTGCTGAGGTGGAAGAGGCCATCGAGAAGCACCCGGCCGTGGCTGAAGCGGGTGTGGTCGGTATTCCCGATCCAGACAAGGGCGCGATCACCAAGGCCTTTGTGGTGATGAAAGAGGGTCAAGAGGGTAGTGAAGAGTTCTTTGAAGAACTGAAAGAGTTCTTGAAGGAGCACATTGCCATCTACAAACTGCCCAGGGCTATAGACTTTGTGGAATCACTGCCACGCACTCCCACAGGTAAACTCTTGCGGCGTCACCTGCGCCCACCCAAATAGGGGCAGCTGAGACGACTAGAAACACCAATCCCCTCCCCTCTCTGGGGAGGGGATTTTTCGTCTCAGCAATTGGGGAATTGAGCAATTGAGGGATTCTCGCATTAAATCCCACGTGTAGGAGAGACACTCGCCCGTTGTTTCCCCAATCCCTCAATCCCGTAATTCTTCGCGCTCGCTCCGCTCCGCTCAGTCCCCACCCTTCTAGGGCAGGGCCCCAGTTTCCTGAATTCCTGAATTTTCTTGTTCTTTTTTTCTCTTTTATCCAGCTGTAAAGTTGGGTAAGATGGCTGCAGAACATCTTAGCCAGTAAAGAATCCGGACCCAAAGGAACCGGCTTTGGAGCGCCCCTTGACGCAAAGCGCTAAGCGCAGAGCGCGAAGCGTGAGTAAACAGTAAACGGTGAACGGTAAACCGATAATGCGCTGGTTTCGCTATTGTTCACCGTTTACCATTTACCGTTCACTCTTTTTTTCGCTATGCGCCATGCGCTATGCTCTATGCGATCTGGCAGGGCCCGAAGGACCAGGTTTTCGATGTTGAATAAAGGAGATAGCGTGGTGCTTTGCAAAAGGCTCTGGACCATAGTCGGCCTACTGACCATTATCCTCTGCTGCACTAATACTGCCACATTGGCCGCCACCATTAAGATCGGTGAGATCAATCCCCTCTCCGGCAGGCTCGCCAAACAGGGGGTGGAGATACATCAAGGGGTAGCGGTGGCAGTGGCTGAAGTGAATGAGGCCGGAGGTCTTGACGGCCAGCAGGTGGAGATCATATCTCGTGATGATCAAAGCCAGCCAGATGTTGCCATCTCAAGAGCTGAGGAACTGTGTGGCTGGAAAAAGGTACTGGCCCTCACGGGCGGCTATGTCGATTCCCTGGTCGGCCCCATCAGCGAAGTTGCCAAGAAGTATCAGATACCTTATGTTGCCAGTGCAAGTCTACAAAAAGAGCTCACCCAACGTGACAACCCTTATTTTTTCAGGGTTTCCACGCTTCAGGGCTTCGTGGAACCCCTTTGCTCAATGCTAGCTGAACAGGTGCACCCTCAGCGCTTGGCCATTCTCCATGCTGCCACACCCGGTTCCACAGAATTCGCCCGTGATCTGAAACGTTGTCTGCAGTCTCGCAATAGTCCTGTTATGCTGATGGAAAAGTTCCGGCCCGGCACTCCTGATTTCACCCCTCTTATTGGCAAGCTGGCCAACATGAACATAGAGGTTATCATCTCTGGTGGATTCTTTGCGGATCATCTTCTCCTGCTGCGCCAACTCAAAGAAAATCGGGTAAGTCCCAAAGCCTATATCGGCCCTTTTGGCATTGCCTACCAGAGCTTCATAGGCGAGATGAGCGACGATGCCGAGTATCTCTACAGTACCTGCGCCTGGAATCCTGGCATTACCAATCCAGGTACCGAGGCAGCCTCCAAGGACTTTGTGGAAAGGTTCCGGAGCATATTCCACCGGGAACCCAATACCACCAACATGCATGGCTACACCTCAACCCGGGCTGTACTTGCAGCTATGCAGAATGTCTTGCAACAGGAAAAACCCCTTACCGGGCCAAATATCCGCCAGTCCCTGGCAGAGCTTGATCTTGATTTGCCCATGGAGCGGGTTGCCTTCGATAAGCACGGGGATCCACGCCACTACCAGCACTTGGTTGTTCAAATCCAGAAGGGAAAATTTGAAGTTGTTTATCCCCCAGAACGCAGCACTGCTTCCGCCATCTATCCCATGCCTCGATGGGGTCAACGAAAGTAGCGCACATGTGGACCACTGTTTTTGTATCCGGGATCACCTTGGGCTCTTTCTACACCCTGGTTGCCCTGGGCTTTGCTCTCATATTTGGGGTCACCCACACCTTTAACCTGGCCCATGGTGAACTGATTGTTCTCGCTGGCTATGTCGCCTACTGGCTCTGGAAGACTTATGGAGTCTCCTTTCTTTTTACTTTTCCCGCCGCAGTCCTCGTAGCGCTGACGGTTTGTTTACTGTTACAGCGGTTATTCTCCAGACTCAAAGAACCGCTGGAGTTGAATTCCATCGTCATGAGCTTCGGAGTGGCCATTTTACTTCAGAATGGGATGCTTTTTTTCTTCTCAGGCGACTATCGCCTCATTCGAGTCCCCACTTTTAACCAAGGACTCCACTTCAAGACACTCTACCTGAGCTACGGCCAACTTACCCTTCTTGCCCTTTCACTTGTGGTGATTGGCCTCCTCTACTTACTCATGCGTCACACCTACCTGGGCAAAGCCCTGCGAGCCACTATCCAGGACAGAGAAGCAGCCGCTTTGGCCGGCATCAATGTCAGTGGCATGGGGCTTCTCGCCTTTGCCATTGGGGCAATATTAATAGGGTTGGCGGGGCCTCTTTACGGCTCCGTCCACTATCTCTACCCCGCTGCTGGGTTACAGGCCACCCTGCTGGCCATTACCATTACCATTTTCTCCGGTGTCGGCCGAATTCGTGGTTTAATCCTGGGTGGTTGGATCTTGGGCTTTGCAGAATCAGGCGCAGTGGTTCTCTTGGGCGCCAGTTGGAGGGAACTAGTAGGAGCAGTAATGCTTATTACTCTCCTGGCGCTCAGACCCCAAGGCATTCTCGAAAGAGAGAAGTAATGCAAACAAAAGGGACTACACGCCAGCAGGCAATACAGCAGCAGATCGCTTGGGCTGCGCCGACTCTGGGATTGGTTTTACTACTCTTGCTTCCCGCGTTCGCTCGATATAACGATTATGTTCTGCAAGTATTCACCCATGCCTTGCTTCTGGCAACTCTGGCCTTGGCTTGGAATATCCTTGGTGTGAGCGGTTCTATTTCTCTGGGTCATGCCGCCTTCTTCGGAGCAGGCGCTTACACTTCGGCCCTTTTGAGTCTCGACCTCGGTATCTCTCCCTGGGCCACTATTCCCCTAGGTGGTGTCTTGGCCGCAGGCATTGCTGCGATCATGGGGTTGTTTTGCCTGCGACTCCGGGGAGCTTACTTCGCTTTGGCGACCCTCGCCTTTGTGGAAATCCCCAAAGTGATCACTGACAATTGGGACGGACTTACTCGGGGCTCATTGGGACTGGTGGGGCTGCCAGGGCTTCCTTCCTTACAGCTGGGCTCGTATCATTTTGATCTAAGTGCCAGTCTCGTAGGTTCGTACTATTTTGTTCTCGCCTATGGTCTGGTATTGCTAGGGCTCGTAACCTTTGTGTTTCGCTCCAATCTGGGGCTGGCTCTCCAGGCAATCAGGGAGGAAGAGGTTGCCGCTGAGGCTGTAGGAATTCAAGTGCAGAGGTATAGGTTGCTGTCGCTTCTACTCAGTGCTTTTTTCAGTGGAATCACCGGTGCTTGCTACGGC
Source organism: Deltaproteobacteria bacterium (assembly GCA_022340745.1). Classification (GTDB taxonomy): domain Bacteria; phylum Desulfobacterota; class Syntrophobacteria; order BM002; family BM002; genus BM002. The sequence continues at coordinate 22,194 of JAJDNL010000297.1, forward strand.
CACCTCATACGCTACCTTGAGCCCGGATTGGTCTACGGGCTCCATTTCTCAGCCATACCCATGATTTTCGCCATCTGTGGAGGCCGTTTCACCATTCTCGGTCCGGCGCTGGCAGCCTTAGTTCTTTATCCCGTGGATCAGTTCATCTTCCACCCCTTACTCCCGGCAGGTCATGAATTTCTCTACGGTGCTGTTATCATTTTAGCAATCCTCTTCATGCCTTCCGGGGTCTGGGGGCAGGTGCGAAAGGCACATTTTGTCTCTATTAAGACTGGAAGCGTTGAGTAAGAAATTCGGGGATCATTGGGCCCTGAAGGAGATCGACTTCAGCATCGACGAAGGTGAAATCGTCGGTCTCGTTGGCCCCAATGGGGCGGGGAAGACGACCCTGTTCAATCTGATCACCTGCCGCCACAGAGCAACGAGCGGGAGAGTTTTTTTTGCCAATAAAGAAACGACTTCCTACAAACCTCACGAGATCCAGAAACTGGGTATCAGCAGGACCTTTCAGTCCTCACGGCCATTTGCAAAGATGAGGACCTTGGATAATGTGATGGTGGCCCGTGTTTTTGGTGGCGAATTTCACCTTTTTGCTCAATCCACGGATATTGACTCAGCCAGGCAGCTCCTCGAGCTGGTGGGCCTTGCTCACAAAGAACAGACACCAGCTGGAGATCTCACTCTTAGCGAGCAACGAAGGCTGGACCTGGCCCGAGCTTTAGCCACTCAGCCCCGCCTCTTGCTCCTCGACGAAGTGGTGGCTGGTTTTAGTCCTGTGGCAGTGAAGCAGGCGGTGGACTTAGTTCGTCGGGTGCGGCAGCGTGGGGTGACTCTCTTTATCATTGATCATTTCCTCAGCCTGAGTCTCAGAGTATCCGACAGATTATTGGCCCTCGACCATGGAGAAAAGGTTGCAGAGGGTAGGCCCCAAGAGGTCATGAGAAACCGCGAGGTAGTCCGGGCCTATTTAGGTACGCGGCATGAAGATGAGTCGCAGAGCGCATAGCGCCAAGCGTAGAGCGCTTGTGGTCATTCATGGTCATCTAGCCACCAAAGGTGGCCGTCATTACGCTACGCTGTCATTAGTAGTCATTAAGTCACTAGGTCATCAGGTCATCTTGAAACTGGATCACCCGTTTACAGCTTCTCATTCAGTGGTGATCTTTTATTTGAACAACCTCATGACTCAATGACGGGCTGTAAGCCCTAATGACGCCGCAGGCTAATGACTACAAGCACTATTGGAGATATTATTTGTTATGAATATGGAAAAGCCCCTATTGGCCATACGCAATTTGAGTTACTTCTACGGGGATATCCAGATACTGTTTCAAGTGAACCTGACTGTGTGTGAGGGGCAGATCGTTTCCGTCGTCGGGCCCAATGGCTCGGGCAAGACCACCCTTATGAAAGCAGTGGCCGGCCTCCTGCGCCCCATCGTGGGAGAAATACGTTACCAGGGCGAGCGCCTTCAAGATCTCCCGGTTCACAAAGTTGTACGCCGCGGTTTGGTATATGTGCCGGAGGGCATGAAGACCTTTCCCCTGATGAGTGTCATGGAAAACCTCGAGGTGGGAGCCTACATCTCGCGGCAGCAAAAAGAAGGAAGACTTGATTTTGTGTTTAACCTCTTTCCTGTTCTGGCTGACAAACGGCTGCAGCTCGCCAAGAACCTTAGTGGTGGACAGAAGCGCATGTTGATTCTCGCTCGAGGTATAATGAGTGGTGCCCGGCTGCTCATGCTGGATGATCCTTTTTTGGGTCTTGCCCCCAAAGACATAAATCGACTGTGTAATACCCTGCGGCAAATCCGCCGCCACGGATATACCCTGTTTCTTGCTGGCCAGCATGTTCGCAGAATTCTGAGTGTGGCCACTCGAGCCTACCTCATTGAGGAAGGCAGAATCACTCTGTCTGGATCGGGAGAACAACTCCGCGATCACCCCCACCTGCAAGAGAGTCTCTTCGGCATCGTGGCGGAGGCAGGATAGAGAAAGATGTGAGATATGAGATGTGAGATGTGAGATCTTGGTAGAGACCAGTTGTTCATCTCACATCCCAGATCCCACATCCCCGATCAGTTGTTTTAGAATTACGACATCTGATTCAGAATTTACTCTACACCAAGAAAATCGGTGCTCGAATGATCGACGCCCATTGTCATCTCTACTCAGATAAATACGATCATGACCTGGATAAGGTGATCCAGCGCGCCAGGCAACACCTGGAGGGAGTGGTAGTATCTGCTGTTGATTCACCAAGCCTCCAGAAGAGTTTGACCATTCGGAGACAACATTCTGATTTCATCCATGTGACTGCCGGAGTCCACCCCAGAACTGCAGCGAAACTCAATAAAGAAGAATTATCCCAGTTGTGGCAAGCGATCAAGATGGTCAAAAAGGAACTTGTCGCAGTTGGTGAGGTGGGTCCTGATTTCCATCACACCAGGGATCCCCACTTGCGGCAACGGCAGCTCGAGGTGCTGGAGGAAGCCATGAGGCAGGCCGATAACTTTCATCTGCCTTTGGTCATCCATGCCCGACAGGCAGAAGCGGCTGCCCTGGAAGTAGTCTCAGGCTGCAAAACACCGGTGCTTTTTCACTGTTTTGCCGGACCTCGGCAGGTGGCGAGACAAATCACCAGGAATGGTTTCTACCTGTCATTTTCAGCCATTCTTCTTTTTAGCTCTGAACTTCAAAAGGTCGCCACCGAAGTCCCGTTAGAACGAATCCTAACCGAAACCGACAGTCCCGCCTTGTCTCCCCGGCGCGACCGCCGCAGAAACGAGCCCGCCTTCCTCGAACCCATTGTTTCCCGTCTGGCAGCGTTACGAGAGCATCCTCAGGAAAAAATAGCGAAGATAACATCAGCCAATGCCCGTAGATTCTATGGTCTCGATTCTCGTTCAAACGCATAGTACTTGCCTTTCACGAATATTTCCTGTTAATTTAGTCTATCTGCTGACCAATACCCCACTCCCCATTCGTGTGTGGCAGACTTGACTTCAAGTAAAGAATCCGGACTCAAAGAACCCGGCTTTGCACTGTCCCCTTGACGCAAAGCGCTAAGCGCAAAGCGCAAAGCGCAAAGCGTAAAGTAAATTGTAAATTGTAAACGGTAAACCGATAATACGCTGGCTTCGCTACTGTTCACCGTTTACAATTTACCGTTCACTCTTTTTTCGCTATGCGCCATGCGCTATGCTCTATGCGATCTGACCTGGCCCTAAGGACCAGGTTTTCACTGTTGAATAAAATAAGAAACCTCAACTACAACATTTTATCTATTCTGTTGAATACTTAGCGATGGAGGGATGAACCATGAGTGCAGAGCTGAAATCAGGCATAACTCACGAAATGGAACGGCACGTCACAGAGGATCTGTCGGCGCAAAAAGTTTTTCCCCATGTGCCCAATGTCTATGCCACCCGGGCCATGGTGGGACACTTCGAGGAAGTATGTGCAGAGATGGTCCTCCCATATCTTGGCGAAGGTGAGCAAACTGTGGGGATC
>JAJDNL010000002.1 GCA_022340745.1 Deltaproteobacteria bacterium
ACAAAAAACCCACCACCTTTGACGAAGAGGGGCTCACTTTTTTGAACCGAGCCCTGGACACGATTCAAAAGGAGCCGGACGTCAAGGGTTTTTTGCTTACCGGAAAACACTACATCTTTGCTGCGGGTGCCGATCTTACCCAGGTTCCATTTATCAACACCTTTGAGCAGGGAAAAGCCATCGGTCAATTTGGCCATGCAACCTTCAAGCGCATAATGGAGCTGCCCTACCCCACGGTGGCGGCTGTAAACGGCGCAGCCCTCGGAGGCGGCCTGGAGATAGCCTTGTATTGCGATTACCGTACTGTCTCTAAAAGTGTAACCGCCATCGCTTTCCCGGAATGCTTTCTGGGTATCGTCCCAGGTTGGGGAGGCTCTACTTTGGCACCCCTTTTACTTGGCCCGGAGAAGGCATTGGAGCTCATCGTTTTCAACCCTTTGAACCAAAATCGCATGATCAAGGGTTTCCAGGCGTTCGAGATGGGGCTGGCCGATCGCTTATTCGACTCTACTGAGTTTTTGGATGATTCCATCCGATTCTTGGAAGGCATCATAGATGACGGCGAAGAGGTGGAACGTGCGGAGGTGGATTCTAGCAACCTTAAGCAACTGCTAGAGAAAGCCCGCGCCTTCGTGGACAACAAAGTTCATGGGGCTGCCCTTGCCCCCTACCGCGCCTTGGAATTAATCGAAGGCGCTTTTAGCTGGGATGTGGAGCAAGGATTCGCGGAAGAGGACAAGGCCCTGGGGGACCTCATCAAGAGCCGCCAGTGTAAGGCAAGCATATACTCCTTCGATCTGGTCCAACGGCGGGCCAAACGCCCTGCCGGCGTTCCTGAGGTCAAACCTCAGAAAGTGACCAAAGTGGGCTTCATCGGAGCGGGCCTCATGGCCTCCCAGCTGGCACTTCTTTTCCTTCGCCGCTATGAGGTGCCGGTGGTCATGAAGGATATCAAACAGGAGTTTCTGGACAAGGGTCTGGACTATATACAAGCTGAACTTGGCAAGCTGGTGGAAAAAGGAAGACTCACTGAAGCAAAGGCTCGCTACCTTTACACCCTGGTAAATGGCACTCTGGACTGGACCGATTTTTCCGACTGTGACTTCATCATTGAGGCAGTATTCGAGCAAATGGAGATCAAACAGCAAGTCTTCGCCGAGGCCGAGCAAGTAGTCTCCGAAACCTGCATCTTTGCCACCAACACCTCCAGTCTATCGGTTTCAGAGATGGCTTCAAATCTCAGACATCCAGAACGTGTAGTGGGCTTTCACTTCTTCAACCCGGTAGCAGTGCTGCCACTGGTGGAAATCATCCGCGGCCAACAGACCAACGACGTTACCCTGGCCACCACTTTTGTCGCCGCCAAACAATTGAGGAAAACAGGTATCCTCGTCAAGGACTCTGCTGGATTTCTGGTCAACCGTATCCTAACCAAAATGCTGGCGGACTGCCTGGATATGGTGGACGAGGGTGCTGATTTCCAAACTGTGGATGAGGCTTTGCTCAGCCTGGGCCTACCCATGGCACCTTTCGAACTCCTGGGATTTGTGGGTCCGGCCGTAGCAGCCCATGTGCAGGAGACCTTGAACCGCGCTTTTGGGCCTCAGAGTTTTCCCATCAATGACAATCTGAAAAAGATGGTGGAGGCCAACATCCCCGGGATCTACGTTGGTGAACCGCCCAACCGAAAAGTAAATCCGGCGCTCAAAGATCTCTGGCAGAAAACAGGTGACAAAGAGTTTCGGAAAGAAGAGATCATTGAGCGCGTGCTTACCGATCTAACCCGCGAAATTGATCTTATTATGCAGGAGGGTGTAGTGGCCGATACCAGGGACGTGGACCTGGCCATGATTATGGGCGCTGGTTGGCCTTTCTTCATGGGCGGGGTGACCATGTATCTGGATATGGCAGGGTATACGCCGAAAGTCTTACAAAAGGTGTTCTTCACTTTCTAGAGCCACTGCCTCGTTCACAAACGCTGGATCCACCCACTAGGCACTAGGAACTATGCACTAAGTACTGCAACTCGGAACGGGGAATTGACACTTATCAATATTAAATGAGAACTTCCAAGGACTAAACAGACCCTGAACAACAGATGTGGGATTTGCGATATGTGATGTGAGAATCAACATTTCACTCGGGATTTCGTATCCCACATCTCACATCCATCTTGAGGTTGTCACAAAATTTTCTGCATGTTCCGCTTTCTTGCTTTTGGTGCCTAGTGCTTACTGCCTAGTGTCTAGTCGCATTTCCGCATGCTGCCTGCTGCATTCTGCTTGCTGTCAAACGTCCTCTCTCAAATAATCGTTGAAAAACCACTGGCTCTATGCTAAAAATCTCACATTTGTTTTGATACTTCGCATCCCTATTATTTTGAAAGCACATGTTCTGATCTGGAAGTCCCACATTTGGCTTTTCAGTTGAGCTGTACTTTCGCTAGTAAATCAACACATTAAATGGAAAAGGGGAGGATGGCGATGAAGAAGAGACTCGTTTTTCTGGTTGCGTGTCTGGTGATCTGTCTTGTTTTTGCGCCTTCGGTCTGGAGTAGGTCAAAAACCATCAAGATTGGACTCAACGCCCCGATGACAGGGGATATTCCCAAAGTGGGAGAGGGCTCAAAGTTCGCAGGCCAGATGTGGCTGGAGGACATCAACAAAGCCGGTGGTCTCACGGTTGGAAACAAGAAGTACAAGGTGGAACTGATCATTGAAGACAACGAGTCCAAGGCTGAGTCGGCCGTCAAGGCCGCTACCAAGCTGATTGTCGAGGACGAAGTTCTGGCTATTGTCGGACCCCAGTCCTCCAAACAGGCGGTACCTGCAGGCTCTGTGGCCAACGCCTACAAAACACCCATGATTAGCCCCTGGTCCACAAATCCCGATACTACCAAAGATCGTCCTTTTGTTTTCCGTGGCTGCTTCCTCGATCCCTTTCAGGGGCCGGTTTTGGCCAATTTCATCACCCAGGAGTTCCATTTTACCAAAGCCGCGGTTTTGTATGACGTGGCAAGTGACTATCCCAAGGGACTCGCTGAATTTTTCAAGGAAGCGTGGGAAAACTTGCATGGCCAGGGTTCTGTGGTGGCCTATGAAAGTTTCACCACTAAAGACACTGACTTCAGTTCCCAGCTGACCAAGATTATTCGCTCAGGTGCCGAAGTACTGTTCACCCCACAGTACTACAATGAGGTGGCTCTGATCGTGCAGCAGGCCCATGAATTGGGCTGGAACAAACCCATCGTCGGCAGTGATAGTTGGGGTTCGGCCGAGACCGTGAAACTTTGCGGCAAAGACTGTTACGGCCTCTTCTTCAGCACCCATTATGCTGCTGCCGGTGCTACGGGCGCCACCAAGGCTTTTATTGATCGTTACAATAAGACCTACGGCTACGTGCCCGACGATGTGGGCGCCCTGACCTGGGACTCACTGCGCCTTGTTCAGCAGGCCATCGAGAATTGTGGCGAGATTACCGGCAAGATTGAGAAAGACCGCCAGTGTGTTCGTGACGCTCTGGCCAAGATCAAAGCATTTGACGGCATCACAGGTAAGATGACCTTCACTGAAGAGGGCGACCCCCTGAAGTGCGCCGTCATTGTTAAGATTAGCGACAAAGGAGAGTTTGAGTTTTTCAAATCTGTCTGCCCGTAGACTGGAGTCGCGAGCGAAAGCTTGCTGGAAAAGAATCGTAACTCCAGTGAATACAAGTAGTTTGCAGAAAGCGGGCCAGGGCCGAGAGCCCTGGCCTCGTTTTCTTTAAAGATCAAGGGAACATTTCACTCCCTCCTCGCCTTTTCCTTGTTGCATGAGAGAGAACACTTGACAGGGCAGGCCCTTTTCCCCCACGCCGCAGACAGGGAGTTACAACAGCTACGTGGACCCCGGTATGCTGAGGGAAGAGGGTTGCGGCCATGAGCAACCCGACCTGAGCGACACGACTTGAGCTCGTCGACAAGTCTCGTCGAAAGGTCTCACCGATAAAAGGCTGAGCCGAACAGTCAAACCTGCGGGGGATCTGAGTTGTTGCGAACAAGGAGCGCATGCGGTGACATATTTCTTCCAGAACCTGATTAACGCCCTGCAGTGGGGTAGCTTCTATGCCTTGATCGCCCTGGGTTACTCCATGGTGTATGGCGTCCTGATGCTCTTCAATTTTGCTCATGGCGACATTTTTATGGTCGGAGCTTACATTGGCTTCGGGGTTGCCACTGGGCTGGTGTCCCTAGCTTCCATGGGAGCCCTTGCACTACCCAACTGGTTGATTCTGGTATTGACCATCCTCATTTCCATGTTTTTGACCTCCTTCGTGGGCATGATTGTGGAGCGGGTGGGCTATAGGCCTCTGAGAGAAGCACCGAGAGCTTCAGCTGCAATCACCGGTCTGATGATCGGCATCATCTTGGAGACCGGAAACCTGGCCATTCTTGGGGCCAGACGGGTAAGTTTTCCTGCCTTGATCCAGTCGACCACTTACGACCTGGGAGGTGTGTTCGTCACCAATAAAAAGATCATGATCGTTGTTGTCTCTATTGCCCTCATGTATGCTCTTCACTTGTTCGTGCGCAAGACCCGTTGGGGAATGGCGATGCGAGCCATGGCCTTTGACTACGTGGTTGTTCCCCTTCTGGGAGTACCCATCAACAATATTGCCCGCATGACTTTTGCCATCGGTTCGGCTCTGGCAGCCGTGGCAGGGATACTCTTCGGGGTGGCCTACCCTGTCCTGGACCCTTACATGGGAATTATATTCGGCTGGAAGGCCTTTGTGGCTGCCATTTTGGGAGGAAGGGGCTCCATTCTCGGGGCTTGCTTGGCTGGCTTTCTCCTCGGATTCATTGAGATCTTTGTAGCGATGATCTTCCCGTCAACCTTACGAGATTTCATCGCCTACTCAATCATTTTGCTGATTTTGACCTTCAGACCCCACGGCTTTTTCGGAGAGCCTTACAGTGCGCGGCTTCGATTATAAAATGAGTGAGCTTCAAGTCGCATGCGAGCTGCGAATGTGACCCCGGAACAACGAGGAACTGGTGGTGGCAATAAATAGCGGCAATTTAGCCGAAAAGAAGACACTCTCAAAACGCATCCGGGATTCCTTTTCTCAGGTTCCTCTGCTGGCCTGGTTCTGTGGCTTTCTGGTGGCGGTCCTGCTCGAACGTTTTGTGGGCGATCCACTCACGGAACTCTTGGGGTTGCCCAAAATTCCGGCACTTTTTGGCGCCGTGACTGTTCTCAAGAAACCTCTCCTTATCCCCGGCACCTTGGCATTCTTGTTGGTGATATATATTTTGCCAATCATCATTGTCCCTCGGCTGTGTGCTCCAGTATTGAATAGACTAGCGGGCTGGCTTTTCAATGTATCCCCTGCTGTATCTGTGGCTATCCACCTCGGCCTGTTATACGGTATTTTGCATTTATGGGCTGACATTAGCGGTTACCGCCTCCTCACCCTCAAGCTCACTCTCATTGCTGTTATCGTCACCTTGAGCCTCAATGTCATCAATGGCTACATGGGAGAGTTCTCCTGTTCTCATCCCGGCTTTCTGGCCCTGGGTGCTTACACTGCCTCGATCTTCACCCTCCTATTCTTTGTTGACGACAAGGTGTTCGGATCTGCTCTCCTTCCTAAATTCCTGGGGCCGTTTCTGTTCCCTGTCGCCCTAATTTTGGGCGGACTCGTCGCTGCCATCGGTGCCATTGCTATCGCAGTTCCTTCCTTCAGAACTAGAGGTGACTATCTGGCAATCATCTCCCTGGCCTTTATGTTTATCATCAAGAGTATAATCGAGAATCTGGAATTTGTCCGCGGGCCCCGAGGCTTGAGCAGCCAGCCTAATTATGTCGATCTGCCTACGGTGTTCATTTGGACTGTAGCCGCAGTATGGATTATCAACAATTTTGTTCGCTCCACCACAGGGAAAGCCCTCAATGCGGTGCGTGACGACGAAATGGCAGCGGATGCCATGACCGTCGACACCAGACGCACCAAAATAGTGGCCTTCCTGTTCGCGGCCTTTTGGGCCGGTGTTGCCGGCGGGCTGTTTGCTCACGTGTTGCGGTATGTTAACCCGAGTACTTTTGGTATCCAGAAACTCGCTGAGGTTCTGGCCATGGTCTATTTTGGCGGCCTGAACTCCGTTTACGGTTCCATTGTCGGCGCTGTAAGCTTGAGTCTTCTCGGTGAGGCCTTGCGACCATTGGAAATATTCAAATGGATAATCATCCCTCTCCTCCTTATCCTGGTGATGATTTATCGGCCCACTGGGTTGATCGCTTTCAAAGAATTCAATGTGATGAATCTGATTAGACCGAAGGAGAAGACTTAGGAGATTGCAGATTTAAGATTTGAGATTGCAGATTTGAGGAAGATGGCGATGAGTAAAAATCACAAATCTACAATCTTAAATCTGCAATGAAATAGGGACTTACACAGAGGTAGCTAACAGACTGGATAGAACATGCCACTGCTTCAAATTAATAATATGAGCCATGATTTCGGCGGGCTACGGGCGGTCAACAACTACAACCTTGAGATCGAACCCGGCCAGGTCAGAGGGCTGATCGGGCCCAATGGAGCAGGCAAGACCACCATCTTTAACCTTATCACGGGTATTTACCAGCCCACCGAGGGTGATATCCTGCTGAACGGCCAGTCCATCGTCGGCCTCAAACCTTACCAAATAGCCGCCGGGGGCCTCGGCAGAACTTTTCAGAACCTCCGTTTGTGGCGACACATGACCGTCCTTGATCATGTAAAAATGGCCCAGTACTCAAAGATTAGCTACGGGTTGATTGGAGCCTTCTTCGGCACACCGAAACGCCGCAAAGAAGAAGCAGAAATTGAAGAGAAAGCCTACACTCTTTTAGAACTGGTGGGTATGGCTAACCTGGCGGATCAGCTGATCGTCAATCTTCCCTACGGGGATCAGCGACGGGTGGAGATGGCCAGAGCTCTCGCCACAGAGCCCCGGATATTGTTTTTGGATGAGCCCACCGCGGGAATGAATCCCGAAGAACTCATCAAGATGATGGAGATTATCCGACGAGTCCACAGCGAATTTGGCCTGGCGATCTTTCTCATCGAACACCGGCTAAAAGTGGTCATGGAACTATGCGAGATTATTCAGACTCTGGTTTTCGGCGAGGTCATAGCCGAGGGTTCTGCTGAGGAGATTCAAAACGATCCCAAGGTGATAGAGGCCTATTTGGGCAAGGAGACGATTCACTAATGTTGGTGGTGGAAAACCTGAGGGTCTCATATGGTAAGATTCGGGCCCTCCACGGCATAAACTTCAGAATTGATGAGGGCGAGATAGTATGTATTATCGGCGCCAATGGTGCTGGGAAAA
>JAJDNL010000015.1 GCA_022340745.1 Deltaproteobacteria bacterium
TCTGTTTTGGTGGTCTATGAATAGCCCCATCGGCGTCCTGAACTTTTTGACCGTGCCGCTCTCAGGGTCGCTCAGTGCACCGTAAAACTCACCGTTTGGCTCGAAGACCTGGATCACCCCCGTATAACTGTCACTTACATACACCCTGTTGTTCTTATCGACAGCTACCCCTTTCGGTCGAAAGAACTCTCCCTTCTCTACCCCCCACCCGCCGATCTCTGCTACAAACGACCCCTGGGAGTTCAACACCTGCACTCTGGTGTTGATGACGTCCACCACGTAGAGCTTCTGCCCTTGGCCAAGAGCCATGAGGAAAGGATACCTGAATCGGTCTCTGCCTGCGCCGGGCCTGCCGTAAGTATCTATCAAGGTGAGCGTTGACAAATCGTACGCCAGAACGCGGTGATTGTCATTATCAGAGATGTAACATTTCTTGTTGGTAGTATCCACCGCCACGTCGGTGGGGTCAGCTCCATGGCCATTGTGAGCCGGCAGTTTTATCTCGGCGATAAAGCTGCCTCCGGCATCAAGAATCTGCACCCTCTGGTTTCCCGAGTCCGCAATATAAATCTTGCCGGAGTCGTCAATGTCGATTCCCAATGGAGACCTAAATTCGCCGCTACCAGAGCCCTCTCTTCCAATAGATGAGACATACGCGCCTTTTGGATTGAAAATTTTGATCTTATGATTTACCCCGTCGACAACGTAGATCAGTCCCTCTTTGGAAACCGCCACATCAGTTGGTTTGTTGAATTGACCGCTGATGTTGAGAATTATCCTGGCAGGTATGAGCCTGATAGCAGAGGCAGGGGTTGTTAAAAGAGTGACAAAGCTACTGAGGAGCAGAATAAGAATGAAGGAATATGGTCTGGAGAAACATCTCATTAACATAAAGAATCCGGATCCAAAGGACCCGGCTTTCTACTGCCCCTGAGGGGGTTTCCACGCTCTTTCCCCCTCGCGGCGGTCTGCTGGAGTGATGGAGTAGTGGAGTAATGAAAGGATCAATTCAAGTTAATTTTAGGCTTTCATTTTTGCCAACACTCCAATGTTCCAATACTCCAGTACTCCAAAATGGCTCGCATCTGTACCGGCAAAGCCATTGAACTCCGACCTGGCCCCAAGGACCAGGGTTGCTATCTCGAATAAAGTTGATCTTAGCGGACTTCTTTGTGGGGCGCGGCAGTTCTTCTGTAATCATAGCGAGAGTTCATGATCAACTAGTTATCAAATAATTTCGGAAAGTAAAAGACCTTATATTTGGTAACCAATCCCTTTATATTGATATAAATGAGATGTTTCGTTTTAAACTCATCAAATCCAAGTTTTTTGAAATCCAAAATACTTTCAGTGGAATGGCATTCGTTACAGGCTACTGATATCTCTTTTCTTTCAACATTTCTGTGAAAGTGGGACAGTTTTTGCTTCTTGACTTTTGCACTGAGGCTATTGCTTGCAAGCATGAACTCTTTTGCCGCCGAGGTATCCTGTGTGTTCACAAGCCTTTGTTTTGTGCCCCCCTCTAATGAGAACACAGCTATTCTGGAAATAAAGTGCTCATCAGCCTTATGGGCCTTGTTGGTGTGAGGATTGAAGTAGGTGCCGAACGGCTTACCGCGAAAGTCAGCGTTTTCACTGTCTTCCCAGTCGTAAACCAAATGATCCACCTTTGCTCTGTTGATGTGACACACCTCGCAAAACATAAAGCCCGTGTGCATGTTGAGAAAAGCTCTTACCAGCTTGTTCTTGCTGTGCGGATAGATAGGATGGCACACCCTGCACGATGATTCGTCCTCTAGACGGACAATGTAGGAGTGTTCACCCTGGTGTAGAGTCTTCAGGGGGTATGTTGCAATCTTTTTGGCATCTTTTTGATGACATTCAGTGGTGCAGTCGGTGGCGGTTTCGCCGGTGTGGGGAACCTTGACCACGGCAGTATGGCATTTTTCACAACGAATCTTGCCGTGGGGGGAACTGAAAAATTTGTTTTCGTCGATGTGGACCGGCTTGAACTCGTTATTCTTTTCGAGGCTGACAAGTCCGGGATACTGATGGCAGGTAAGACAGCCGCCCTCATCAAGGCCGAAGCAACGAGCTGTCCCCAAAGACAAGAAGTATCCCGAAAGGATCAATAAGATGGAAAGGACGAGTCTTTTCATTTGGCCGTTAAGCTATCTAAATTCAAGCCTCTTCAGCTTACAAGTATGGAGCAGAACCTCCGATCGGCACAAATATCTACTCGACGGCTTCCTCAGCACCAAAATCAATTTTGGAAGGGAGGTAAAATTTCTTATATTTTTCGATCATGCCAACGATTTCAGTGGAATTGAGATAATCTATCCTCTGTTTTGGAAACCCAAGTTCTTTGAAGTCAAGATACCCATCTTTCTTGTGGCAATCAGAGCAAAACACCGGTTTCGATGATATGTGTTGGTGAAGCTTTGCTTTTGCCTGAGCCACTTGATCAGGGGTGTATTTGTCTTTATAGAGTAGGAACTGTTGTGCAGCCTCCTCGCTCACCGGCCTGAAAATGCGCGTCCTGACTCCCTTGGCAATTTGAATGGGAAAGATGTTTGCCGGGTACTTACCGTACTCTCCTTTTCTCTGCTTTGATATCGCCCCGGTCTCCCGATCAACCCAAGCAAAATAGACCAGGTGTTCATCGTGCTTCTCGCGGGCATGACAAACCGAACAGGCAATAAAGCCAGCGTGAAAATTGAGAATAGACCGGACTTTTTTCTCTTTGCTGTGCGGATAGGTGCCATGGCACGTCAGACAAGTTGGATGTACTGTCTCCGGCCGCGAAACAAACTCGTCAACCATGTGAAAGTGCTCGCGGGGCACAACATCTTTCTGTAGCAGAATTTTCTTAAAAATACCATCTTCACCTGCAACCTGGGAGGTCTCGCCAGCCTTTTTGGCCTCAACCTGGGGGACCTCGTGGGGAAAATAGACCAGCTTGAGCAGCCAGATACCAAATAGGAGAAACGGCAGGATATAGAGAACTTTCAAGAGAAAGATGGGAAGCCTTTTCAAGAAAAGAGTCGGAACCTTCTTTACACCGTTAACAAATTTAGCCATGGTAATGAAACCTTCTTGCTCAATAAGTTTTGTGCATTAACTTCACTGTGAGCCACGGGCAAAGATCCTTCGCGGTCTCCTCACTTCTTCCTTCTCCTGTTGAACGAAAATTTTCTGGAGGTCAGGATCAGCCATGATCTTTTTATAATGCAAAGGAAACTCTTCCATCATCTCTTCTTCATCTATAACACCGGTTATCCACAGGTTATCGATGGGAAATTTTCGGGGTTTGAGATGAACCTCATACATGTGCCATACCATAATCGCCAGGCAGGCCAGAATCGCTTCCATGCCGTGGACAATGATAGCAATATCCAGAATAAATTTCGGCCACATTTGCTCTGTCCAGAGAAGCAGGCCGGTTACGGACATCAGGGTGGCGCCGGCAATTAAGGCGCCGTACTCCATTTTCTGCTTGTAGTAAAATCTGTCGTATTCAGGTGGTTTTTCTCTGAGGCGCACATAATAGAGCATGGTGCCTAGCATGTCGTGCAGATCCTTGAGTTTAGGCAACATATCAACAAGCCAGCGGCGTCCCGCGGGTTTAAAGAGAAGGTAGAAAACATGATACAAGCTCACCAAAATCATGGTAACGCCGGCAATACGATGTAATATACCTCGATAGTAAAATACTACAGTCTTTGCCTCACCAAACTTGCTTACTATATCTTCGGGAAGCTTGATCATAAATCCGGTTAGAGCCAAAATAATGAAGCAGATCAAAAAAATCATGTGCTGAACTCTTTCATTAAAATTCAACCGGATGAAATTTCTTTTCTTATGATCTGACTTTTCATTGGGTTTGTTTGCTGAAATTACTCTTTCTTCTGTCATGGCTGAATCCTTACAGATTGGTGGACGAGACTAATGAGACTTGTGATGTCTTCTGCTTGCCATATAGTCCAGAACTTGATGTACGAGCATGAAACTAATGATTGAGGCTATTAATAATTTATAAAACAGCCTCAGCAATTTCAGTATCTTGTAATGAAATACCTCTTCTGGCGAGAAATCCTTCTCGGCCCTTTCTACGACCAGGGTGACATCCTGCTCTTCCCTGAAATTCTTATTGTTCTTGGCAGCCATAAGTTGTGCCTTCATGCCGTAGGCGTGTACCCTGCCGGTGGCAAATTCCTTGGTGGCCCCAGGATGACACGACTGCATGCCTCCTAGATTGCTGCATGTTTTTACTCTGTTGGTCATGTTAATCGGTGAGATACGGTCGGTTCTCGGCCGGATGTCGTGGGCCGAATATCCCAATGGCACGTGGCAACTGAAGCAGTCAGGGGCATTTTCAACCCCATATTCTACTTGAATCCAATGATACGTATCTTTGTAGGTCTCGATACTTTCCAGACCATGACGTGCCATTTTTTCTTGATCTTCATGGCAGCTCGTACACAACCGTACCACCTCTGTCTGACTTCTTCTCTTCCTCATACGGTGGGTGAAATGCGCATAGAACCTTTCCGCCCACTGGGATGCAGTGTGGCAACCCATGCATCTCGCCAGGGTCTCATTGGATAAGGCCTCGCTCTTGCCCCAAATATCCCGCGGGGGACGATACATGGGATTATCGTGACAGTACTTACAGGTTGGCAGATCTTCGGGGTGTTTTTTTGGATTTGTTGCTGAGTCGGCTCCGTGAACACTTCTTTGGTATTTCTTGACCATATTTTCGTGTGAGAATTCTTTCCCGGTGGATGGTTCTTTGATGTGGCACTTGGACGAACAATCAACTTTTTTCACATTGGTATGGGGAATCTCATCGAGGCCAGCATGACAGCTCTTACACCTCAATTTACCGTGAACCGATTTGGCGAACATTTTCTCATTTACGTAGTAAATCTTTTTGTTGCCGGCCTTGTCATAGCGACCCATGTTGGGATATCTATGGCACAATAAGCAATTTTCCGTGTCGGGAAGTACATCCCCTTGTGCATAGGTAACCCCGGTATGCAGCATCACGAGAATCGCTGCGAGCATACAAGATTTGACTATCATTAACCCGTAAAATCGCACTGCAACTCCCCCATCTGACGTTCTATTAATCCATATTGATATGAAATTCGAAACAGGATTCGGATCCGTTCGGCAACGAGTGAAGGGCCTATTTTGTACAGACAAGAATCATATCAATATATATGCCAGAACAGCATGTATTTGAATTAACTACTAATAACAACTGGTTAACCATTTAAAGACGTGCTCGCCATAATGAGTGGTTGGTGAAATGCCCAAACCTTTATGGTGATTTTACCGGTTGAAGGTTTGAGCTATCACCTGTACAATTCCACTATAGGAAGTTCGCAATATTCCGAGAGATTTTTCCGAGGACTTTCTTTTCAGGTTGACAACTACTTGTCGGTAATTACCTTAGTTCTTACGAAATAAATAACTAACTTTTCATGCAAAGGCAAGGAGAAGACAAACTGTTTTTTCAATAAGGTGCAAATTCAGCCGCTTCCTGGAAGGTGACGAAACATTGCTCTTCCAAGCTATGATTTGGCCTTACTGCGTTTGCCCAGGGAGGGCGATAAAATGGAGTTAAAGAGAAGATTAGGGGTAATGATCGTTTGTGGGGTCCCGGCTATTGTTGGCTCCGGGCTACTATGGGCATTGTCGAAAACATGGTTTGTAGTGTATGGCTATCTCTTTCTTTTGGCAGCTGCGCTCTTGGTATTCCTCGTTGCTCCTCAAAGGATCACGAGTTTAGTCCAATTATTGAATCCTGTTTCAGGTAAAATCAAAGGGTTGAGTTCAAAACTGCGAGAGTCTTTTGGTACGCAGTCTGTGCAGTGAGAGTGAAACTGAACCCTACCGTTGCAAGTCTCCACAGGCCAAAACCACTATGCTCGCGCCAGAGCAAGACATCTGCGCCCAACTCACTTCAAAGCAATCTATCACTGTCCCCGTACCCGCGAATAACATCCCCCCGCCCACCTCGCCTGCAGGTAAAGCCGATGTCGGGCAGGTCCAACTCCGTTCGGGTGAGCATTCAAAGGTAAGACCTGTTGACGAGACTTGTCGACGAGCTCAAGTCGAGTCGCTCAAGCCGAGCCGCTCAAGCCGAGCCGCTTAGGTCGGGTCGCTCAAGGCCGAACTGTTCACTGCCGAAGCCCCTTCACGAAAGCGGTATCTCTTGAATATCTGTGGTAGCAGTAGAAAACAAGAGTTTTGTCGCTTCGGGTCATTTTTTTTTGCACTTGGTTATGTTAAATTTAGCATAAGTAGTTAATTAGCCTTAAGAGCAAGCCTTCATGAAATCCTTCGAAGAACTGTTAGTTTCTTCCGCTGAGGCCCACGGTCATTTGTGCCCAGGTCAGGTGGTGGGCGTGCGTATGGCCATGCTGGGCTGTCGCCTCATCGGTCTGGATAATCCCACCAGCCACGATCAGATCAAGAAACTCATCGTCTACCTTGAGATGGATCGGTGCGCTGGAGATGCAGTTGCTCACGTTACCGGGGCTAAACTGGGACGGAGATCACTGAAGTTCGTGGACTACGGCATCATGGCTTCTACTTTTATAAATCTCGAAACCGGCAAGGCTTATCGGGTGCTTTCCACTGAGGAAGCACGAGCCCTTGCTGCTCACTATGCCCCAGAAGTAGAAGGAAAATATCGGCAGCAGCTGGAAGCTTATAAGAGAATGCCGGACAGTGTGCTCTTTAGGGTGCAAGAAGTGGAGTTCACGCTTAGCGAATTTGACCTGCCTGGCCCCACCAGACGCAAAGTATCCTGTGATCGCTGTGGCCAGGTGGTCCGTGACCATCGTGAGATAGTCATCGATGGTTCTGCTCTTTGCCACCCCTGTGCGCACGGAGGTTACTATAAAAATGCTGATGAGATTACCTGGCCCAACATGAACTGGACACCTGAGTCCAGCAGGCAGGAGACAGCCAACAGCGGGCAGCAGGAAGAATGTGGTTGGGAGTAGACATAAATGAACGACACGGGGACACTGGGACACGGAGACGCGGCGAGATAGATTACCAATAAGAGATTGCCAATGTCGCTAAGCGCTCTGCGCTTTGCGCTTTGCGGCGACGAGGAGCGATGTTGTGCTGAAGAAGATAAAACTTCAGGAAGCAATCGGCAGCAAACTGGCTCATGACATCACCGAGATTCGCCCCGGTGAGTTTAAGGGACCTGCCTTTCGCAGAGGCCACACCGTGTGTGAGGCTGATCTCTGTCACCTGCTAAAGCTGGGCAAAAATCACCTCTACGTCCTTGATCTGGCGGAAAACGAAATCCATGAGAACGAAGCAGCCGTAATCATGGCCACCGCTCTGGCAGGAGATGGTGTTACCTGGAAAGGTGGCCCCAGAGAAGGAAAAATAAATCTTTTGGCAGATAGAGACGGTCTGCTTGCTGTAAATACCACCTCTCTTGCCGCCTTCAACATGGTGGACGAGGTGATGTGCGCCACTCTCCATAACCACACCCTGGTAAAAAAAGGTGACCAGGTGGCCGGCACCAGGGCCATTCCCCTGGTGATGAAACGGGCTCCGATTGAGAGGGCTGCAGCTATCGCCAAGCAGAACGGTTCAGTGCTTGCGGTTCGTCCTTTACGGAGGGCACGGGTGGGTCTGGTGATCACCGGCAACGAGGTTTATCATGGTCTGATCCAGGATCGCTTCGCGCCTGTTCTCACTGAAAAGGTGGAAGCGCTGGGCTCAGAGGTTGTCGCCCTTGACTTTGCTCCGGATGACGCTGAGGTGATCAGCCGGGTGATTGGCGGCCAACTGGACCGTGGTTGCAACTTGCTCTTGCTGAGCGGCGGGATGAGTGTGGATCCGGATGATGTTACCCGGAATGGTATCCGCTTGGCCGGGGCCAGTGAAATTCATTATGGCGCTGCCGTGCTTCCGGGTTCCATGTTCCTCGTGACTTATCTGGGTGAGGTGCCACTTCTCGGTGTACCTGCGTGCGCCCTCTACCATCGGATCACAGTCTTGGATCTGGTCCTGCCACGTATTCTAGCAGGCGAACAAATCGGCAAGGCCGAATTCGCCTTTCTCGGGCATGGTGGCCTTTGCAAAGACTGCACTGAGTGTACCTACCCTCACTGTCATTTTGGTAAAGGAGTATAAGACTAGCTGGCAGCTAGCAGCGGAGCTCTTCATGCATGAGCTTTTTGCCGCGCTTTGTGCCTGTCTCAACTCACCATTCCCGCGACTCACTACCACAATTATCCTTTTTCATTCTGTCGACAAACGAACCAGCAAAACGTGCGTTCACCAGATCTTACCAGGAAGATTTCTCACAGTTCATAGCGAATAGTAAGGTGAAGGCAGGCCTCAAGCTTTATTAGTCACGCATTTGTTAGTATACTGCAATGAATCGTTTCCCTCACAGGTAGAAGGGTATTTCTCTGTGGGTTATAAGAACCTATCTCAATGTCTATCAGAACTGGAATCGCGCGGAGAACTTGTTCGTATCTTCCAAGAGGTTGACCCGTCTCTTGAGATTGGTGCTATTCAACGCCGCGTCTACCAGGCTCAGGGACCGGCTCTGCTTTTTACCAATGTAAAAGGCTGCAGCTTTCCCATGGCCGGTAATATCTTCGGCTCCCTGCACAGGATTCGCTTTATCTTTCGTGACACTCTCAAGGTCATAGAACATTTGGTAAAGCTGAAAGTGGACCCCATTGAACTGCTCAAACGTCCTTGGAAGTTTGCAGGAATGCCCAAGGCTCTCTGGAATATTATGCCCAAGAAAGTGAATACAGGTCCTGTACTGGCAAAACAGACCACGGTTTCCAGCTTACCCCAGCTCAAGTCATGGCCTCAGGACGGAGGCGGCTACATTACCTTGCCCCAGGTATACACCGAGAGCATCGAAAAGCCTGGATTTGGACTTTCCAATCTGGGCATGTACAGGGTTCAGCTTTCGGGAGGTAACTACAAGCCTGATGAGGAGGTAGGGCTGCACTACCAGATCCATCGCGGCATTGGTTACCATCATGCCCAGGCCATTCAAGCTGATGTTCCGCTTAAGGTGAATGTCTTCGTTGGCGGACCTCCGGCCATGACAGTTGCCGCCATCATGCCTCTGCCAGAAGGTTTGCCCGAGATATCTTTTGCAGGGGTTCTTGCCGGGCATAGAATACCCATGATTAAAGCGGTCAACGGCCTGCCCATCCTGGCAGAGGCTGACTTCTGCCTTACCGGAATCATAGACCCGGATTGCCAACTGCCGGAGGGGCCCTTTGGAGATCATTTGGGCTACTACAGCCTGGCGCATGATTTCCCGGTGCTCAAGGTGGAAAAGGTTTTTCATCGGGACAACGCTGTCTGGCCCTTTACCACGGTGGGCCGACCCCCTCAGGAAGACACTGTTTTCGGAACTTTTATCCAAGAACTTACAGCACCTCTGGTTCCCACTGTATTTACCGGAGTACATGAAGTTCATGCTGTAGATGCATCCGGGGTACACCCTCTGCTCCTGGCTATTGGCAGTGAGCGCTATGTGCCTTATGCAGAAGAACGCCAACCCCAGGAGATCATCACCTGCGGTTTGCTACTCTTAGGTACCAGCCAGACTTCCCTATCAAAATATGTGATAATTTGTGCCAAGGAAGACAATCCCAGCCTCAGTGCTCACGATATACCTGCCTTTTTTAAACACATCCTTGAACGGGCAGACTTGGAAAGAGACTTGCACTTTATTACCCGAACCACCATGGACACTCTGGACTACTCAGGCATTAACTTAAACCAGGGCTCCAAGCTGGTTCTGGCTGTGGCAGGAGCAAAACAAAGAGAACTGGGAAAGAAAATCCCTCCAGATCTTTCCCTCCCCGCTGGCTTTAAGCGGCCGACAGTGTTTGCTCCTGGGATTGTAGTTATTCAAGGTCAGCCTCATGGAAGAGGACGAGACGAACATGAGCCAGCCATGGAAAAACTGGGCGTATTTTTAGAGCAATCCGGCGGTCTTTCAAAGTTTCCTCTTATAGTGGTGGTGGATGACTCGGAGTTTGCTGCTGGATCCTGGGAAAACTTTCTGTGGGTCACCTTCACCCGTTCAGATCCGGCCACAGATATCTATGGTGTGGGGCAATTTACTCATTGCAAACATTGGGGATGTAAGGG
>JAJDNL010000022.1 GCA_022340745.1 Deltaproteobacteria bacterium
ATAATCCGGGTTAGAAATCAGCCACTCTTCAGAGGGTTCGTGTCCCAGAGCAACCGCAGCTTCGTAAGCAAGGATGAGAGTTTCAACAGCATGGCTCAGAGCATACGCTTCATTATTATCCGATTTCAAGGGAGGTACAACTGGGCTTGTCTGGTCAGGGGTTTGAAGAAAGTGACTTTGATCAAAATAGATCTCCGTGTCTCCAGGGTACCTGAACAATTTTATACGAATCTTAGGTGCCAAGTCACCAAGACGGAAAGACACTTCGCGAACGAAAATTTTGATATCCTTCAAGGTTTTGTGTGAGACTGCATCATCAATTGTCCAAGCCAAGGTTATTTCTCCTCTCTCTTGTGTTGGCGAAGCGCAAAGAACAGAACGCCACATCATTTCACATTTGTCATTTTTGATCTAGCCCGTATATTTCATGAAGAGAAGGAAAGAAAACCAAATCACAAAGACTAAGGTTTCCGATTTCAGTTTTTTGTTTTTCCCCTGACACCTGATCCGCCTCCGGCGGAACACCTGAAACCCTGAGACATGGAATTTCTATTCCTCCAACGCTTCAATTCTCCAAGACACCCGCCATCTTTGCTGTCAATATTATTTAATTTCGTGCCTATTTACTCTCTGGTGTTTTCTGGTTATACTATTAAACGGGTAGGGTATTGAAATTCCCCGTATTGACCCTATCCTATTGAAACCTCCCTGGATTTGCCCCACCCTTGCCGGAGCCGCAAGGGTGGGGTATTTTTTTCAACATCGCAAACCTGGTGCTTAGGCCAGGTCCGATCGCATAGCGCATAGCGCATAGCGAAAAAAAGTAAAGAGTAAATGATAAACGGTGAACAGCTTCAGAGCCAGCGCATAATCGGTTTACCGTTCTCCGTTTCCTGTTTATCTCACGCTTTGCGCTCTGCGCTTAGCGCTTTGCGTCATGGGGGTTGCCCAAAGCCGGGTCCTCTGGCCCAGATTCTTTCCTTCAACAAAATAACAAACCCCTCTTGTAATTGCCAAAGAGGGGTTTCGCTTGTGGAGGTGCAATGACCTAAATTACGTTCTTACTTCTCAGATCAGGTGAGCCGTAATCATTATCTTTTTTCGTTGAGTGCAGGTCGTCTATTTCTAGATCAGTGGGATAATATCGGATTTTTGTGTACAGTTTGCATCTGAAACATTGACTTCGTGCCTGGTCAAGTTCATCTGGGTCAATAAATTGAGGAATGATATAGACCCTTTCCATTCTCAACTTATGAGGGCATTTACCCTCAGCAAAAACCAAACAAGAATTGATCCTGTGGGAAATCAACGTGTTCTCCCGCTCGAGGGCAGTGATGTAGTCATAAACAACCTGGTTTTTAGGCCAGGTCGGCGTTCCATGGCTTTACCGGTAAAGATTGCGGGCTGTTTTGGAGTGCTGGAGCCGGATGATTTTAGATTTAAGAATGCAGATTTCAGATTTAAAGGCTCAATGCCTCCTGATAAGGAATGCATACACCACAATCTGCAATCTACAATCTGAAATCATAAATGATGCATGCTCCACCAGATTTCTGCGTGAATGAAAGACGTCTAGAGCCCACTCTGGGAGCGGCTCAAAGTCAGGTTGTCTGGGCCTGGATTCTTTATTCCAGAAAGCACTTGAGCTTATCTGAGCGCTGAGTGTGCCGCAGTTTTTGGATGGCCCTCTTCTCGATCTGCCGGATACGTTCCTTTGATACTCCAAAGTGCCCGCCAATGGTCTTGAGTGTCTGCGTCGGTCTGCCATCAATACCAAAACGAGACTTTAACACTCCCTCCTCGCGAGGAGACAGAGAGGCCAGGACCTCACGGGTGACCTCAACCAGTTCCTGTTGGCTGATCCCCTCCAAAGGTGACACGGTTCTTTTATCTTCTAAGAAATCTCCTAACCGCTGCTCTCTGTTGCCAACCGTCGCTTCCAAAGAGGCCGGCTGCGTGGACAACTGGGCGAGCATTGTAACTTTGTCAACAGATAAACCGCTGCGCTCGGCAATCTCCACCGGAGTGGGTTCGCGGTCAAGCTCTTCGGCAAGCTCGGACACAATTCTGTAGAAGGAGCTTTTCATCTCGATGACATGAACAGGCAGTCGGATAGTGTTTGTCTTTTCATAAAGGGCTCGGATAATACCCTGCCTCACCCACCAGGTAGCGTAGGTGCTGAAACGGTTACCCTTGGTGTAATCGTATCGGGAGACTGCTCTGATCAGTCCCATGTTGCCCTCTTGGATGAGATCCAAAAAACTCAGACCTCGACCACGGTACCGCTTAGCAATACTGAGCACCAACCGAAGGTTAGCCTTAACCATTTCATCCCTCGCCGTGTCGATTCTGGAAACTACGGCCCTAACCTCAGCGAGAAGTCTCTGGCATATTTCAGCTGAACCATTGCCGCCGGCGCAGCCTTCCAGGGTCGAGACAATGTGCTCCACCATTTTTTCGCGCAGTCCAGGATACGATTCCACTTCGCTCTGCCAGTCGAGAATCTTCTTACGAAAGCCGCCAAAGTATTCTTCTGCAACGCAGTAAGTGACCGCCAGGTTGACCACTTCTTCTTGACCTTCCTTAATGGTTCGCGCCAACTCAATCTCACGTTCCTGGCTGAGCAGGTGAAATCGGCAGACATCTTGGAGGTAGCAATTGATGAGATTGGTCTGAAATAAATTGTCTTCCTCAGTGTCCGAGGCCACGCTGGCATCCAGGGGACCTATCTCTCCTGAATGATCTTGTTGCTCTTCCACTTGAGTCAATTGTTGCTCTCTGTCAATTGCACCACAATCCTCGCCAGAACCAGATATCCCATTGTCCCAAACATAGTCCGGATACAGATCTTCAATGGTAAGCCCCGAGTCCGAATGATTGAGAGAGGCTGACATGATCACACTCCTCAATAAATAGTGAATAACAAAAAGGGCCGTATCAAACCCTAATGTTGCAAACCTACATCGGTAAAAACCGCTGCGCTCGCGTGATAATCCCGCCTTTGGCGGGACGACCGTGCTCGGAACAGAATGTCACGTACGATCCAGTACGCTTCATCCTCTCCGAACCTGGGCGCGGCCACATCTGGCACACGTTGACACGTTTATCCATGGAGTAGGTTTGCAACATTAGGGTTAACCTATATTGAAAAAGGGAGACGGCAAAATATCCCCCAGCCTACTGAAGTTATCTGAGAAGTAAATCAGGTGAATTGAGTAAATGTAGGGAAAAAATACTGTATTCGGCCAACGGATCAATATCCCTGACAATTACCCTCCGTCCATCTCATCTTCCTCAGAATAGATAGTATCGACTAATGCCAGAATGTCCTCTCGACTCGCTGATTCTTTTGAAAGGAAGTGATCGGCTCCATACTGGGCTGCAGCCTCTCGGTACTCCGGAAAGTCATAACTTGTTAGGATTATTACTTGTATCGTGGAATAGCGTTCCTTTATCTCTCTGGTTATCTCGAGGCCGTTTGCCCCTGGAAGTTTTATGTCCATAAAAACGAGATGGGGGAGCAAACTCTCTACTTTTTGCAGTGCTTCCTCTCCGTCCACCGCCTCCTCGACAACCAGTCTAGGAAATCGCTCGCACAGCATTTCCCTGAGAGACTGACGAAAAGGAGCGTTGTCCTCAACAAGCAGTGTCATGAACATCTAATTTTACCCCTCAGCGGGCGAGATTTTGGGAAATGTTACCCTTATAGCCCGGATTATCCGCGGATAATTCTGGCTGGAGGATAGGGTAGAGCTTCTATACCCTACATCA
Source organism: Deltaproteobacteria bacterium (assembly GCA_022340745.1). Classification (GTDB taxonomy): domain Bacteria; phylum Desulfobacterota; class Syntrophobacteria; order BM002; family BM002; genus BM002. The sequence continues at coordinate 3,772 of JAJDNL010000022.1, forward strand.
AGAACCCAATGGGTGGATATGGGGCGGATACAGTAGATATGGAAATATGACACGGTATTTTCCAGTCCCATGGGTTTGGAACTCAGCTGCTGCTGACTGCAATTGCTTTACAGTTTTCTTTTCAAATTGTATTCTAGCCCGGATAATTCATGAATCACTTGCTGCGACCACGGATATGGTCGTCCTCCCTGGCGTCCTCGGATTTCGGTCCCTGCGACGTACCGTTCAGGTACGCCTCGGAACCAACACCCTGCGGTTGCCAGGTGGCACAACCATCTTCGTGGTCTCACGACAGCAATTCATAAAATATCCGGGCTAGCAAAAAAACGGCAACTTTATGCTCAGGTGAAGCAGGTGAAAGCACGACATAGAGTCGTTATTGCCGAGGATCATACTATTCTCAGAGATGGGCTACGGGCACTGCTCTCCGCTGCATCTGATCTCGAAGTGGTAGGCGAGGCAGAAGATGGCGGACAAGCCATTCGGCGGGTGGAGGAACTCGGGCCTGATCTTATCCTGACGGACCTCTCTATGCCGAAGATGAATGGAGTTGAGGCCATCAGAGAGATCAAGAAACGCGCTCCAGAGACGAAGGTTTTGGCCCTGACGGTTCACAAGGCAGAAGAATTCATTCTCGAGGTTCTGCAGGCTGGGGCGGACGGATATATTTTAAAAGATGCTTCGTCTGAGGAACTGATGATGGCTATAAAGAGCGTTCTCGGGGGAAAGCGTTATCTGAGTCCCTCCGTTTCGCAAATGGTAATAGAAGGATACCTCGAGGGCAGGAAGAGCTTTACGTCGCGTTCCCCGTGGGACACACTCACCAAGCGGGAGCGAGAAATTCTAAAACTTATTGCCGAGGGCCATAAAAACAAAGAGATCGCCGCCTACTTGTACATCAGTGTAAAGACGGTAGAAAAACACCGGGCTAACCTCATGAAGAAATTGGATCTCCACAGTGCCGCGGCCTTGACTACCTATGCCATGGAAAGGGGGTTGATAACAAGTTAAGAACATTGCAGATTTGAGATTTTAGATTGTAGATTTGAAAAAGACGTAGATGATGAGAAACTTTCAATCTGCAATCTGAGATCTGCAGTCTGAGATCTGCAATCTTATATCTCCCTTAGCCTTGCCAAGATGCCTTGACAGTTGTTCCTTCTCGCCTGATTGACTGAAGGGAAAAAGATCCTCCGGAGAGTTCTATTCGCTCCTTCATGCTCCCGAGCCCGAAGCCTCTCTTGGAGCCATCGATATCGTAGGCCTCTTTAAGATCGAAGCCGCGTCCATTATCCTCAATGGTCAACTCTATGGTATGGCCCCTCTTCGTCAGGAAGATAGTGACCCTGTCTGCGCCGCTGTGTTTTGCCACGTTGTTCAGGGCTTCCTGCAAAACTCTATAGATAACTGTCTTCAAAGATCCAGGAATGTCAGCTTCTTCTAAGCGGATCTCTTTTTCGATTCTGACTGTTGCATAGGTTTCTTGAAACTCACGGCAAAACCAACCGATTGTTGCCAAGATACCCAGGTCATCCAAGGTGGATGGCCGCAGGTCCATAGTTATTCTTCGAACCTCTTCAACAGTGCTCTGAATTATCGGGATGAGATTGTTCAATGAATTGACAGTTGACTCGGCTACGTCTTTACCCATCTGTCCGAGGGCATCTTCAATTCTAAACTTGATGGCACTCAAGGATTGGCCGATGCCATCGTGCAGTTCCCTGGCGATCCGTCCTCTTTCCTGTTCCTGGGCCGCAAGAAGCTGGCCAGAGAGCAAGCGAAGTTCCTTCTCCGATTCCCGCAATGCCTCTTCAGCCATCTTGCGGTCTGTGACATCAAAAAAGGCACCACTCACATAATCAACCATCCCATCTTCACCACAAATTATCTGTCCTCTATCTTGTATCCAAAGAATATCTCCAGCCCGAGTTTTCGTCCTATATTCTCTCACATAGGACTTGTCTGCTCTTAAAGCCTCGACGAATTCTCTCCGAACGTTCTCAATATCTTCCTCAATGATTAAATCGCTCCATTTCAGTTTCTTGGAATGAAAGTCATCGGCACTATAACCCATTAATGACGTAACCTTTTCATCAAAAAACTCCACTGACCAGTCTTCGTATCCTTTGTAGACTACACTTGGGAGATTCTGCACCAATAGTCTATATTTCTCTTCAGCCCTTTTGATCTCTTCCTCCGCCCGCAAACGCTCATCT
>JAJDNL010000039.1 GCA_022340745.1 Deltaproteobacteria bacterium
GGGAATCTTCGAAATGTAAGGTGCTTAGACCATTTTATTATAGTGCGCTCGCTCACCCGAGTCCGCTCTTGCGGACTGGGGTTGCGCTCACTAGAGCATTTTCATGAGATATCCGGGCTCTATAAGGAGGTGTAACGATGGCGCGTATGGACTGCCCCCCCGCTCGTTCAAACCCTATAATTTCATCGATGAAGGCCCCGGAAGTGCTTATCGTCGAAGACGAAAAGCTGTTACGATTGATGATGGCCAAGTTGCTTCAGATTTCGGGCTACAGGGTCTTTATCTGCAGAGATAGCCTGCAGGCCTTGGAGCTGGTGGAGAAGAAATCTTTCGATCTGGTAATTACTGATCTAATGATGGCGGGTGCCACTGGCATGGATGTACTCAGGGCTACTCAAAAGTGCTATCCGCGGGCAAAGGTGATCATCACAACTGGTACGCCCTCCTCAGAAACACTACTGGAGGCTAAACGGGAAGGAGCCTACGCTTACTTGCGCAAGCCTTTTCAACTGAAGCACTTCTTATCCATTCTTAAGGATGCCATTGAACACACAAAGCTGCTGCAAGGCTATCAATACGAGGAAGGAGATGGAAGAGGAGCTCGGGAGGCGGAACGAGGAATGTAAATTTATGATTGCAGATTGTAGATTGCAGATTGTGGTATATTGATTTCTTGCAGAAAGGTATTGAGCTTTTAAATCTGAAATCTGCATTCTAAAATCTAAAATCTTTTTTTACTTTTGTCTCCAGTCCTTGAGATCCCAGAGAAGATGGACAAGCAATTCAACCCGCTGGAAAAGGGAATCTTTGACGATTCTTTCATCTTCTGAGTGGTCCATCTCTCCAACAGGACCGAGACCATCAATGGTGGGCAGCCCAACCGCAGTCAAAAGATTCGCGTCCGATGCACCCCAGCGGGACTCCTCAGACAAGTTCATTTGATTCCTTGCGGCAACCTGAACCACCTGCTGGAATAACTGAGCAGTACCTGGGATATGTTGCATGGGAGGGCGAGCACGGCCCTTGATCAGGTTGGTTTCTATGCCGAACTCTTGCGAAGAGTTTGCCAGTTTCTGAATGCGATCCTCCACCTCATCTCCGCGCTCCTGATTAAGAAAGCGCACCTCGAGTTCGGCCTCAGCCTCTGCTGGCACTATATTGGTGGCCGTACCTCCTTTGACACGACCCACATTAACGCTCAGGCCCGCCTCCAAGTCATTCAGGGCTTCCAGTTTCAAGATCTGCTGGGCCAGCTCAACCACAGCGCTTTGTTTGGCTGCCTGGATGTTGCCGGCGTGACCGGCCTTGCCTTTTATTATTAACGAATAGCGGCGCAGTCCCCGGCGGGAGGTAACCACCGAGCCACCTGGTCCACCGCACTCAAAGACAAAACCGAACCGACAGGAGGGAGCCAATTCCTCCAGCTTAGGGCCGGAATTCGGGGAGCCGATTTCTTCATCACCATTGAGGGCTAGCATGAGAGGTATGTGGGGCAGAGCTTTCAAACGGTCCAGAGCCCAGAGAGCTCCCAGGATCACCACAAGACCTCCCTTCATGTCAGCAACGCCAGGGCCACACAGGTAGGGATCTTGAGAAATCATACCATGATCGAAAGTGCCAGGGGGGAAGACCGTATCCAGGTGCCCTACCAGGAGGATGGGATTTTCTCCGGAAGGGCCACAATGACAGATCCAGATTTTTTCTTTATTTGAGGTCGTAACACGCTTCAGTGCAAGGGGGGAGGGAAGAGCCCCGCCCACCTCCTCAGCCACTTGGTTAACTCCCTCAGCATTGTGAGAGTAACTGTTTATGGCAACCAGCTCATCCAAGAGAACCAGAAGGTCTTCTTTCAGAGAGCCGACGGTCCCTTTGACCTCTTGTGCGTCCAAATTAGGCTGATTTTTCATCTTCGTACTGCAAGACATGCCCGCCCCAGGTGCGGATGAGCACGTCACCGTTGAAGTTGGTATTCAAGAGATATTGCGGTGCAATTGGAGTCTTCCCTCTCCCTTCTGGTGCGGTGATGATGTAAGTGGGAACCGCCATGCCAGAGGTATAGCCGCGCAGGTGTTCCATGATGTTCAGGCCTTCTTGAATTGAGGTGCGGAAATGGCGGATGCCCTCTACTTTTTTGCAGTTGAAAATGTAGTAGGGAGCCACCTTGATCCTGAGCATCTCATGCATGAGCACCTTCATCACGTGTGGATCGTTGTTGATTCCCTTCATGAGCACGGTCTGGTCTCGTACCACAACCCCGGCCTTGGTGAGCCTGTCCACCGCTCTTTGCGCCTCCCGGGTAATCTCTTTCGGGTGGTTGTATTGGGTATTGAGATAGACCGGATCGTGCCTTTCAAGCATGCGGCACAGTGCCGGGGTAATTCTTTGCGGGAGGACGCAGGGCATCCTCGAGCCCAGCCGTTTTATTTCCACATGGGGAATTGTATCAAGCTCGGTCAAGATCCAGTCCAGTTGAGCGTCGCTCAAGGACAGAGCGTCTCCTCCTGTGAGAAGCACGTCCCTGATCTCCTCGTTCTGCCGGATGTACTCCAGCGCCTGACTCAGCTTAGAACGGGAGTAGACTAAATCATCGTGGCCGATGTCTTTCCTCCGCAAGCAGTGGCGGCAAAACATGGAACACATGTTGGTGACATTGATAATCAGCCTATCAGGGTAGAGCCTGGAGATCAGGGGCGCAGGGGAGTTATATTTAATAATCATGGGATCCGTGATCTCAGATATATCCAGTCGTTCCCTGATGCTGGGAACAGCCTGCAGCCGCACCGGACATTTTTTGTCTGTAGGGTCTATGAGACTGGCATAGTAAGGGGATATGCCCCAGCGGTAGTGCTCACTTGTCTTGCGGATCTCTCGCATCTCCTTCTGAGAGAGCCGGATTATTTTACCAAGGGTCTCCACGTCTTGGATGCGGTTCTTGAGATGCCACTTGTGATTTTGCCAGCTTTTTTCAGTGCCGCCCAAAATTTTGAGTATGCGCTTCTTGGCCTTGGCGTACTCTTTGTCGAGTGTAAGACCAGTGGGAATTTTGGTTTTCGCTTTTAGGAAGTCTTTAATAAGCCCTTTTACTTCTGCCGACCGGGCAAGGGCAACGTCCCGGTCCTCAGACGGTACTTCCATTGGGTCATGTGGTGTAGACTCTTCTTTCACCGCGGATTGTTTCATTGCTATTCTCCTCGAAGTGGAATTATCCAAGTCTATCCCATTGTTTGGATTCCAGGGACGGATACAGGATTTAACTTCTCGCTCTTTTTTTCTGAGCCAGCGGTGTACCCCTGGTAATGTTTTGCCCACTGAGATGCACCTGCCGACAAACCCACCGGCGCGCTGGTGCACATCAGCACCCACGTAATCTTCTACAATAGCACAGGTTAGATCTCCTGCACTCGCAGAAATTCTACGAAAGGCTTCCGTCTCATTGTACAGGTGTGGGATGTCGCGAATCGCCAGAACATCCTCCTGGCATTTGACATTGTATGTTCCCCAGCAAAGATCAGATTCGGTGGAGTCCATCTCTATAAGTCCTTGGGGGAGCTTTCCCCTTGTGATGGCACTGAATTCAATCTCAGGAAGACTGGGATGTCCAGGGAGGCGGTGGAGCATGGTGAGGGTCGACTCCAGTGTGGTTCCTTGCTTACGAGCATTCACCTCCACAAAGTAAATCTGCCCGCTATCATCAACGATGTAGTCACAACCAAAGATGCCCCGATAACCTTTGGCACCCATGTATCTTCCCACCAACCTGGTATATTCCTTGATGCGCTCTACTATGTCCTTGTTCAGCACAGTGGGAAAGGTAGATCCCAGGAATCGGTTTTCCTCCATTTTTTGGTCGGCAACGGACGCCACATAAACGTCCTGTTCGTTTGCTACCACAGCCAATACGGTCGGGTCGTGACTGTGCGGGACACGCCGGGTCACCAGATAGGGTTGCTCTGTCTCAGCAAATCTCTTTTGAATTTCTTCACAGTTGCATACGAAAGCGCTGTTGCTCCCCGCTGCACTGTACGGTTCGCTGACAAAAACCTCTTCACCGGAGCGGAAAAAACTCTGGGCCGATTCCAAAGCTTCTTCCAGACAATTACAACAAAAACCGTCGGGTACGGGTATCCTCAGCTGGCAGGCCATTCGGTATTGGATGATTTTGTTGTTAAGGTGGTGAGCCAGAGTAGGATCTGGACCAAGGAGCCTTACTTTCTCCCCGTCTATCAGATTCATCTCAGGCTGGCTTGCGAACATATGAATATAGGTAAAATCTTGCTCACTGAGAATATTTCTTAGGAGCTCTTGTGCCAGGAAGCTGGAGGAAACTTCATCGGCAAATGCACCGGGACTGGGGCGGCAATTAACCAGTGACCCGGTGCTGCAATGGTACCGGTATGATTCGCTGTTCAACACTGCCAAGTTGGAGTAAGGATAGCTGGCCAGAACGTCCGGCACCAGAGCGATGCAATCCACTGGGCGGCCATAAATTCGCTCAAGCGGAGGAATCAAAAAAGGGTTGAGTCCGTAGGCCTTAATCTCCCCGACGTAGATAAAGTACGCCTTATCTCGTTCGAGTTTAATGTTGTTCCATACAATAGGGTCCTCTTGTGGGGTGGGAGGAAAGGCTTTATCTGGGGTAACATGGGTTTTAGTGGTCAAGGTTCTTTCCTCCTAACCCGGATAATTGATGAGCCTCTTGCCGCGAAGTTTCCCATGATGCTTGGCTGGTGCAGGACTCAATAGCATTTTCCCAAAACTAAGGAAAAATTGCAAGTTTTGTTTGGTATTGAAAGAAATCCTTCATTTCGGCTAACAATGATGGTCCTTTGTTTCTTGTAGTTCAGCTTGATTGGGGGATGGCGAGAAGGGCGAGAAAGGGAAGTAGCATGGAGCATAGAGCGTAGAGCATGGAGCATAGGGAGGTATTTCGAATTGCGGATTGCGAAATTAAGGAGCCAGAAGACAGGATAAAATAAAAACTTTTCTCAGTCTTTATCTTCTGAATTCTGAATTCTGGATTCTGAATTCTGGCTTCTTACGCCATGCTCCATGCTCTATGCCCCATGCTTCTTTTTCCTGACACCTGACACCTTTTGTTATGCTCTATGTTCTTTGCCTCTCCAACCCATACTCACATAGTTCGACGATGGGACACTCATGGCACTTTGGCCCTATCGGCCGACAAATATTCTGACCGTGCTTCACCATGAGCTCGTTGTAGTGCATGATGTAGTCTTCGGGCACAACTTTCCAGAGTTCCTTTTCACTTTCCTCAGGGGTTTTGGTCTGAATCAGGCCGATACGATTCGATATTCTGTGGACATGAGTGTCCACCGGCAGTGCCTTTTTCCTGAAGCCATAGACCATGACACAGGCCGCCGTCTTTCTGCCCACACCGGGCAACTGCATGAGTTCACTGATGGTATCAGGGGTATTACCAGTATATCTTTCTAGGATGATTCTGCTGATTTCTTTTATCCGTGAGGCTTTGGTATTGTAGTAGTTGGCTGGTTTTATAAGGTTGGCGATTTCCTCCTTCGGTGCGGAGGCCAGCGTTTCAGGAGAGGGAAAGCGGGCAAACAGGGCCTGCGCTGCCTCGTCGGTTTTCTCATCCCGCGTTCTCTGGGAGAGCACGGTTCCTATAAGAACCTGAAAGGGAGTCTGCCGGGTGTGCCAGTTCCAGGGACTGGTGCCATAGGTCGCGGCCAAAATCTCTAAAAGTCTCTCAGTGCGATTGTCAGTCATCTGCGATCCAGCAGAGAATGGATTGATACGTGCAATTCGCGAAGGTCGCGAAGAGCACGAATAGATGAAGGTTAGTTATTAGACAGGATAAACAGGATATACAGGATGAAAAAGAGTCGGTGCGAGGATCGCTTAAGGCTGAAATGGGAAGCCCTGCTGGACGAAAGTAAGCCAGCTTCCTTTCGTCCTCAGGTGCTTTCCCATTTGTCTCAATGATTACATCGAGACACCCCGCTTCGCGTGGTCACTTAAGCGATCCTATCTTCTCTTTACGTCCTTCATGTTATTCGTGAATATACTCAAACCTCACTTTGTGATCCCCGTGATCTCTGCGGTTCCATAAACATCCGTATGCTCCATGCCCTAAGTTTCCTGAGCTTGTCGAAACCTGTGCCCGCCAAAAGACGTCATCCCGGAAGCCCGATTGCGCGGGCTATCCGGGATCCAGACCAAGGCAATCCTGTCAGTGTTAAGTCCCAAGCTTTCATTCCTACTTGCTGCCTACTGCCAGCGGCCAGCTTAAGTCTGACTTCTGATCTGTGTCTTTTTACCCTACGCCCTATGCCCTATGCTTTTTTTCTGTCTCCTGTCTCCTGTCTCCTGAATTCTGACTTCTGTCTTTAGGCAGTTATACTGATGAAATTTTTGAAAAGAATCTCAAACTGTTTCCCCATGAGGCTTTCCAGCTTTTCGGCGTCGGTGAGCAGGGCGGCGGAATCCACCTCTGGGGGCTGCGATAACCACTCACGGTCGCCCTCAAGCCAGGTTGTGGCATCAAGCCTGGAACCGGCGTGATTGTCGAACTGGAGCCCGACGATGTGGGGCTTTTCTTCTAGAGAAATGGCCTCCACCTGGCAATCTGCAGAGGTTACCAGGATCTCCACATGGTTTGGCACCGGCGGCAGTGCCGCCTGTCCATGCCACTTGAAAAGAGGTAGGGTGTCGGGCAGGTCTTGAAAGAGCTGGTGTTGCTGCCCCTGGGTAGTAAGATGACCTTCGATGAATCCCACACTGCGGCGGCTATTTGGACCCACTCTCAACCCTAGAACGTCAGAGAGAAGCTGGTGGCCCAAGCAAAAGCCAAGATAGGACTTTCCATTCTCAATGATAAAACGGATGGCCTCTTTCTCGGCACGCAGGAAAGGGTAAAGGTTCTCCTGGTCCACATTGGGGCTACCGCCCAGAACGAGCAGGCCGTTATACGAGGCCAGATCAGGAATCGCCTGGTGCCATACCTCTATGACCTCCAGGTTGACGTCGAGATTTTGAGCCGAGCGCAGCAGATGCACCCCTGGCCCCTCCCAGTCCATGTGTTGAAATACAAGAAAACGTTTTGTCATTGTCGTTCTCCAACCAAACCTAGTACGGCCAATGGCGCAAAGTGAAATACAGCTAGCAGCAGGCAGCGGGCAGCAAAAAGGAATGTTGGAATGATGGAAGGATGGAGTAATGAGCCAAAAGAAAATCACAATGAGAACGATTCGCCTCGAAGATTCTTTTCACCCAGCATTCCATTATTCCGTAGCCTGCCACTGTCGTCTGTCCTCCGTCTTCTGTCTTCTTGCAACGGACAACGGACCACTGACAACGGACACAGTGACAGCTGTCCGCTGCCAGCCTGTCCTGAGCTTGCCGAAGGGCTGTATTTCTCCATGCTCTATGCTCCATGCCCCATGCCTTCCTCCAACAGATACTCAATGTAGGCAGCTCGCACACGCTTACTGCAGCTTTCCACTTCTTCCATGAAGCGGGAACCATTGCTTTCTATCCCAAGCATTCTTTTTGCCAAGGCATCCAGGTCTGCAGGGTCTTTTGGCAAAGCATGGATCTGACGGTCCTCAAGAATCTGGAGGTAGTGCTCCACTCGCCGCAAGAATAGATAATCTTCCCGCAGTTGATTTGTCAATTGCGGTGATATGATCCCAGCTTGCTCTAACCTTTCCAGGGCAATGAGTGTATTTCCTTGGAGTAACTCCGAATGATCCACCGCATGCAAGAGCTGTAATCCCTGAACCAGGAACTCCACATCTCGCAGCCCGCCCACCCCACTCTTGACATCGATGTCACCTGTGAGGGAAATTTTCTGGATGGCTGCGGTTCGCATCTTTTCAATGGAGTGAACAACATCCTCTCTGCTCCGTCTCTGCCTGAGGGAGGGAGCAAGGTGTTCAATGAAGGTATTACCCAGTTCCACGTTGCCCGCCACCGGTCTTATTTTTAAAGCTGCTTGCATTTCCCAGAGGGATGCCGCCGTGCGATAGTAATTTAAAAGCCCTGGGAGTGAATAAGTGAGTTCGCCTGCTCGGCCGTAAGGTCGAAGTCGCAGGTCAACGCGATAAGCGTATCCTTCCTCGGTGTGCATGGAAAGGTCCAGGCCGACTTTTTCCATTACCCAACCGTAGATGTATTTTAGCACCGCAGGATCCAGCCCCAAGCCTTGTATTACAGTGTCGGGAACATCGAAGATACCCAGCAAGTCAATGTCTGAACTATAGTTGAGTTCACTGCCCCCCAGCTTGCCGTAGGCCAGGATACAGAAGTAATTATCCAGCTGGCCCAGGTTGGTCGGAACCTTTTTCTCCCCTTCAGATCTAGCCCACACCTCAGTCAAGGTTGATTGAATCAGGGCTTCAGCCAGAATTGAAAGTTCTAAGGTAATCTCTTGGGTGGGCACTCGGAGATACATGTCACGAGTGCCGATTCGCATAATCTCGCGTCGCCGTAAACGACGAAGCTGATTCAGCCAACCACCATGACTTCGACTGCCCTCGGCTGCAGTCCGAAGTTCTTGCTCAAGATCTTCTCGCTTCCTGATTTGATGCAAGTTCTCCGGAATTATCACCCAGTCAAGAAAGCCCGGGTTTCTAATCAGGGTATCTGCCAGAAACTGACTGGAGGAGAGGATGCTGAGGAGCAGTTCAAGTCGCATTGGTTGAGCTAAAAGCAGATTATAGTGGAATTCCGCGCTCGGCAGCGCCCGAATGAATCTCTCCCAGTTGTTGAGGGCCATATCTGGGTCAGCTGTCCTGGAAAGAATATCTGTTGCCAGCAAAGCCAGCTTGGCGAAGATGTGGCGACGTGATCCACCTCCAGCCAAATCTCGCAGATTGACGTAAGCCCGGCGGATGTCTTTGAAGCCGGCAGCGGAGAGAATATGCTGGCTGAGATCCTCTGAGATCTCATCTGAGAGGATGAGGTCGGCCATGGTCCCGGAGGCTGGACCGGGCAGTGACGAACGCCCAAAATGCCTTTCCACGAAGGCACGCACTACCGCTGTGTGGGTTTCGTAATCGATGCGGAGTTGTTGGGAGGGGTGTAGTGCATCTCCTCTGACGTATCCCATGCGTCTGGCGAGATGGGCAAGTTCCACCGAATCCGTATCGGGCAGGAAGAGATCCTTGGCTGAACCTCTGAGCATGCGCATACTGTTTATCAACCGTCTGAGAAAATCGTAAGCCGCTATCAATTGGCCGGTTTCTTCCGGATTCAATACTCCTGCCTCCGCCAGAGTGGTCAAGGCATGAAGGACTTGAGGAGTTCTTAGCTCGGCTCGTTCCTTACCATACATCACCTGGAGAATCTGTACATCGTATTCAAGGTCCACCAACCCACCAGGACTGAACTTGGCGTTTAATCTGCCCCCGGCGGTTTTTTCCTGAAATTGTTTTTGCCTCAGTTCCCGAAGTTCCTCGAGACTTATATTGCTGGAAGCGTAGATCATTTCATCGCGAATTCTCTCCAAGCGTTTTCCCAGGGCTGGGTCCCCACCGATGGCGCGCAAACGCACCAGTGCCAGCCGCTCGTAGGAATGGGCCGCACCGCCCGTACCGTAGTAACTGCAAAAAGCTTCGGAGCTACTGGCCAGAGGACCGGCACTGCCGTGAGGGCGAAGCCTGAGGTCAACGTGAAAAATTCCCTCTCTTTTGGCCTGAATAAGTTGGGCGGAGTTCTTGACCAGGCGCTCGAAGAATTCCGAATTCGCTATGGATTCAGGGCCGGCTGTTTCGCCGTTGTCGCTGTAGACCAGAATGAATTCAATATCCGAGGCATAACCCAGCGCTGCTCCTCCCAGTTTGCCCAACCCCAAAATGGCGTATTTGGCATCGAGTCCGGCAGCTGTTTTGGGAGGACCAAATCTTGCCACCAGGTGGTCATAGGTGATTTCAGCAGCCGTATTCACCACCTGTTCAGCCAGAGAGGTAAGCCTGGCGGCTAACTGATGAAAGTCAATCTCTGGATTGAGGATGTGATCCAGGTCTATGAGATAGATCTCCCGGTCTTTGAATTCATTCAGCCTGCTGCACTGCTCCTCGAGGGTGGTGGCACCCACCAAGACTTGCTTCAGTCTTTGTGGCAGGGTTTCGACGGGTTCACTGAATTGCTGGCCTTCCACATGGGGTTTGAGAACGGGTAGGAGCGTTTCATACTGGAGTCGGATGAAATCCTCCCACAAATAGTCACTCGTTCCTAACAACCTCGCTAGATCCTTTAGAGTATTGGGGTTAGACAGCAGATCCAGCCACTGGGCGCTTCCGGGCAATTGCAGAGTGTCCTTAAGGAGAAACTCAAAGCGGCGCAGGGCGGCATAGGGATCCGGTGCTGTGCCGAGAAAGTAAGTAAATTGCTTCGTTAAAAGCACTGAGAGTTTGATCTGGTCCAAAGCAGCCGGATCGTCGATCTTGTTACCGCGGGAGTCCACAAGATCAATCTGATCTTCAATGCGGCCGCGGATGGTTCGAATGAAAACGTGTTCAATGGAGACTGAGTGCAGGGATAAAGCGTTGGTCAGAGCATAGAGAAAGGCGGGGGTGTCCTCGGAAACTATTTTCAACCGGGTAAAGGGACCACTTTCGGTGTCCACCGCTATTTGAACGGGGTAAAGTACTGAAGGCAAATCCACCTGCAAATGGGCCAACCGTTCCACCACCATCTCGTTGACCCGGTGCTTTGCCTCGTCGCTTTCACCGCTTTCCAAAAGAGTGATGATTTCGGGCAGTCTTTCTCTGAACTCTTCTTCCCAGGCAGAAAAGGTAACGGATCTCAACAGTTCACCCGAGAAGTGATCGACAATCCTCCTCCTTTTTAGAGGATCAGGGGCAGGCCTTGTCCGCCGTGATCTAACTCTTTGCGTCTTCTCAGGAGGGTTGGCAGTGGAACGTTGGTAGGTGAAAACATCTCCTGAGAGAATATTGAAGCCCATCCCAGCCAAGACGCCGGTTATGATCGAGAACAGCCCCGGGTAATCGAAAGCAAGTATCGTGCAATCCACCCTGTCGTCCTCAGTCAATTTCAGCAATATCTCCACCGGGTTTTCAGGGGATATTTCGTTAAGACCTCTGAGGTGGTTGCAGATTTGCTCGTGGTCGAAACGAGCAAAATACTCCTCACTGAGCCGGGTGAGGTGTTCCTGCAAGAGGGCTTCGTCCACTCCTGGACAGCCGTCTTTGACCATTTCAAGACTGGGTTTCATCCAGATATCTTTCCTCTGAGGTAGGGCGGGAGTTGAAGGTTCATTGTAGCGTCTATCTGGAGAGGTGACAAATGTTGTTTCATGTAACAGAAACAAGAAAGGGGCTCCCTGGCGGGAAGCCCCTTTCAAGCAGCTGAAAACTGGAGGTCAATCTGGCCCTATATGTCGTAGTAGAGGGCGAATTCCCAGGGGTGAGGCCGCAAGTCCAGGGCCTCCACCTCGTTGTGCATTTTATAATCGATCCAGGTTTCGATTACATCAGAAGTAAAGACATCGCCTTTGAGGAGATAATCGTGATCCGCCTCCAAAGCGTTGAGAGACTCTCTCAAAGAACCCGGGGTGTGGGGGACCTTGGCCAACTCTTCCGGTGGCAGATCGTAGATATCCTTGTCCAAGGGCTCGCCTGGATGGATTTTGTTATGGATACCGTCAAGAGCGGCCATCAACATGGCGGAGAAGGCCAGATATGGATTGCAGCTGGGGTCCGGACAGCGAAACTCGAGACGTTTGGCCTTCACCGAAGGTGAGTACATGGGGATACGCACTGCGGCGCTGCGGTTACGGCTGGAGTAGGCCAGATTCACCGGGGCCTCGAAACCAGGCACCAAGCGTTTGTAACTATTGGTTGTGGGGCTGGTAAAGGCCAACAGTGACGGGGTGTGCTTCAAGAGACCACCTATAGCATACAGTGCCGTTTCCGACAGACCGGCGTAGCCGTCGCCGGCGAAAAGATTCTGATCACCCTTCCAAAGGGAGATATGCACGTGCATGCCGGTACCGTTGTCGTTGAATAGAGGTTTGGGCATGAAGGTGACGGTTTTGTTGTATTTTGTAGCGGTATTTTTGATAACATATTTGTACTTCAGCATGTTGTCAGCCATCTCGACCAGAGGGGCGAAACGCATATCGATTTCGGCCTGGCCGGCTGTGGCCACTTCGTGGTGTTGCGCCTCTACCTCGATACCGATCTTCTCTAGAGTCAACATCATTTCGCTGCGCATGTCTTGCAAACTGTCCGTGGGGGGAACCGGAAAGTAGCCTTCCTTGTAACGGGGCTTGTAACCGAGATTTGGGTTTTCCTCTCGCCCCGAGTTCCAGCGTCCTTCCACGGAATCTATGTGGTAGTAGCCCTCGTGTTCGTTTTGGTCAAAGCGAATGTCGTCGAAGATGAAAAACTCAGCTTCAGGGCCAAAGTAGGCTATGTCGGCTACACCACTCGCCTTCAGATGATTGGCGGCCTTGCGCGCGATATTGCGGGGATCACGGGTGTAATCCTCTCCGGTTACCGGGTCGCAAATATTACAGATCATTACCAGGGTCTTGGCCGCGAAGAAGGGATCTATGAATGCGGTTTCAGGTACGGGCTTGACCAGCATGTCTGACTCGTTGATGGCCTGCCACCCCCTGATGCTAGAACCATCGAAGCCAAGACCTGCTTCAAAGGTATCCGCCTCTATTTCTCTGGGTGGTACGGAGAAATGCTGCCAAAGGCCGGGAAAGTCCATAAAACGCAGATCCACGACTTCGATTTTTTCCTTGTCCATCAACTCCAGGATGTCCTTGGGTGTCGTTGGTGTACTCATCAGTTTGTCTCCTCCTTTTCAGAGTTTGTTAGCTCCTTGGTTTTCAGATCGCTCCATGTTTAGCTGGGGTTGAACCTTTCTGGTCATATACATCTGCTGCGGAGAACTTGAGAAGCCTACACAATTAACGGTCCTCTATCCGCAAGAGCTATGCCAACGGGTAATTTTTCTTAAAACCAATAGTTATCAAATAGTTATGGCTGATGATCGGATTGTGAGATGATTAAAAAAATACAATTTTGTAACTTTATAAGTCGATCAAAATACAAAATTGTATTTTTAATCTCCAATCCGACAGGTGAGCAAAAAATAATCTATTGAAGCTCCCTGCAGTCCGCCTTCGACGGATTCGAGAGGTTTCAGTGTTCAGTGTTCAGGTGTCAGGAAAAAGAAGAATAGAGGGTAATGCCTGACACCTGACACCCAAATCCCTTTGGGCTCGGATTTTACTCCTCAGATATGTTCACCTATATTAAAGGAAAAGAAGAAATAAGGGCGGGTAGCCCCGCCCTTACTTGATTCTATCCCGTAATCTTCTTTTGTCGGCTCACCATCTTGCCAGGGACAAGATTTCAGGGGTGGACTAATTGGTTGCCGGTGCAGTCGCCGAACTCCAGTCTTCTCCACCTAAGGTTGAGCCTGAGCCAATTACCGTTGAGGTGGCGGAGACAATCTGGAAGTCGGGATAGGCCCGGGCTCCGTGTTCGCCATAATCCAGACCCTCGAGCTCTTCCTCAGCAGTCACTCTGAGCCCTACAACCATATCAATCAACTTGAACAAGACAAATCCAGTGCCGAAGGCCCAGACAAAAGCAGTCCCGATGCCTAAAAGCTGGACACCAATGATCTTGGCCGAGGTTCCACCGATGTTAAAGATCCCGGCTGCCAGGGTGCCCCAGGCACCGCAGACGCCATGCACTGATATGGCTCCCACCGGGTCATCCACCTTGATCCGATCGATAAACAGTACTGCAAGCACCACCAGGACGCCGGCAATAGAGCCAATGATTATCGAACTCAGAGGGCTTACCGTGGCACAGGGGGCGGTTATGGCTACCAGTCCGGCCAGAGCGCCATTGAGACTCATGCCCACATCAGGCTTCTTGAATTTGAACCAGGAGGTAATCATCGCCAAGATGGCGCCGGCAGCCGCTGCCAGGTTGGTGTTGACAAAAATGAGAGCGATGTCCTTGTTTGCGGCCGTGGTGGAACCGGGATTAAAGCCGAACCAGCCGAGCCAGAGTATGAAGACGCCCAAGGCGGCCAGGGGAAGATTGTGCCCTGGGATAGCTTTTACCTTGCCGTCTTTGGAGTATTTACCGATGCGAGGACCTAAGACTATGGCTCCGGCCAATGCCACCCAGCCTCCAATGGAGTGAACCACGGTTGAGCCGGCGAAGTCAATAAATCCCAACCCTTCCAGCCAGCCGCTTCCATGAAAGAGGCCTCCCCAGGCCCAGCTGCCGAATATTGGATAGATCAGGGCGGAAAGCACAGCGCTGTAGATCAAATAGGAGACGAATTTGGTGCGCTCGGCCATGGCGCCGGAGACAATGGTGGCCGCGGTGGCGGCAAAGACCACCTGAAACATCCAGAAAGCCAGGACCCAGGGATCGCCGCCTGGGGAAAAGTCACTGAGGAAAAAACCGGAAGTTCCAAACCAGCCTGTCTGAGATACTCCGAACATCAGGCCAAAGCCGATGGCCCAATAAAAGATGGACCCCATGGAGAAATCCATCAGGTTCTTCATTATGATGTTGACCGCATTCTTGGCGCGAGTAAAGCCGGCCTCCACCATGGCAAATCCAGCCTGCATGAAAAAGACCAGGGCTGCGGCCACCAGGGTCCAAACATAATCAGCATGAGTCTGCACCGCCTTGATGGCATCGGCATTGCTGGCAATGGTAGGAGCCTCATCCGCAGCCCAGGCCAGCAGGGGAAACATAATTAAGACTCCAGTCAGCAATAGAATTCTCCGTGATATCTTCTTCATTTTCTCTCCTCCTCTATTTTACTCTCTAACGATTAAGAATTGATAAGAAGTTCAGAAGGCAAGGTAACATATTAGATGGCTTTTCTTCCTTCCTCTCCGGTCCTAATGCGGTAGGCATTGTCAATAGAGCGGACAAAGATCTTACCGTCTCCAATCTGACCGGTCTTGGCATGATTCAAAATGACCTCAATCGCCTTGGCAGCCATTTCGTCTTCAACAACCACTTCGACTTTAACCTTCGGCACGAAGTCGACGGTGTATTCGGCGCCACGGTAAACTTCAGAATGGCCTTTCTGGCGCCCGAAACCTTTGACCTCACTCACGGTCATGCCGCTAATGCCAAGCTCGGAGAGACCATCCTTGACCTCCTCCAGTTTGAACGGTTTGATGATTGTTTCGATCTTTTTCATTCCGAACCTCCTTAAAAGTGTTTGCGGTTGATATGTCAAAAGGTGTGCCAGAAGAGGGAATGGCGAAAAAATAATTGTAACCTATTAAAATAACAATAATAAATAAGATTGTGACTAAAAAGAGCCCGTGATCTATATGTGGTCATAAAATACAATATTGTTTTATACATAGTGATAAAATACAATATTGTATCTCTTACGCCCACAAAAAACCTGGTTCTCGGGCCAAGTCGAAGTCGCATGACCTTCTGCCTTCCCCAGTGCGCAATACTCTTTGCTGCTCTGTCTTGAGTTTGGCTCTAGCAGGGGGAGGTGGG
>JAJDNL010000073.1 GCA_022340745.1 Deltaproteobacteria bacterium
AATTGCTTTCCTCCTGGATTCTGGTTTATTGTTTTTAAATTCGCAATTCGCAATTCGCAATCCGCAATTCATTGGGCGTAGACTCAAACCACTGAGGCTGATAAAACTCAAAAAACCACTACTGTAAGGTAAACTATTAAATGGGAAATAAGCCTAATATCCTTCTAATTAACCCATGGATCTATGATTTTGCTGCTCATGATTTATGGTCCAAACCATTAGGGCTGCTGATACTAGCCGGCCTTCTGCGTGCGCAAGGCTACAATCTAAAGCTGTTGGATTGTCTGGATGTTCATGATTCTCGACTGCAGGCAATCCCAGGCATAAAGCCAGCTACACGCCGCGGTTTCGGCACCGGCAAGTTTTACCGCACTCAGGTACCTAAACCGTCTTCTCTGCAACAATTTGATCGCAAATATTACCGTTTCGGTATCACCTCTGAAATGTTTCAAGAACGTCTTCTTGAGGCAGTCAAACCGGATGCGGTCCTGGTCACTTCCACAATGACCTACTGGTATCCGGGTGTGCAAGAAAGTATCCGGCTGGTCAAAGAACACTTTTCTGATGTGCCCCTCGTCTTGGGTGGAATCTATGCCACCCTCTGCCGAGAACACGCTGTCAGAAATAGCGGTGCAGATCATATAATCTCCGGGCCCGGTGAGAATCAGATCTTGAAACTATTGGAGGAGCTAACGCGTTACTCTCCTGAAAAGCCATCTCACGATGTAGAGTTGGACACGTTGCCATGGCCTGCCTTTGATCTGTTGCCCCAACTCGACTATATATGTACGCTGACCTCCCGCGGTTGCCCACATCGCTGCCCATACTGTGCTTCGGACTTGCTTTTCCCAAAGTTCATTCGAAGAGATCCGATAGGGGTTGCAGACGAACTGGAGTACTGGCATAAAAAGTACTCCATTGTTAATGTTGCGTTTTACGATGATGCCCTGCTTCTAGATGCAAGCAAACACATACTCCCCTTGCTTGCTGAGGTAAGACGAAGAGACTTACCTGTATATTTTCACACCCCCAATGGTCTTCACATCAGTGGACTCAGTGCTGAAGTTTGTGAAGCTCTTTTTCTGGCTGGTTTCAAGACCGTGCGCCTTGGTCTGGAAACCGGCGATGACCAGCGTCAACAACAACTGGGAGCCAAAGTGAAACCCGGAGCTTTTTCATCCGCCATGGACAACCTCATATGGGCAGGTTTTCAACCCGAGGAGATCGGAGTATACCTCCTTTGTGGTCTTCCCGGGCAGGACCCAAATGAGGTTGCACATTCTATCCGTATGGTACGCGATCATGGAGCCAGACCTTACCTGGCTGAGTATTCGCCTATTCCCGGCACTCCCATGTGGTCTGAGGCACTTAGCTGTTCCCCTTTCGATCTGGTCAATGAACCCCTGTATCACAACAACTCCCTGTTGCCTTGCCAGAGTGAACACTTTGGATTGAAAGAACTTCAGGAGTTAAAGCAACTCTGCAGATTTTAATCCGCAGATAAAGGACTCACCACCCGTTCCCCTTCGACTCCGCTCAGGGTCACTCGAGGCACGGAGAGCACAGAGAAAAGATTCACCACGAAGAGCACGAAGGACACGAAGAACACTAAAATGCAGAAGATACTTAGCCGCAGACATACGCAGACGAACACAGACATGAAATTAATATAAACTCACTCTCGTAAATGCAAGGATCGCTTAAGAGTCTATGGGGAGCGCCTGATGACAAGAACAGGCTAGCTTGTTCTTGTCATCAGGTTCTCTCCATAGGTCCCGATGCTCGCATCGGGACACCCCGCTTTGCGGGGTTCCCTAAGCGATCCTTGCATTATGCATATGCGTCATGCCGAATATTTCAGATCAGTGACTATCTGTGTGTCGCCGCAGGCGACCAGTGCCTGAATATTTTTATCTCCGTGATCTCTGTGTCTCCGTGGTAAACTTTCTTTCTGCGTTTGTCTGCGTGGGTCTGTGGCTAATTGTTTTTGCTGCCCGCTGCGAGCTGCTACCTGCCTGCTGGCAAGTGTCTGTCTGCGGTTAATTGGAAAAGGAGACCTTGATGGAAATCACATTCCTAGGCGTTGGTGAGGCTTTCGATGAGAATCTCCCCAACACCTCGATGTTAATTTGCACTGAACAACAGGAAAAACCTGTAACCGTGTTGCTCGACTGCGGCTATTCTGTACCGCCCAGATTTTGGCAACTAGGGCTGGATGTGGAAACCCTTGACGCTATTTGGATATCACATTTCCACGCTGACCACGCCTTTGGCCTTCCTGCTCTACTCGTGCGTTTCTGGGAAGAGAAAAGAATAAAGGACCTTTATTTTCTGGGACAAAAGGGAATCGAATCCTTCGTTTTGAAGTGTCTTGACCTGGCTTATCCTAACTTTCAACCCCGATTAGAATTCTCTTTACACTTCATAGAAGTTGAGCCAGAGGAAGCGGTAACGGCCCTTGGGTTGTCCTGGAAAACTGCAGTTAACGATCACCCGCAGAGGGACTTGGCTCTGAGACTGGATGCGGAAGGCATCTCAATGTTCTACAGTGGCGACGGCCGCCCCACTTCTGAAACCCGCGGTTTGGCAGAAGGCGTCCACCTCATAGTCCACGAAGCTTTTCACCTTTCAAAAGACATTCCAGGGCATGGAACCGTAGCTGGGTGTCTAGACATGGCTCGATCCTGCAGAGCAAAGAGACTTGCCTTGGTGCACATCCAGAGGGACGTCAGACGAGAAAGGTTTGATGAGATTAAAGAAATGGTGAATTCTGTAGAAGGTCTTGAAGTATTAATTCCTAAACCCGGCGATCGACTCAGTATTTAATTCCCGCCCTCCTCTCCGTGTCTCTGTCTCTCCCATTCCCCGCGTCGTCCTGCTGCCCATGCCCCATACCTTCCTACTCCTGGATTCTGGATTCTGGCTTATGGATTCTATGTGTTTTCAAATCCGCAATCCGCATTGCTTTTAACCCCATGCTCTATGCCCCATGCCCTAAGCTTTTTTTCATCTTGCATTACCCCCCTCCCTGTGTTACCACATCTCCATCTTAGAGTGAGGTAGATTTCGGGACGTAGCGCAGTCTGGTCAGCGCACCTGCCTTGGGAGCAGGGGGCCGGCGGTTCAAATCCGCCCGTCCCGACCAGAATATTAGAGGGACTGCTATTCGGGCAGTCCTTTTTTATCACCTCAAGGTAAGCGGTGAGCTAAGCATAGGGCATGGGGGATCTCGGATTGTGGATAGGGCAGGGGGAGCAAGGAAGGAATTAGCCACGGAGTCACACGGATGGCCACGGATAAAAGATGGAACCACGAAGGGCACGAAACACACGAAGGGGACTACGAAGAAGGATCGCTTAAGAGTTTAATGGGAAGCCCTTGAGGACGAAAGTAAGCTAGCTTATTTTCGTCCTCAGGCGCTTTCCCATTTGTCCCGATGAATTCCATCGGGGCACCCCGCTTTGCGGGGTTACTTAAGCGATTCGAGCCTATCAACTAACAAGTATTTCCTTTCGTGCCTTCGTGTTTTCGTGATTCTAGCTAAAATCTTCTCCGTGTAAATCCGTG
>JAJDNL010000076.1 GCA_022340745.1 Deltaproteobacteria bacterium
TCTTAAATCAAAAATGTACTCTGTGCCTCTGTGGTAAATCTTCACTCAGGCTTCCTTAGGCCGCTACCACACGGAGCAGAGTAAATAGTCGCTTGAATTTTTCGTTACTCTTGGGGAAAATTTAGGTTCTCGATGAAATACTCATTGAAGTCTGGCCGAGTAGAGAGCTCAACATGCTCAATGGAGCGGGCGAGATCATTTGCCATCTTCCAGTACCCTTTGGCGAGCAGGACCATGGAGGCCCCGGTGCTGGCAGCATTACCAATGGTGTATATAATTTTGGGGTCAACCTTGGGAATCAGGCCAATCCGTAAAGCACTTTGAGGATGAATGTAGTTTCCAAACGCCCCTGCCAAATAGACCACGTCAATGTCCCTTATACCAAAACTCATTTCGTCCATTAAAATTTGTATACCGGCTGCGACAGCCCCTTTGGCCAGTTGAAGCTCACGCACGTCCTTTTGGCTGAGATAGATCCGCTTTTGAGAAAAACTTTCTTCTGGGGTAGCCACGAGAAAGTCGTATACTCCCTCATCCCTTTGGATAACTCTAGTCAGGGTATCCTCCGATCCGCCTTGCGGGGGTTGCAGCAGGCCTCCTTGATCGATTATGGAGCGGTCTAACAGTACAGCAACCAAATCCACCAAACCGCTGCCGCATATACCTTTTGGCTCCACATTGCCGATTACCTGATAGCGCAGATTGTCACCCTCCACATAGACTGATTCGATAGCTCCCTCTTTGGCAATCATTCCATGGGAAATTCTGGCACCTTCGAGGGCAGGTCCGGCTGCCGCTGAGCAGGTCATTAATCTTTTTCGGTTTCCCAAAAAAATCTCTCCGTTAGTACCAAGATCCAGCCCCAGAGCTATTTTGTCATCCTGTTCTGCACAACCTGAGGCGAGAATCATACTGATCAGGTCGCCTCCGACGTATCCGGACCTGGCAGGCATCACGTACACAAGGGCTTCCGGGTGTAAGGTAATACCAAGATCTGCTGTTTTCAAAATCAGACCGTCGGTGGTAAGCGGAGTGAACGGCGCATGGGCTATGCTAGTAGGATCCAGGCCTAGAAACAGGTGCTGCATGGTAGTGTTTCCCGCAGCAACCCCGATGCAAATGTTGCCCGCTTCTAGTTTCCCGGTTTCTAAAAGCTGCTCGGTTATCTGGTTCAGATCTTGGATGATAAGGTGGTTGAGGTCTTTGAGACCGGCAGGTTGCTCTTTGACATGCTGGATTCGACTTATTATGTCTGCGCCATATTTGGACTGGCTGTTGAGACGGGAGGCAGCGGCTACTTCTCTGCCGTCAGCCAGACTTATGAGCTTACCCACCAGGGTAGTAGTGCCCAGGTCAAAAGTCAGTCCGTAGAGCCCACGTTCTTGGGGGCTCTGTTTAAGGCTAATCGACCGTTCGTCTATAAGAGGGTCGAGTTGGAAGACCGATCTGCTTCCAGCTGCAAGAATTTGATGATCGAGCCCGTCCGAATCCATCTCTTCCAACTGGATCACAAGGTCTCTTACGACCCTGTTACGACATGCCAACCGAATACCTTCCTCGATCTCAGCCTCATCGAGAAGTTCTTTCTCCTCCTTGGAAAGCGGTCCCGTCTTAGACAAAACCCTTACCTTGCACATGCCGCATTTGCCAAGACCGCCACATTCCCCCTCCACCCTGACATCCGCCTCCTGTAGAGCCTCCAGGATGGTGGTTCCCCACCTGACCTTCAACCGGAGTCCTTCAGGCAATACTTTTACCTTCACCTTTCTTCTCTTGTTTTTTTCTGATGAAGAAGAGTCCAAAGGTGTCTCCTACCCACAAACCTATTGACTTTAGACCTCAATCAGGTTGACCAGTGTTTGCTTAAGATAAGAATAGTTCGCATCTCGAATCTTTAATGGGAGCCCCAAGAACCTTGCCAATTCTTCTGCTTGTGGCACCAGGTCGGGATCTGCTGGCTGCCGTATATAGATAACTCTGCGGTAAGGTTTGAAAAATGCCCTTCGTATTTCGTCTTCCTGAAGCGCGAGCGGTTCAAGGCAATACTTGTCGAAGTGGAGTATAAGGTCTCTCTCCAGGAAATAGGTGCCAACCATCTCTTTCATGATATTGTCATATCTTTTGCTGCCGAGGAGCATTTGAAAACAGTGATGCCCAGGCACCTTATCCACCCCGTGGTGATCACAAAAATCACTGAAATCGGGGAAGCAACTGCCATAAAGACACACGGTTCGTTCATTTTTCATAAGGGTACCGTTAAGTGCCTTCGAGAGAGTATTTCTTAACTCTTGAGGTTGTAGATGAAGGTTAGATGGAAGAAATCTCACACGCAACGTAGGGTGGCTTTTCTCCAGTTTGAGGTATGCCAGTGCCGAGCGGAAAACTCCGCACGCAATGAGATTAATCGGCCTCGTTATGTCTGAATAAACTCTCAAGAGATGCCTAATAATTTTCTGGCGACGATCACCGCAGAACCAGCGTCCGGAGCGTAAGAGTCCGCCTTGATGTCGAGAGCGAATTGTTCAGTGACAGGAGCACCACCTATCATCACTTTTACTTGGTCTCTGATCCCAGCTTCTTGGAGAGCCACTATTGTCTCCCGCATTGCCGCCATAGTAGTAGAAAGCAATGCCGACATGGCAACAATATCCGCCTTCACCTCTCGTACCTTGTGCACAAACTTCTCGGGAGCAACTTCAACTCCCAGATCAGTTACGGTGAATCCTCCTCCCTCCAGCATCATGGCAACCAGGTTTTTGCCTATGTCATGCACATCCTGCTTGACGGTCCCAATAACCACCATTCCCTTGGAAATGAAATCACCCTTTTCAAAGAGCGGTCGAATAAGTCTCATGCATTCCTTCATGGCCCTGGCCGAGCGTAGCATCTCAGGGACAAAGATCTGACCTCGAGAGTATTTCTGGCCCACCTGGTCCATGGCAGCGATGAACCCCTTGTTGAGAATTTCCTGAATGTCTAAACCCTTTTCGAGAGCACCTTCAGTCTCAGCCACCGCTTTTTGAACGTCTCCATGGAGCACAGCTTCGGTTAAGATCTTGAAATCATACATCAGTATTCCCCTTCAACTTAGGACAACAAAATACCAGCAAAGGAACTTCTTCATAGCTTATGCGGCCATCTCGGTGTCAGTCAACAAGGTTTTCACCACAACCGCTGGCTAGGCCAATTACGAAATATGCGGGCTAAAAAAAGCCCTTCATCACTGAAGGGCTTTCATTCGCTCGTTTCCAAAATCTAGAGGTGGGGATCGATCTGCTCTGAATTGAGCGCGGTGTCGTGTTTGCAATCAGATTAGTCGCACGTGGTGGCGCAACAGGCGCAGCTTTCGGGGGCACAGCCGGCGTGTTCTTTCAGCGCCTCCAACTCCTCTTCTCGGGCCTCTCGAACCTCGACCACTTTGACATCGAAATGCAGACGTTCCCCGGCCAGGGGGTGATTCATGTCGGCGACCACCACATCGTCGTTCACGGAATCCACCCGCAATCTTACCGGGCCCTGTGGTCCGCTCGCTTCAAACACCATGTTGGGTTCGATGTCCATGTCATCAGGAAACTGCTCACGCGGAATTTCCCGGAAGAGCTCTTGGATGGGTTGGCCGTAACCTTCCTCAGGCTCAACGGTGAACGTGGCACTCTGGCCTTGCTTCATGCCCTCTAGTTCCTTTTGAAGTCCTACTATGACCTGACTGGCGCCAAATATGAAACCAAAAGGCTTGCTGGGATCGGACTGGTCGATCACTTCATCAGAGTCGAGGGAGAGGGTGTATTCAATGCCCACATAGGCGTTGTCTTTAATCTTCATCAGTATCTTCTCCTTAAAAGAAAACCGTTCAAAACAACCGCACCGCGCGGAATTTCGAACGGAAGGTTACCCGTCACTATAATCGTCATCTACAAGAACGTCAACCGCTGGCCCAGGCTTTTTGAATTTGAATAACAATGATTATGTCGACCGACTGGTCAGTCGATAATTAGATATTTGACTAATTAACTGATTTATTATAAGATAGTGATCGACTGACCAGTCGGTCAAGTGGAGGCCATAATCAGTGATATCGTTATCTCGAAAGCAAGAAAAGAGAGCCCTCATCATCGAAGCCGCTGCTAAGGTCTTTGCGCGACGAGGTTTTGCCTCCACCTTAATGGCAGAGATCGCCATTGAGGCCGGAATCGGCAAGGGTACTTTATACGAATACTTCGACAGCAAAGAGGACCTTTTCTTCACTGTGTTTGAATGGTTTGTCAAAGCGACTGAGGCCAAGGCCCAGGTTAGCATCTCTGCTCTTGGAGGGTCGGCATCGGACCGACTGCAGGCCCTGAGTGATTCACTGATGAACTCTTGGGCTGACATGAAAGACA
Organism: Deltaproteobacteria bacterium; assembly: GCA_022340745.1. Taxonomy (GTDB): domain Bacteria; phylum Desulfobacterota; class Syntrophobacteria; order BM002; family BM002; genus BM002. The sequence continues at coordinate 4,380 of JAJDNL010000076.1, forward strand.
TGTATTCTTTGGTTATGGAGTTCTGGTCGGCTTCAGCCTCGTCGCAGATGCGTCAACAGTTTAAAAAAGCCTTCAGGCAGGGATATGGTGATTTTCGACAGATTGTCTCGACCCTGATCCGTGACGGAATAGAGCACGGTGAATTTCAGCCGCAGGTTGACATTGAGTCAGTGGCCGCAGCGCTGGTTGGAACCTGGGACGCCTTGCTCCTGCAGGCCTGGTTCGACGATGATTTCAATCCCTTGACCGCTGCCAGGGGATTCATGACCGTTCTCATCAACGGTTTGACCGCAAAGCCCCGCAAACTGTAGATAACCGAGTTAGATTTATGATTTTACTAACCACGGAGAGATGTAATTTCAGATTGTTGATTGCAGATTGCAGATTGGGAATTTTGTAAGATTAGATTTTTTTAAATCTACAATCTTAAATCTAAAATCTTAAATATCCCTTTGTGCCTCTGTGGTGAATCTTCAAAAAGGCTTCCTCACTCTTGGAATGAAGAAATGAAGATACCTTTTAGGATAATCATGAAATCGGCATACCTATCCGTTCTATTCTTGGTCATGGTCCTGAGCCATTCTCCAGTTCGGGCCCAGGAGCAACCCCTTACCCCCAGACAGATCCTGGACAAGGTAGACGACCTTTTTCGAAGCAAGTCGAGTCGAGGAATTGCAACCATGACTGTCACCACCACCCACTGGAAACGGTCATTATCTCTGGAGATGTGGAGCAAAGGTAAGGAGAAATCGCTCTTTCGCATCCTCGCCCCCAAGAAAGAAAAAGGCACTGCCACTCTCCGTTCCGGTAACGACATCTGGAACTACCTACCTAAAGTGAAAAGGGTTATTAAATTGCCCTCATCCATGATGGCGGCCTCCTGGATGGGATCACATTTTACCAACGATGATCTGGTCAAGGAGAGCCGCATGGCCGACGACTACACCTTCAAGATTACCTTTTCAGGTGAAATGGAAGGCCAGGAAATTGTCGAGGTCACCTGTTATCCAAAACCGGATGCTGCAGTGGTCTGGGGCAAGGTGTTGGTCAGAGCCTTGCGGCAGGAATACTTACCTTTATCTATTAAGTACTACGATGAGGATCTTCGTCTGGCCCGGACCATGACCTTTTCCCAGGTGTCACAACTCGGTGGCCGCTTGCTTCCTGCTGTGGTGACAATGGTCCCGGAGGATAAACCAGAGGAATCTACGGTGATTCACTACCAGAAACTTGACTTCGACATCGATCTCAAAGACGACTTTTTCTCATTGAGGACCTTGCAAAAGTAGAGGACGACCTCGTGAACAGTCTGCAATACGGTTGGCGAAACCTCTGGCGTAACACCAGGAGAACCGGTATCACCCTAGCAGCAGTATGCCTGAGTACGGCTATCCTGATGGCAAGTTACGGGCTCATGGATGGCCTTATGCAACACGCCGTATCCAATGCCACCAATCTCGTGGTTGGCGAGGTCCAGGTCCACGCCCAGGGTTATCTCGCAGACCACTCAATCTACAAGGCTTTGAACGAGCCCGACCTCATTTTGGAGGCTGCGAAACAGAAAAACGTCGCCGCCGCACCACGCCGTTACGGCTATGGTCTCGTGGCCGTTGGAACCAAATCGGCTGGGGCACGGTTTTGGGGTGTGGAGCCAGCTTCAGAACGGGCCACCTTCGACCTTGCCCAACATCTACAAGAGGGTCGCTTTCTATCAGAGACTGCAAGGCGTGGTGTGGTTCTGGGCCAGAAGTTAGCTCGGTCTTTGCAGGCTCAGATTGGCTCTGAGATCGTGGTTGTGGTCCAGGCTGCCGATGGTTCCCTTGGCAACGATCTCTATACTGTGACCGGCATCCTGAAGGCTGCCGGAGATAGCATCGATCGCAACGCTGCCCTGATCCATGCAGAAGACTTTGTTGAACTTTTTGTTTCAGGAGACCGAATTCACGAGGTAGCCCTGAATTCTAGGGGGATGGTACCTCTCGATAAACTAACAGAACTGCTCTCCATTGCCGCCCCAGAAGAAGAGATAAAGAGCTGGCGCCAACTTATGCCCGAAGTCTCAGACATGGTCAATCTCTTTGATGCTTTTATTTGGATTTTTGGGCTGATCTTTCTGTTGGCTGCCGGGATGGGTGTGATGAACACCATGCTCATGGCAACCTATGAACGAATCCGAGAATTTGGCATTCTCAAGGCTTTAGGGGCCACACCATGGGGTATCATCAGGGATGTTGCCGCTGAGGCTCTGGTCCTCGCTGCCTTGGGGACGGTTTTGGGAACAATCTTGGGTTTGGCTGGTTCCTACTATCTGCAGCAAGTCGGGCTTGATCTGAGCATCTTCGCCGGCACCTACTCGGTCGGCGGTGTCGCCTTTAACCCGATCTGGAGAGCGACCATTAGTCCCAAGATGGTTCTTATTCCGGCGGTGCTCATGCTGATTATTGGCGTGGTCGCCTCCCTCTACCCGGCGGCCTTGGCAGCACGGTTGGATCCGGTGAAAGCTATTCACCGACCGTGAATTCGAGGAATGTCAGTCGTCCATTGTCCCTTGCACGAGGGCAGGCATGGTGCACATGTAAAGTAACAATCGTCATACCGGACGAGTCCGCCTCTAGCGGGCGAGATCCGGTATCCAGTAGCAATACTTCTTCCTGGATTCCGGATAGTCGCTTCGCACCTTCCGGAATGACGGAGCAGGAGAATGTTTGAAGATGATAGCCCGACTAGCGTGGCGTAGCATTTGGCGGAATCGGCGGCGGACATTGATTACCGTTTTTTCCATCGGTTTCGGTCTCGCCTGCACAGTGTTTTTTATTGCTATCGGCGAGGGCGTGTATGCCCAATTAATAGACCAAGTCGTTCGACTGCAAGCTGGTCACATCACCATGGAACACCCTAGCTATCGCGATGCCCCCGCTGTCGATCTTTGGATCAAGGTCCCAGAATCTCTCCGGTCCCGCATTGAAAGATTGCCCCAGGTTGAGCGAACGAAGCTGATCATTATGGGCCAAGGCATAGCCCGATCCGGTTCGGGCGACGTGAGCGCTACCTTGATGGGGATAGAACCCTCAGTAGAACTGGATACCTCACCCTTGGTTCGCCACATTGTCGCCGGAAGATATTTGAATGAGGATGATGGTCCGTGGGTTGTCATCGGTAGTGAGCTTGCCAAGCGCTTGAAGCTGAAAGTGGGCAAAAAAATGGTTCTCACCACCAATGATGCAGCCGGTAATTTGGTGGATGTATTGTGCCGGGTCAGGGGGATCTTTGAGACAGGATCAGTGGAAATTGACGGATACTTCATCCAGGCTCCTATCGATTTTGCTCGGCGTGTTTTTGGTCTCCCTGAGGAGGGCGCTACCCAGTTGGGAGTGATCTTGAGAGTGCCCGAAGCGCAGGAGTCCGTCTTGCATGAGGTTCGGCTGATGGTTGCTGAGCAAGACATCGCCGTTCTCCCCTGGCAGGAAGTAATACCGGAAATTGCCTCTTACATAAAATTGGACAAAGGCTCAAATTGGATCTTTCAGGCAATTCTCATCTTTTTGATTCTCTTTACCATCTTCAACACCATTCTTATGTCTGTACTGGAACGGGAAAGGGAGTTTGCGGTTCTGTTGGCACTGGGTACAAAACCCGTTCAACTAAGACTTCAGATTCTCATGGAGTCGGCCTATGTAGGGCTCATTGGCTGCACGCTCGGTTTGCTTGTTGGTGGACTCGCTGCTTGGGCAGCACAGGTGTGGGGTATAGATTTGCGATCTCTCCTGGAAGAGGGATTTACCATTTCGGGTTTTGCCGTGAGCGCCAAGATGCATGCTCGGGTAACTGCAGGACTGCTTTTAGGTACGGCGGGGCTCGTCTTTGGAGCCACATTAATCCTTAGTCTCATTCCGATGCACCGCGCCAGCCGTCTCTCAATAGTTGATCAGCTGCGATAGGAGAAATCATGGCTACCATAGTCAACTTGCAAGAGGTGACCAAAGACTACGGGCAAGGACAGGCCCTCACCCACGCCTTACGTGGGGTTAATCTGATCATTGAGGCTGGAGAATTCACGGCCATGGCCGGTCCTTCAGGCTCAGGCAAGAGCACCTTGCTTAATATAATTGGCGGTCTTGATCGTCCAACGTCAGGGCGGGTCCTAGTTGACGGTCGAGAAATCAAAGACCTCTCAAATACTGAGCTCGGCCTGCTACGGCGAGATCGCCTTGGTTTTATTTTTCAGAGTTACAATCTCATCCCGGTACTTACTGCTCTAGAGAATGCTGAGTACGTCCTTATGCTCCAGGGCGTCCCCACTGCGGAACGGAGAGCGCGGGTGAGGGAAGTGCTCGCAGAGGTGGGACTAGAGGGTCTGGAGGATCGCTATCCACGGCAGCTGAGTGGGGGCCAACAGCAACGGGTGGCCATTGCCCGGGCCATAGTTTCGGAACCGGCTCTGGTGCTGGCAGATGAGCCCACGGCCAACGTGGACTCCAAGACCGGTAAGGCTCTCCTGGATCTCATGCACCGGCTGAATGAAGAAAAAGGGGCGACTTTCTTTTTCTCTACCCATGAAGAGGCGGTAATGAAGCGCGCTCGTCGGCTCTTGCAGCTCGAAGACGGCATCATCCGCAACAACGGAGCCACCGCAGACATTCGCAACACCGAGTAACACAACGAAGAGCACGAAGCAAATTCAAATGGCTGATGTGGGATCTGGGATATGAGATGTGAGATATCCAAGAAAAGAGGAAAAAACGCACCTCTCACATCCCACATCTCACATCCCTTTGTCCCCCGCCTTTTTGCAGCGATAGTCGCAGCTGTGATTTGTGTTGCCTTGGCTGTCAACCCTCATACGGCTTGGGCGCTCTTGGGTGATACAGAATCCGACTTTGGCCTGGACGGCAGACTGAGCACCACCAATGCTCTGGTAGACAACTACGATTTCGACCCCTTTTTCGGGGATAAGAACACCGATCAGTTTTCCCAGAACCTTCTGCGACTCATAGCAGCGGGCAGACCCACCGAGCAGTTCTCCTATGAAGTCCACGGGATTCAGTCCTACACCTACTCCTCGGCTGGAGAGGGGACGACGGAATCACCGATTTTTGGGACGAGTGGCGCAGACCGGCGATATAGAGCTCTGGACACCACTTGGGACTGGTACAAGAGTGATAACAGTGTCGCCAGCCTGTGGCTCGACCGCTTTAACACCAAGAGCGCTTTGTCCTGGGCTGACATCACCGTTGGTCGCCAAGCCATAACCTTTGGTAAAGCCTATTTTTGGAATCCGCTCGACATATTCTTACCGTTCGACCCTAGCCAGTTTGACCGCGACTACAAAGCTGGAGTTGATGCAGTGCGAGTTGATATTCCATTAGGTTCTTTCACTGGCATTAATCTCATTACCGTTGCAGGACGAGAACTCGACTCCTCTGCAGAGTTCATTGATGATGGGACTTTAAATGCATCGTGGTACGGTTCAGCCGTGCTCGGCAGGGTGTTCACCACCTTGAAGGGTTGGGATATAGCCCTCCAGGGTGGCAAAATCTACGGCGGCTACCAACTGGGTACCGGTTTGGTGGGTGAGATCGGGCCCATTGAAGCCCGGACCGAGGCTGCCTACTTCTGGGCTCAGAATAGCGAACCCCTACCTGCTCCACTGGTAGGAGATCTAGTGGAAGATGCCTTTACGGCTACGGTAGGTTTGGGCCATCGCTTTGACAACACCTTTACCGTGGAAATCGAGTACTTCTACAACGGTGCCGGTGATTCCGATGACCTGGATGAGTCCTTTGTTCGATTCAGGAGCGGCTCAAGTCTGCAAATGAGCCGGCACTCAACCGGTCTTCTTGTTAGCTATGAGTTTTTACCCATCATCACCGGTCAACTGCTAGGGCTCTATTCCTGGGAAGATCCTTCCGGCCAGATTCAACCCATCTTGACCTGGTCGCCATCGGACAACACTGACGTTCTCGTTGGAGCCAGTATCAATTTTGGTGACCGCCCTGAGCAAAGTTCCACCGGACAGCCGCAGCTGCAGAGTGAGTACGGCACCTTCCCTGACTTCTATTTCATGGAGTTTAAGTTGTATTTCTAAAGAAAATCCGCATAGCGCATAGCGCCGAGCGCATAGCGAAAAATATTCCCCCTCACCCCTAGGCTCTATGTGATTAGGTCCCGCTCCTTTGTAAGAATGAGGTACAATTCGTCGAATCAGTCATTCCGGACCTCGCTCCGCGAAGCGGAGCGAGGTCCGGAATCCAGCAGAAGGTCCAATATGTTCGCGTTTTTCCTGGATCCCGGCTCGCGTCTACCATAGGCAGACTTGGCCGGGATGACGAAATCCGAGAGGGTCTCTTGCAGCGCGTGGCGAGCCCGAAAAATCAAAAGGCCATCCATTCTCGGATGGCCTTTTGATTCTACGCTCTGCGCTTAGCGCTTGGCGCTATGCGTTGTTATTTCTCCAACGTCATCTGGATGTAGTGGCAGGGGCATTCTTTGGCGCAAAGACCGCACCCTTTGCAGAAGTCCAAGTCGAATTCATACAAACCCGTTTTCGGCGAAATCTTAACAGCATTGTCCGGGCAGTACATATAGCAATTGCCGCAATTATAACAAAGTCCGCAGCTAAAACATCTCTCCGCCTCATCGATAATCGCCTCGGGATCGAGGGCAGGATAAAGCTCCTTGAAATGTTTCAGCCGCATGTGGATGGGCAAGGCTTCTTTCTGGAACCGTCTCTTCTTGTTGTAATAGTAGGTGTTCAAGTCCTTGGAATATATCACCGGCGGGCTTGACAGGCGACTTTCCACACCGCCGTCGACGTAGTCTTCAATGGCCGAAGCTGCCCGGGTGCCCTGGCCTATGGCCGCGGACACGGTCTCCAATCCCAGAACGGCGTCGCCACCGGCAAAAACTCCATCCACATTGGTCATCAGATTCTCATTGGCGGCAATCCACTTGTTGTCTCTCTTGTTAACTTCGATGCCGTCATAGTCAACCGCCTGACCCGTGGCCAGTATTACCGTATCAGCAGGAATAACTGATTCCGACCCCGGGATGGGAACCGGCCTGGCCCGGCCGCTGGCATCAGGTTCCTTTAACTCCATTTGCACACACAAAATGCCCACCACCTTGTCGTCATCCTGAAGGATTTTCACCGGGTTGGTGTGGTAGCGGAACATGACGCGCTCTTCCATGGCTTCATCGATCTCGGCGGTTATAGCCGGCATCTCCACTCGGGTACGGCGGTAGACCACACTCACATTGGCTCCCAGCCGTTTTGCCACCCGGGCGCAGTCCATGGCCGTGTTGCCGCCGCCGATAACCACCACGTCTTTGCCAACATCCACATACTTACCGCTATTCACCTCTCTCAGAAACTCCACCCCGGAAAAAACGTTCCCGGCATCCTGACCAGGTATGTCAATGGTTAGTCCTGTTTGGGCGCCAATCCCCACAAAGATGGCATCATACGATTGGATCAGCTGATCCATGGGGATATTGACGCCGACCTTGATATTGCACTCCAGGTCGATGCCCAGCTTCCATATGTTTTCGAGCTCTTGCCGTAAAACATAATTTGGCAGTCGATATGAGGGAATACCGTAGCGCATCATGCCGCCGGGTTCACCATAGGCCTCGAATATCTTCACCTGAAACCCTCTTTTGGCCAGGTGAAAGGCGCAGGAAAGACCGGCAGGCCCGGAACCAATTACTGCCACCTTTTCTTTTCTGCTGGCAATAAGCTTTTTGTGCTCCAGGTTCTCCTCGAGTCCATAGTCACCGATAGCACGCTCGGCGCTGTTAATGGCCAGGGGCGAGTCAAAGTCTCGACGATTACACCCGTCCTCGCAGGGATGCGGACACACTCTACCGCAGGTTGCCGGCAAAGGGTTGGTGCGGCTCAATACATGCCAGGCTTCTTCATAGTCCTTTTTCTCCGCCAGTACCCTGAGAAAACCACGGATATCATTTCCTGCAGGGCAGCCTTGGTTACAGGGCGGGGTTTGCATGATATTCACTGGCATCAACGTCCGCCATGATCCGGTCTCATAAGGAACGACTTTTCGTAGATCCAGGGCTAAACCTAAAGGTAGCTTATCCATTACAAATTAAACCTCTCTATGTTCTGGTTGGCGATCTCTTGGATTTCATCCACTACTTTGCTTGGCACCCCCTTCTTGAAGAGGTGCTTGAACCTTCCTTGCGGTTTCAAATATTCTTCCACCGGCACTTTTACCGGGATCTTCCTAACATTGGTCACCTTGCCGTCAACAATTTCATATATGGGGAAAAGCCCGGTGTCTTTGGCCAGGCGACATATCTCCACGGTAAGTTCCCCGTGATGTCCCCACCCCAACGGACAAGGTGCTAGAATGTGGATGTATTTGGGACCCTCAATGGTGAGCGCCTTCCTGATCTTCATTTGCAGATCCCTGAAATCATCCACTGTGGCAGTGGCCACATACGAAATACCGTGGTCCGCTGCAAGCATCGGCATATTTTTCTTGCGGGTTGTATTACCCGTGGGGGTTGTGGTGGTCCGGGCACCATAGGGGGTAAAGCTGGAACGCTGCACCCCGGTATTCATGTAGGCCTCATTGTCGTAGCAGACGTAGAGAACGTTGTGGCCCCGTTCAAACATGCCGCTAATACTCTGGAAACCAATGTCGGCAGTACTGCCGTCTCCTCCCTGGGCGATAATGTTTACCGGCCCCTTTTTGAGCGCTTTGTAAGCAGCGTCCACACCGGAGGCCACAGCCGCCGCATTTTCAAAGAGGCTGTGTAAAAAGGGAATTCGCCAGGAAGGATCAGGATAGGGAGAGCTGAACACTTCCAGACAGCCGGTGGCCACACAGGCAATGGTGTTTTCACCCGCAGCATCCGCCACCAGTCGTGCGGCCAGCGCTTGGCCACAGCCACCACAAGCCCGGTGCCCACTGGAAAACAAATCCTTCTTGTCAACGCCTTCGAGGTATTTGGATTGTTCTTTCATGGTTACATATCTTTCTCTGCTATGAGTTCTTCTCGTAAGCCCAAGAATTCAAATTCCACGGGCTCTTTCGCCACTTTTTCAACCATATATCGTAGGTCATCAGTTGATATGTTGCGCCCCCCCAGACCGGCAACAAAGCTACTTATGTTGCGATCCTTTTTCTCCGCCCGTGGAAAAGACCAACGAACGTCGCTGGCTAAAATGCCGCCCCTACCCAGGGAAATGCACTTTTCCAACACCACGATGTTCATTTTATCTTTTAAGGCATTATAGACCGCTTTTCGCGGAAAGGGACGGTAGGAGCATATTTGCAAGAGCCCAACCTTCTTGCCCTCTTCCTCGAGCTGGTCAATGAGCTCTTTTATGGTCCCCACCACCGAACCCATGGAAATGACCACCACGTCGGCCTCTTCCAGCTTGTAGGTCTTGATGAAGCCGCCGCTCTCTCTGCCAAAAGCCTTAGCAAACTCCGAGCTTACTTCTTTTATGGTTTCCTCGGACTTTTCCAGAGCACGGTGCAAGATGTACCGAGTCTCCATGTAGAAGCGAGGGTCGGCAAACAGGCCGATACCTCTCGGCCACCTGGGATCCACAATGTGCCTGGGCTTAAAGGCAGGCAAGAAGTCATCCACCTGTTTTTGTTCGGGAATGTCCACCGGTTCAAAGGCGTGGGTAAGAATGAAGCCATCCATGCAGACCATCACCGGCAGAAAGGTTTGTTCCGCAATCTTGAAGGCCTGGATGTGCAAGTCCGAAGCCTCCTGGTTGTCCTCGGCATGAAGTTGAATCCAACCCGCGTCCCTCACCGCCATCGAATCCTGCTGGTCGTTCCATATGCTGAGCGGTGCGGATATGGCGCGATTTGCACAGGTCAACACGATGGGCAAACGCATCCCGGCAATGCAGTAGATAACTTCGCTCATCAGCAACAACCCCTGAGATGTGGTTGCCGTGTAGGCGCGGGCGCCGGCAGCACTGGCCCCCAAGACCACCGAGGCTGCAGAAAACTCGCTTTCCACGTTGACAAATTCTGCATCCAGACGCCCTGCACCAACTATGTCTGCCAGCCCTTCCACGATGTGAGTCTGCGGCGTAATGGGATAGGCAGATATTACATTGGGCCGGCATTGGGATACCACCTCTGCCACCGCATAGGATCCTTCAATCTGCTTAAGCATTGTTTCTCTTCTCCATGATCTCCACTGCCCTCTCGAGGGCAGCTACGTTATTCTCACCAACCCTACCAGGAAACTTCTCCATGATGGCTTCCTGAACCGCATCTATGCTCACCAGACCAGTTATGGAGCAGAACGCCCCGATCATAATGGCATTGGGTATGGGCCTGCCTATGATCTCGAGGGCAATTTCGGTGGCAGGAATGGTTTCCACTCTTGCAGTTGTTTTGAGATTCAGGTCCTCGGGCTTTTGTTCAGCATTGATCACGATGAGACCATCGGGCTTGATGCCGTCCAAAACAGGTACTGCACCAATCAAGTGATAGTCCTGGATAATGAGATAATTTGGAGTTCGTACCTCCTCCCGGGTCCGAATCTTTTTGTCGTCAATCCTCACAAAAGCCTGGACAGGTGCGCCTATGCGCTCTGCTCCAAAGGAAGGGAACGCTTGGGCAAATTTGCCATCCTTGAACGCCGCGATGGAAAGAAGCTCTGCCGCCGCCACATTTCCCTGTCCACCTCGACCGTGAATCCGAATTTCGATCATCTCTTTTCACCTTCTGATAGATTCGTGCCTTATTGCACGGGGGACTATAACATTTTTACCACTGCTTTTCGAATCTTCTTTTCGTCTCGTAAAATATTTCACAAATATAACCCAAAACTTTATCTAGTTCAATATGAAACCGATTCCTGCCTGTGAAATAGGAAATCATTTAGCCCGGATTATTTATGAATCTGTGTCGTGAGACCGTGAAGATGGCCGTTCCACCTGGCAACCGCAGGGGCTTGAATCCGAGGCGTACTTGAAGAGTACGTCGCAGGGTTCAAGGCCCGAGGACGCCAGGCTTCCGGCTCGTAGAGCCTACAGCTCGGAGAGAAGGACGGTCATATCCACGGTCGGAGCAGCTGATTCATGAATAATCCGGGCTAGAGGTGGTTTTCTTGGCTGCTACCTTTCTTGCTGCAATCATCTGCCGATTTTGCTAATTTACTGCTGTCTCATTATGATTCTCTCCTAAATTTGGCTAAGTCCGTTGATGGAAGTCTATTTAGCGTAATGTTCTTCTGCCTACAAAGATAGAGAAAAAGAGATGCGGAGACTATTGACCAAAGCTCGTGTGGGTTGTGTGTTTGTGGTTTTGATTACCTTGTTGCTCTGTTCCATGGTCTTCGCCGAAGAAAAACCTTCAGTTGCAATTGAGCAGAAAGATAATCTACAGCGTACGGGAAAAGAGGAGATAGAAGAAAAGCGCTCCGCTGAAACTGAGCTGGAAGAGCAAGAACAGCAACCAGTAGAAATTAAGCAAACTGAGGGTGAGGATGAAGAAACCGAAGGAACCCCAATACTTTCAAGGTGGCCTGTAGAAAAGATCACCCTAGGTGGCTTCATCGACCTTGACTTTGACTACTATGACCACTCAGATGTTGCTGACAAGAATAGTGACAGTACTTCCGATCTGGGTCTGGGATCGGTGGACCTTGAACTCAGGGTGTTTTTTAACGAATGGGTCAAAGCCAAGGTTGTCTTGGCTGCTGATGATGTGGGCAAGGAAGATGGGGACGATAATATAAAGTTGGACGAAGCCATCATGACCTTGGAATGCCCTTGGGAACCACTGTACTTCGTTGGCGGCAAAACGGTCCTGCCTTTCGGCGTTTTTGAGGACCGTTTGATCGTCGGCACCATATTAGAAGACCTCTATGAGGTAGACACCGTAGGTGCCACCCTGGGTTTTGCTCCCGACTTCTACGGACTGGACATCTCCTTTACCGTCTATGAAGGCCAGGAAATCATTGAAAATCTCGAGGATTTCGGGGTACATGAGTTCACTTCGGATCGCCAAGAAGAGGATGATGTGAGTTCTTTCATTGCTAATGCTACCCTCGAGCCGGTAGAGGATATGCTCAGTGTGAGTGTTTACTACGACAGCGAACCAGGCGATGGCAGAAGAAACCAGACCATAGGGGGTGCCTTTACCTTGGATGTCTGGAAGTTCAGCTTGGATGCAGAATACATCACTGCCTTAGAGAGAGAAAAAGGGGATAACGGGGAAGAAAACAAAGATAGTGCCTGGGTCGTGGGACTCGCTTTTCAGCCGCTGGAGTCTGTACCGCTTGCATTAGTCACCAGGTATGAAGACTTTGATGATGACCAAAGCGGAAATCAGGATGAAGTACTGGACCACCGATACGTCGCCGGATTCAGCTATAAATTCCTAAAGTGGGCCACCTTCTTTTTTGAGTATGATTACTTGAAATATGAGAAGGAAAGCGGCAGTGACGCCGCAGACCACGTAAACGAGCTGCACTTCCGGATTGGTCTGGCGTTTTAGTAGCCGTCCGGGTTCACCTCCTGTCTACCTGGAAAACAGACCTCAAATCTCTCGGTGCATTAATCTGTCCGTCAAAATCCCACCAAACACTCTCTCTCGCCCCAATTACCCATCCAGCCCAATCCTTACCAAACCGTAATCTTTTGGCAATCTTTTGGTAAGCCCTGCAATTGTAGCATTCAGGAAACCGGCTACAAATCCAAACGAACGTCCATCTAAAAACTCACTATATTCCCTCCCACTTGACGGGGGAGGGTCAGGGTGGGGTGAAAATCCGCATCGCGCATAGCAAAAAAGATTTTCTCTTTGCGCTCTGCACTCTT
>JAJDNL010000079.1 GCA_022340745.1 Deltaproteobacteria bacterium
TGAGAAAAATATAAACCACCAAACGCTGAAGAGTCAGGAGCCAGAATTCAGGAGGGAAAAAAGAACCACCAAGACACGAAGACACAAAAAAATAATTCGTGTCCAAGATCGCTTAGCTGAACAAGTTATCTGGACGAGGTAAGGTTTTTTAACTATTTATGCTTGGTGCCTTGGTGTCTTTGTGGTGAGAAAAAAATGAACCACTAAACTCTGAGGAGTCAGGAACCAGAATCCAGGAGAAACTATGGGTTTCTGACCAGTTCTTTGCTGTAGAGAAACGCTCCATCCCGCTCGATCCAACCATCACCCTGTCGTTCCAGAATCCAACCGCTCTCCTTCTTGCCACCGAAAGGAAGACGAAGTGGGGTGAAGGTGAAATCAGGATTGTCGTGAACCATGCCGAAGTGTTCCTGGAAAACTCTCTCAGTCTCCCCGTCAATTGAACCGAAGAAAGCCAGAAGAAAGCCGTATTTGGTCTGAGTCAACTCTTGCACCATGGGCTTATGGTCATCGAAGGGTTTGAGGAGAAGGAAGGGACCGAAGAGTTCCAGGTCTGGAATTTCCCCTCCGTCCATTTCGAGAACCAGGGGGAACACCCGTTCGCCTTCTATGGCGCCCGCAAGCTTACGAGCCCATGAGCACTTATCCAGAGCCCGCTCAAGAATCAACCGGGTGCGCTCCACCCGAATGGGCCCAATGTCCGCCTCCGGATCGAAAGGATCTCCAACCCTTAGATTTCCAGTGAACTCCAGGATTCGCTCGCGTACCTCTTGGTAGAGATCCCGGTGAATAAGTGCCTTTTTCAAGGTGGTGCAGTACTGGCCACCGTTAATGAATGCCCGGCGCGTTATAAACCGGCTTGCAGCCTGCGGGTCCGCATCCTCAAACACCACAGCTGTAGGCATACCACCCGGGCCGGCAAAAAAAAGCTTGTCAAAGGCGCTATGCTTAACGCGGTATGCTTCTCCCACAGCAGAGGCACCGGAAATGAAGAGAACCCTAACCGCCTCATCCTCCACACACCCTCGGCCAAACCCTCTGTTATCCTGACCCATTATTGGTTCAAAGGTTTCAAAAGGCTTGCTCATTGCGGCGATCAGAGCAGCCGTACGAGGTGTCTGCGATGAGAAACTGAAGCGCAGTCGGTTCCCTGTGAGCAGTGCCGAACCGCCGAGACGGGCCAGCATTACACTGGGAGCGTCGTAGGGGAAAATCGCCGCAACAGTACCGTAGGGCTGACCATTTCCCAACCACTCGATCTCTTCCTCCATTGTCTGCAAATACTCAACCGCCAGTTTGACTTCCACAGAAGTGATTTTTACCGGAAAGCCGGCGTCCAGTGCCGCGGCTTCCTGCAGCTCTGTTGTTCGACTTTCAAGGCTATCAGCCAGCAGCTTTATTTCTTTCAGCCGTTCTTTGTAATCCACCTTTAACACCTCCATTTTCCTCCCACTTGTGAGGTTACCGATACAATCTACCTTGATTTCCCCCACCTGTCACTATCGTTTTCTCCTCCCCTGCAAGCCAGTTCTCGCATCTACAATTCTCATTTGACTTGCGCCATGCTATGTGCCTAGTGGCTAGTAGGCCACTGAAAAATTCCATATTCTGAGTACAAACATGAGATCCGTCATTCCGGAAGGCGCGAAGTCCGCCTGCGGCGGAGCATCCAGAAGGAACAATAGTTGTTTACTGGATACCGGATCTCGACTTCGTCTCGTCCGGTATGACGTTTGGGGCCGTTTCCCGGCTCTTGCATCAGCCTGCTAGTGCCTCGCAAAACAGTGTTGGCGACCTCGAAACTTCTATACATTGGCAAGGATTAATGACCTGCGCTATACTGTTCCACCGTAATGGCTAAGACTCCTACAGGAAAGACCCAGATATGAATACTCCGCAAAACTTTATACCGGTATGGAAGGACGAATATACCATTCACTCATATCAGGTGGATGTTAGCAATAATGCCACCCTAGTGGTTTTGTGTCAGCTCATGCAAGAGTCGGCTTGGAATCATGCTGAACATCTTGAACTTGGTTTTTCGCATTTGAACAGAAAGAACTTTATCTGGGTGCTCTGTCGACAACTGGTCAAGATGTATTCATATCCCAAATGGGGGGATATTATCAAGGTTCATACGTGGCCGACAGGAAAGGACAAACTCTTTTGTTATCGTGCCTTCAGAATCTCAGATAGTGCTGGCTCTATCATCGGCGAAGCGACTACGACTTGGTTTGTCATCGACCTCGCTTCCAGAAAACCGCAAAAAACGGATTCATATTTCCACCTAGAGCTACCGGAGGATGTTGAACCTGTCTTCCCAGGCAAGTTACAGAAGCTACACCCTGTGAGTTCAGCAGCCAACACCAGATCTGTTCAGGTTACCTATGGCGATCTGGATATAAATGGGCATGTAAATAACGTGAGATACATAGATTGGATTCTCAATGGTCTGCCGTATCATTATCTGAAGACACATGAGTTGAAAGAAATGGAAATCAATTATCTTGCCGAAGCCTCTTATGATGATGAAATCTTGGTGAGTTCCGAAAAGAAGGAAGCATCTCATTTTTTCCACAGCTTGATTCGGAATGGAGATAACACTGAGTTTTGCAGAGCCCGAACAGCGTGGGAGAGCAGGAGTACATGATCAGTGGAAGTGTATATTGTCCCAGGTGTTGCAAATCAAGCAGTAGGGGGTCACCTAGAAGACGTCCAAGATGACATCATGTTCTTTGTTTAAGAGGGTGAAAATGGACTCATGATCATATACGACCAAAAAGAAAAAATGACCCTAGATGAGTTTGGTATTGAGATTCCTGTCTCTGAGAGCAGGGTGAGCAAAACGTTCGAGAGGTTGAGATCTCACAGAATACTGGGAGAAAGGATACACGACTGGCACATCAATACGGTAGAGGAACGAATTTCAAGAACCGATATACTCCGAGTGCATTCGAAAGGATTTGTGGAAGCCCTTTATTCTGAGCAGCTCGAGGCTGAAATAATCAGGGCTTACGAACTCATTGACAGCAAAGGGCGATTTCACCGCTATGATCCTGCCAAAGCGAGTATGCCCCTGACCGATCTGTTTGAACGCATCCTGATTAAGGTTTCTGGAACGTTGCAGTGTTGCAGGGTGGCCCTGGCAAAGGGTTTTTGTTTTTACTTTGGAGGAGGAATGCACCACGCCCAAAAGGACTACGGCAATGGCTTCTGTCTTCTGAATGATATTGTGATCGCCATTCGCAAACTCCAGACTGAGAAGGTCATCAAGCAGGCGTGGGTCATAGATGTTGACGCCCATAAAGGGGACGGCACTGCTGCCCTCACAGCAGGGGACGACTCAGTAACAACCCTCAGCATTCACATGGCAGCAGGATGGCCTCTCGACGAGGAAAAATATGACAGCGGCGGAAAGTTGAACCCCTCTTTTATTCCCAGCGACATAGATATACCCATCGCCGCGGGGGAAGAGCACCTCTATGTAGCAAGACTGAAAGAAGGGCTGAAAATGTTAGAATCACAGCCAACTGCTGATATTGCCGTGGTCGTCGCCGGTGCAGATCCCTACGAAAAGGACGAACTGCCTTCGGCAAAACTTTTACAACTGTCCCTGGAGCAATTGCAGGAGCGAGATCTGCTCATTTACGATTTTCTGCAGAATAAGTCCATCCCCACCGCTTATCTCATGGCTGGCGGCTATGGTGAAAGCGCTTGGGAGGTCTACACCCAGTTTTTGGAATGGGCCTTGCTTGATAATCTGAAGTGATCCTGGGAGCAGTTGCTATGTCAACAGACGAGAAAGAGCAAGATGGTTTTATCGTTGGTGTCATCTCTGACACTCACGGTTATTTTCGACCTGAGGTGGCCAAGGCCTTCGCAGGCGTGGATCTGATTATTCATGCTGGTGACATTGGTAACCATGAGGTGCTCGAGGCGTTGCGCGCCATAGCCCCTGTACATGCGGTACGGGGGAACATGGACGGTAGCTGGGCCCATGGTCTTTCAGCTACAGAAGTGGTCGAGATCGGAGAGGTTTTGATTTACGTGCTTCACGACGCCCACCTCCTCAACCTGGACCCGGCAGCAGCCGGCTTTGTCGCTGTCATCAATGGTCACACCCATAAAGCCGCTGTCGAGAACCGGAAAGGTGTGCTTTTTCTCAACCCGGGCAGTGCCAGCCGTTATAGCTCATCAGGCACGGTTGCCCTGCTTCGTGTCCGGGGAACCTCCCTGGAACCGGAAATTGTGGAGCTTTAGTTCCAAACTGACTCCGCCGATACATGTGGGAATGTTTAGCGCTTAAAGCCGAAACTCCGAGCACTAGCTCTTAGGGTTTCAGGTGTCAGGTGTCAGGGAAAAAAACAAAAAAACTGAAACCTGAACACTGAAACCTTTTTTTCCAGTTTTGTAACAACCCTCCCCCAGTGGACGACTCTTTGTCAGAGGTGGGTTGGAAAAGAGACGACTACGGGTTACCTTTAACCTAACTCGGACATTGTCGGTGCAATAGAGGGGAGCAGTATTGGAGTGGTGGAGCTGGAGGAGTATGAGCCTGACACTATATACTCGCGTGAGGACTAGAGCGTACAATCCATATCCGGCAAGACTGGTCACACTCTTGTTGATCACCCTATTCACTCTGGCAGCATGCTCAAAAGAAGACGACACAGAACAGATTCGGAATCTAATCAAGGAAGGTGCGAAGCTGGCTGAGGAACACAGTGCCGCTGGTCTCTTGGAACTTACTACCGAGGACTTTGTCGCCCGACCAGGGAAGCACGATGATCGCGAGGTCAAAAGGATTCTCTGGTACGCTTTCAACCATTACGGCAATTTCAAAGTCATGTATCCTGAGCCCAGTGTCGATCTTCAGGAAAATGGTCGGGAGGCATCCGCAAAAGTCTATTTTATGATAGTCAAGAAAGAACGATCCATTCCGAAACTCAAAGATCTCTACAAGGACCCTCGAGGTTGGCTCGAGGAGGTGGGAGAAAACGCTGACCTTTACCGTCTCAAGCTGGAATTATTAAAAAATAACGGGGATTGGCTGGTGAGAAGCGCGCTCCTTGAACCCTTTCGGGGTGTTGGATTCAGCAGCTAGCACTGAACAACAGATGTGGGATGAGTGATGTGGGATGTGCGATTCACCATCCGTTTCCGGGGTTTATTATCCCACATCTCATATCTCATATCTCACATCCAGCTTGCATTTGTTGCGAAGCTGGTAACCTGCCCATGGGATGGGGAGTCCGTGCGAAGGGAAAAAGGATTATGGCAGATAGTAAGGTTGAGATTATTAGATGGTCTGGTAATACAAGCCCGGGTGAGGAGACACTGAAAAAAATCCTAGCCGAGGAAGACTTGCATGGTTATCGCTGGTCAAATGGGCCTGGCGATGTGTACAGCGCCCACACCCATTCCTTCAACAAAGTGATCTATGTTGTGAGTGGCTCAATCACCTTTGGCCTCCCCGACTCTGGTGAGCAGCTGATCTTAAACCGTGGTGACCGACTTAATCTGCCGGCAGGAGTAGCACACAATGCAATTGTGGGCTCCGAAGGTGTTGTCTGCCTAGAGGCTCATCGATGATTTAACTATTTCTTACCCCACTTCCTCACCAAATAATCGTCTCTGCCTGAGCCGTATCGATAAATCTTATACCTGAGAGGATTCTTCTTGTAGTAATCCTGGTGGTA
>JAJDNL010000111.1 GCA_022340745.1 Deltaproteobacteria bacterium
CGAAGGACAAACCGGGAACCCACCCGGAGGGTGGGAGTCCGAAGGACAAACCGGGAACCCACCCGGAGGGTGGGAGTCCGAAGGACAAACCGGGAACCCACCCGGAGGGTGGGAGTCCGAAGGACAATTTCGAAATTCGAAATTAAAAATGGGGGAGTGCATGAAGGTACTTGTTATCGGCAGTGGTGGACGCGACCATACAATCGCTTGGAAGTTTCTCCAAAGTCCCAGGGTGAAGAAAATCTATGTAGCCCACGGCAACGCCGGGATTTCGCAGACGGCAGAATGTGTTAATGCCAGGTCCATAGAAGAAATGCTGGCCTTTGCCGCCAAAGAGAGTGTCGATCTTACCTTTGTCGGGCCGGAAAGCCCTCTTTCAGGCGGAATTGTCGATCTCTTCGAGAAGGAAGGGCTAGACATAGTTGGGCCAAGCCAAGCCGCAAGCCGACTGGAGTCTTCCAAATGCTATGCGAAGGAGATAATGCGCGATCTTGGAATTCCGGTGGCGGACTTCGAGATCTTTGACGACCCTGATAAGGCCCGAGACTATGTAAGCAGTGTGGGATATCCGGTGGTGGTCAAGGCGGACGGCTTGGCGGCAGGGAAAGGCTCTCTGGTGTGCGATGATGTGGCCCAGGCAAAGGATGCCGTCCACCTGCTTATGGAAAAGCGAATCTTTGGGGACTCGGGGAGCAAGGTGGAGATTGAGCGGCGGCTGTATGGTCGAGAGCTCTCATTCTTCTGTTTTACCGACGGCAACTCGGTGATGCCCATGGTGGCAGCCCAAGATTACAAAAGGGCTCGGGATGACGACGAGGGCAAAAATACCGGTGGCATGGGAGCCTATTCTCCCCATCCCTGGCTCACCGAAGAGATGAGTCAAACCATAATGAATAAAGTGGTGCAGCCGCTTATCACAGGCTTCAAAGAAAAGACCGGCATCGTCTACAAAGGCGTTCTCTATCTAGGGCTGATGTTGGTGGAAGAGCACGATAGCATCACTCCTTATGTACTCGAGATCAATATTCGCCAGGGCGATCCCGAGGCCCAGGTTATATTGCCGAGGTTGGAAACTGATCTGGTTGATGTATCAGAGGCTATTGTTCAGGGACGACTCCACGAAATAAAGCCACAGTGGAACCCAGATTATCGATTGTGTTTGATTGCTGTGAGCGGCCGCACCAAAGGTAAGAAAGGGTGGTACAAGGGATATCCTGAGCGCTACAAGATTGGCGTCCCCATCCACGGGCTGGACCAAGTTGACCCTGAATGTCTGGTGGTTCATTCAGGGACTGGATTCGGCGGAGAGGGTCAGCTGATCACCACAGGTGGCCGGGTTTTGTGCATAGTCAGTCGGGGCAAGACTTTGAAGGAGGCGAGGGACAAAGCGTACGCGGAGATGGAGAAGGTAGAATTTACAGGTATGTACTATCGCAGTGATATAGGTAAGGAGTGAGTTGGATGCAGCGCAGCAAAGAGTCTCATCAGCACCCGGTGAATTCTCAGCAGAATCCCGTGGTCGGTATAGTCATGGGCAGTGACTCTGATTTACCGGTGATGCAGGAAGCTCTGGAGGTATTAACCAGTTTCGGAATTCCTGCCGAGATTACGGTGGCCTCAGCGCACCGCTCACCACAAAGGGTGTTTGAATATGCACGTTCTGCCAGTAAGCGGGGTCTCAAAGTACTGATAGCAGGTGCTGGTGGAGCTGCCCATTTGGCTGGTGTCCTGGCGGCTGAAACCAGATTGCCGGTAATCGGTGTGCCCATAGCCTCTTCTCCTTTGGCGGGGTGGGATGCACTGCTGGCCACCGTACAGATGCCGGCGGGTGTGCCGGTGGCCACTATGGCTGTGGGGAAAGCCGGAGCCAAAAACGCAGCCATTCTGGCGGTACAAATACTGGCAGTAGCCGACAGCAAGTTGGAAAAGCGACTTGAGCGCTACAAGGAAGAGTTGGCTGAGAAGGTGGCCGAGAGAGCTGCAGGACTGGCGGAGAAGTTGTCCACGCCGTAATCAAGATAAACCAGGAATCGAACCACGAAGGACACAAGGAGCACAAAGGGATGCAATTTTAGATTGTTGATTGCGGATTGCAGATTGGGAAATCTTGGAGTTTCTGCTGGTGACAATCTACAATCTAAGATCTAGAATCTCAAATATTCCTCCGTGTCCTCCGTGCTCCCTGTGGTTCATTATTTCTTAGTTAAAATGCCACTTATAATGAAAGTGGACCGGGACCCTTCTCGAAGCGAAGAGGTCATCAGAGAGGCTGCCCAGCTCATTGTCAACGGCGGGGTGGTAGCTTTTCCGACGGAAACCTTCTATGGTCTGGCCGCCCTGGCCACTGACTACCAAGCCATTGACAAGCTGTATCAGCTGAAGAAACGGCCAGCTCAAAAATCCCTCAGCATTCTCATTTCGGATCCAGCGGAACTTGATGGCTGGACTGAAACCATCCCCAATCAGGCCCTTTCTTTGGTGGCACGCTTTTGGCCTGGCCCCCTAACCCTTGTCTTCGCTGCTGCACCACACCTGCCAACCAATCTCACCGCTGACACCGGCAAAATAGGTGTAAGGATTTCCTCTCATCCGGTTGCTCAGGCTCTGGTCCGAGAGGTAGGTACACCCATTACAGCCACCAGCGCCAATCGGTCAAAATCCCCTAATTGCCGCAGTGCGGATGAGGTAATAACCCAACTGGGTTCGGACCTGGAAGCCATTCTAGATGCTGGCTTGACGCCCGGGGGCAAAGTCTCTACAATTGCCGACGTAACTACTCGTCCTCCCAAGATTTTACGAATCGGGGCAATTACCGCCCAGGAGGTTCTTTCTTGCTGGGAGATGGGTAGTTAGAGAGAATGGCTGGTGCAAACAGCCGGAGACTGCCTGAGCGAGGAAGCAGAGAATGTTTATAGGCTGACGCGGCGACGCGGCGGCGCGGCGATAAATTCTGGAATCTGATATCAGTCTCGTCTAGCGTGCTCCTTGGGGGGGGTACTCTTGATAAAGAGGTCACGGAAGAGATTTCCTGCTACAATCCGCAAAGATCCTCCCATCTATTTATCCCCCACTATTCCTCTTAGTCAGATAACTAACGCCGTGTCCCCGTGTCTCCCTGTCTCCGTGTCGGTGCGTCTGTTCGTCCGTGGCTACTTTGAGGCATACGAGGACTTTCGAAGCTACCCCCGGCGAAATTTAGCCGAGATCGCAAGGGGCGCGGGAGCCTCATGAGAAAATCCTTTTTTAGAAAATTTTCCGATATGGTGCAAGGCAACCTTATCTCCCGAATGTTTGGGTTCATAAGGGAGATGGTTATCGCCGGTTATTTCGGCACCACTCGAGCCACCGACCTCTTCGCCATAGCCTTTACTATTCCAACCCTTTTTCGACGTATTCTGGGTGAGGATATGGTGGAGAAGGCCTTCTTGCCCTCTTTCCGCCAACTGATTGCCGCCGGGGAATATCGGCGCGCCTGGATGCTGGCTTCTAGAATTTTCAACCTCATGATGCTTCTCCTTCTGCTCATCATGGGGGCCTTTTATCTACTGACTCCACAATTGGTCAGAGTGATCGGCGCCGGTCTGGCTCGCAGCGAATTCCACCAAGCTGAGATCATGACCTATTGTATCCTTCCTTTCATGGTAGTCATTGGCTTGGCTTCATTTGTGGGCGGCCTTCTCCTTTTTTTGGATGCCACCGCCACCTATGCCTTGGCGCCGATAATGCTTAGTATCGGGGTAATTATCGGTATCGTTGCGCTACAACCTTTTCTAGGTAAGTATAGTTTGGCAGTGGGATTTGTTCTGGGAGGGGTGCTGCAGTTTATCATTCAAATTCCTATACTTATTCGATCCTCACGCCGTAGCAACGTTGACATGCGGTACATGGCTGCCCTAGGGGAACCTGTGCCGGAAATCAAAGTAGTGGTACGACAGTCAGGTTGGATCTTCGGGCAGTCTGTGGCCAGCAAGACCGTGGAGGTGGTGGATCGGGTGCTTGCTTCCTTTCTGGTGCCCGGCAGTATCGCTGCTCTTTATTTTGCCCAGAGGCTTGTCCAGTTACCCAACTCGATTATTGGCCTCGCCGTGGGCAGGGCGGGGGTCACTGAGCTCAATGATCAAGTGCAACAGAAGGATTGGCAGGGGTTCCGAAATACGGTGATTACCGGAGTTCGCTACAATATCGTCTCCATGGTGCCTCTCACCGTGCTGGTGGTGGTCCTGGTGGGACCCATAACTTCAGTGGCTTTTCAGCGTGGCGCCTTTGGCAGTTCGGCGGTGCAGCTGACGGCGTTAGCCTTTGCTTTCTACGGCTTGGGTCTTTTGGGAATGGGGCTGTGGAACCTCTATAGTCGCGTTTATCCTGCACTGGCCAAGAATCAGATTCCCCTCTACTCTTCTCTGCTTTGCGCTTTTGTGAATGTGGGGCTGAGTTTGCTTTTGGTGCGGACGCCAATCAAACATGGAGGGTTAGCGCTCGCCTCTTCCATCGCCTTTACCCTCAACGGTATGATCCTGTTCGCTGCATTTAATTTTGAACTACGCCGCTTGGGGCAAAAAGGTATAGGCTGGCAGGATCTTGGCGACACGCTTCTTTCCACCACTGTTGCCAGTGGTGTGGGTGGCTTCACCGCCTGGATTCTGTTTCCTCGAATCAGTGAACTGGATTTTCTGGCTCGCCTGCCGCGCATTATTTTCCATTGGGGCGAGGTTGTAGCCCTGGGGCTTACGGTTGCTGCTGGGGTCTTCATGTTCTTGATGAGCCTCGGCTACTGGGGCCGATTTCGGGGTGGGGATGCAGCCGGGACGAAACGGGTCATTTTGACGGGAGGTGGTACCGGTGGCCACGTGAATCCGGCTCTTGCCATAGCCGAGGCTATCAAACAGAAGGAACCAGATTCCCAATTCCTCTATGTTGGCTTACGAGGAAAAGCCGAATCGGTTATCGTTACCCGTGCCGGCTATCCTATCAGATACGTGTGGACTAGTGGCTATCCCGGTTCCCGACCGAGTCTGGCCCTGGTGCGTTTTATTGTTTCCTTATTTGTGGGAATCGTGCAGTCTTTTTATCATATTGCAACCTTTCGACCCGACACGATTGTGGGCACGGGGGGGTATGTCAGCGCGCCGATTATATTCGCCAATGCGTTGATGCGCTGCCTTGGCATGAGTCGGGCTCGGGTCTATATTCACGAGCAAAACAGTGTGCCAGGGAAACTCAATCAGCTCATAGGTCGCCGGGCTGATAAAGTGCTGCTCACCTTCCCGGAGACCACGGGATTTTTTCCAGAAAATGGAGTGGTGGTAGGCTATCCGGTACGGCATTCGATCACCCGCATGCTAAGCACGGACAGAGGCAAAGAAATGCCATTACCACTACCTGAGGGCAGACGGGTAGTTTTCGCCTTTGGTGGCTCCCAGGGTGCTCGGACCATCAATCGGGCTTTGGTGGACGCGCTGGCCTATCTTCTACCGCGACGAAATGACATTTTTGTCATTCACGGTGTGGGTTTGATGAAGACTGCGGCATACCACGCTTGGGAGGATACCTCTGAGCGGTTGCAACGCGAGTACAATGAGCAAGAGCGAGAGCAGATCAATTCTTTCTACTACGCGCAGGACTATTTTCATAACATTGGCGACATCTACGCCGTGAGCGATCTCATAGTATGCCGTGGCGGTGCTGGGAGTCTGAATGAGATCTCGGCAATGGGAAAGTCGGCTCTTATTATTCCCAAGGCCAATTTGCCAGGCAACCACCAGGTAATGAATGCTCGTGCCATGAAACGGGCTGGTGGAGCTGAAGTGATCTTCGAAGATACTGTTAAAGATGGGGGAATGCTATTGGAGGAGGTGAATGGGGAGAAACTGGCAATGAAGATTCTTTCCTTGCTCGATGCCCAACAGCGACTAGAGGAAATGGGTAGATGTTCCCGCGCCTTCATGAATCACTATGCTGCAGAGCGTATTGCTGCGGAAATTCACGGCAGCACACTGACCAACAGTTTCCTGAGTGATATCTCTGCTAAAGAGCTGGATCCGCTTTTGAGCGATAATGAACTGTTGGTGCAGCTCAGAAGTGCCTGGCGAGAGAATCAGAAACAATATGAGCCTCGAAAAGTTATTGTCGATGCAGATGATTTGGATTACTACCGCCATCGAGCTGCCTCCTTGTTGACCTCGCCTAGTTGGCCGGAACGCAATCTGGGAGTCAAACTCATAGGGCTCCTCAAACATGAAGAGAAACTCTCTTCCCTGCTTCATCTTCTGGCGGATCGGACTCCCGCAATTCGATTGCAGAAGTTTTTTGGAGGTGATTATCGGCAGGTCGGCTTCATCCGGCGCAACGCACTGATCTCTTTACAGATATTGAATAAGTGGGGTCCAGAGGTGGAAGCCCGGGTTTTCGAGGCCCTGGACGATGGCTACTATGAAGTTCGGGCTCAAGCTGCCCGGACCATGGGCCATTGTGCTGAAGCGGTTCTCCAGAAGCAGGCTGTGACCGAAAAACTCCTGGCGCTTATCAATGATAGATCGTTTGAGGTCGTGCTGGAGGCTGCTTTGGCGCTGGGCGCGGTGGGTGGTAATCGAGAAGTAGCAATGGGTTTACTGGGGTTGAAGGAGCACCATTACTGGCAGGTTCGCGAGGCTGCTCTCAGGGCGGTCACCATGCTAGTAGAAAGGGGAATTGTTACTGACCGAGAGTGGCTACTCAAAGAGACTTCGCGCTTTATTCTAACAACCACGGATTTTCGCTCCTATTTTGACATTAAGGAGACGTATCGCAAGCTTCACACACTTTGCAAAGGAGAAACTCATAAAGAAGGTTAAAAGGTCGACACAGGTAACTGAGGTCGAATATTTAAGATCAAGCATCTGATGTGGGATAGGGGATGTGAGATATGAGAATCAAATTTAGGAATTCAGGAATTTTTCGAGACCAGGCTCAATTCCTGAATGTCCAAATCCCACATCACACCTCTCACATCACACATCATAGGAAGGACGAATGATTTACCACATTGGACAATGGCTTCATAGTCAGATTGAGTCGCTAGGTTTTCTTAGGCTATTAGGCTATCTGAGTTTTCGCTCGATCATGGCAGCACTGACCGCGGTGGTGATCGTATTTCTTCTGAGTCCGCGCTTCATACGGGCCATGCACCGGAGGAACTTCCTAGATCGGGTGAGAGAAACCGGGATTGACTCGGCCTTTGACAAAGCTGGTACACCCACGTTAGGTGGGGTGTTGCTGATTGTGGCTATGACAGTTTCCATACTGCTCTGGGGCAATCTGGCCAATTCCTTTTTGCTCCTGAGTCTCGGCGCCCTCCTTTGGTTCGGTGGTATTGGTTTTTGGGATGACTGGCTGAAGAGTTCCCGCGGCAGCGGTGACAAGGGTCTGGGAGAGATAACGAAACTTGTACTGCAGGGTTTGTTTGCCGTGGCTTTTATTGTGATCTATTTAGGTCCATTTTCTCCGGTACAACCCGGGATTGCCACCCAGCTGTACGTACCTTTTTTGAAAAGACCCCTACTGGATTTGGGGTTTTTCTATGGTTTTTTTATCTTTCTCTTCATGTTGCTAGTTGCCAATGCTGTAAACATCACCGACGGTTTGGACGGTTTGGCCATCACTCCGTCAATCTTTGTGGCTGGGGTGTTGGCGGTGTTTGCTTATGTAATGGGCAATACGATATATGCCGACTACCTGCAATATCCTTATCTGCGGGGAGTCGGCGAGTTGACAGTTTTTGTCTCAGCCTTTGTCGGAGCAGGTTTGGGTTTTCTCTGGTATAATGCCTATCCGGCCCAGATATTTATGGGTGATACAGGATCTCTCGCCATTGGTGGGATGCTGGCGGTTCTGAGTGTTCTGCTCAAGCAGGAGTTGCTTTTTCCTCTGCTCGGAGGCCTTTTCCTGGTTGAGGCACTGACCTCGCAAATACAGGATAAAATTGGGGTGCGCTGGCTGGGAAGGCGAATTTTCTACAGGGCCCCTCTGCACCACAGTCTGCAGCACCGGGGCTTTGCCGAGACCAAGGTGGTAATCAGATTGTGGATTGTTGCTGGTCTCCTTGCCTTGTTGTCTTTGGCCACCCTGAAGATTAGATAGCAAAGCTTAGAGCGCAAAGCGTGTGATAACAGATAAAATACTCTATACGAATAAACGGTTTTGGGGATCTGAATATCTACTGTGTTGCTATCAGAAATGGTAAGACAAAGTCATCAAACTTGTTTTTTTTTCGCTCTGCGCTCTGCGCTCTGCGCTCTGCGTTTTGTGGGAAGGTATTGCTCATAGAGGACTCAAACCTTGTTCAAAAAGCTGCGCATACCTATTTTTGCCAAGTTTTCCCTTCTGGCAACTCTGGCCATTTTTGCCATCGTGGCTACCATCAGTACGAGCATCCTCAAGCGCCAAAGAATTCAGTTTACCGACCAGTTGATTAAATTCGGCGCCACCATGTCGCGCTATGCCGCCAGGAACAGTCCCGAGGACCTTCTGGAAGAAGCAGAATTATCCCTCTATCAACTCGTCTCCGACATTGCCAAGAACGAAGAAGTGGTGTTTGCCTTAGTGGTAAACAGTAATGGGATTATTCAGGCGCATAGCGATATCAATAAGGTGGGTACCAGGTATGTGGGTCCTCCAGACAGTCAACTAATCTTTGAAAAAGACGGATTACAGCTGCGAAGTTTTCGGGCAAAAGGCGAAAACCTTCTGCTCTTCTCTACCCCTGTGCCCTACCAGGGGCTTAAAATAGGTGAGGTCTATCTCTGCTTGACCAAAAAGTACATTGAGGAAAGTATTGTCAAAGCGAAAGTATTTATTTTGCTGATGACCCTTGCCATCACCGTAATTGGTATTGCCATGAGTATGGTACTAAGCTTCTATTTTTCACGTCCGATTCAGCGGCTGGTAGTGGCGGTTGAAGAGGTTGGCAAGGGCAACTTTGCCTATCGGGTAAACCTCGGGCGCAACGATGAGCTGGGTGATTTGGGAAAGGCAATTAACCGGATGGCGGAGGACTTGCGTTTGAAGGATAGGATCCAGACCTCCTTTGGTCGCTATGTTACTCCTGAGATCGTAGAACGCATCCTGGCAAGTCCAGATGACGAGTGGATGAAAGGGACTCGTCTCGAGGCCACTATTGTATTTGTGGACATACGAGGGTTTACGACAATGGCGGAAAGCAGCGATCCGGATGCTGTGGTGGATTTGCTCAACTCCTATTTCACCCTGGTGACGGATGTTATAATTCAGCATGGCGGTTATCTTGATAAATTCGTAGGGGATACGGTTATGGGGGTTTTTGGTGCCTTGATTCCTGATCCGTCACATGTAGAGTCGGCTGTGCAGGCAGCGGTTGAAGTACGGTTGCATTTGCCCAAATTGAACCAGAAGCTACCGATAGTGGCTGATTCCATTCAGGTGGGTATCGGCATCAATACAGGTGAAGTGGTTGCCGGCAATCTCGGTTCCAGTAAGCGTATGGAATATACGGTAATCGGAGACAACGTCAACGTGGCCTCGCGCCTTACCGATTTGGCTGGTCCTGATGAAATTCTCATCAGCGAGCAGGCCTTTAGGAAGGTGGCTGGACATCCGAGCTTCACTTTCGAATCGAGGGGAGAGATTGAGGTCAAAGGCAGGAAGGAGCCCGTGAAAATATATGAAGTTGTTGACCAAAAGAAAGAAAGGGAGCAGGCGGCAGAGGATCACTGACTTTGCTGGCGCACGTATCAGATATGTTGCCTTGGTAGCGCTCTTTTTCTGCTGCTGGCTGGCGTTTGCTGAGACAAGTGCATTGTGGCTCAGGTCAGCTTCCGCAAAGGAACCCCTGGTGCCTGAGGAGGCTGGGGAACTTTTCCAATCTAAAAACGTTGCAGTTTATGTGGTCAAGAAAGGTGATCGACTTACCGATCTCGCCCGCCGCTTTTATGGAGACCCAGAGAAGACCTGGATGATCGAGGAGGCCAATGACCTGGTGACCTTTGAACCAGGCCAAGTGCTGGTGATTCCGTTGGTAACAATCAATCCCGGCGGCCTCTCTGCTGATGGTTATCAGGTGGTTTCTATCATTACCTATCATCATTTTAGCGAGAAGTGCACCAATGCCCTCTGTATGCCGGTAGAAGAGTTTGCCCAGCAGATGGCCATGTTAGCAGAAGAAGGCTATCGCACTGTCACCATGAAAGAAGTGTTGAAGTTTGTAAACTACCAGCAGCCGCTGCCCCGAAAAACTGTGGCCATTACCATTGATGATGGTTACCGTTCCGTTTACGAACTGGCATATCCCATATTAAAGCGGTACAATTTCAAGGCGACCCTTTTCATATACACTGATTTTATTGACGATAGTCCTAACGCCCTGAGTTGGGAGCAGCTTCGGGAACTGACTGAAGCTGGGTTTGAGGTGGAATCTCATACCATTACCCATGCGGATTTAACTCTCAAACGCAAAGGGGAGAGTCAGGCTGAGTATCTCAAGCGCATCAGACACGAATTACGGCTCCCTCGCGAGCTCATTCGTAAGCACCTGGGGCAGGAGGTAGTCTGGCTGGCCTACCCATATGGCCGCTGGAACCAACTGGTGATCTCCATGGCAAGAGAAGAGGGTTACCAGGGTGGAGTGACAGTGACCCGCGGGGCAACCTCATTTTTTGCCGATCCGTTCAAGGTGGGACGGAATCAGGTGATGAATCCCGTCAAAGGGCATGCATTTGAACAGCTGGTGAAATATTTTCGCGGAGAAGCGCTGCAATGAAATACCGGCTGGGGCTGCTGCTATTTTATATTATTATTCCAGGTCTAACCCTGGGCGGTTGCGCTGCTTTGAAAAAGGGGCGCACGGTCGAGGAGTCCCCGGAAGCGCGTCTCGAGAAAATCTTGCTGGAGCGAGCCCTGGAGTATGAACGGAAGAATCAGCCCCACAAGGCCCTGCAGTCCTATGAAGCGGCTTTGGCAGTACTGGTGGACCAAAAGGAGAAGTTGGAAGATTCTCTCCGCAAGAATGCTGAGAAACACTACCGACGAGGACTGGAGCTTCAGGACCAGGGGAAATATGGAAAGGCACGGCACGAGTTTCTTACGGCCTTACGGTTGTGGCCTGATTTTCCTGAAGTGGTGGAATTGCTCAAGCCGTTCCAGCCAGAGCCCCATACCCGTTATGTGGAGCATCGAGTGAAGGAAGGAGAGTTTCTCGCTACCATAGCTCAAAAATATTACAATGATCCGAGTAAGTTTGGCATCATTGCCCGCTTCAATGACCTAGAAGACGCCACCAAGCTTTCTGCTGGAATGAAATTAAAAATACCAGAAATCGAAGGGGTCAGGTTCAGTCCAGCAGCACTGGCACAAACCTCCATTTCGACCTCTGGTAACAAAGCTGGTTATAAGGTTGGCGCGGGGGTCGTTGCCCAAGAAGCAGAGGATTCAGCCATTACCAGAGACCAAGAGATGGATTATGACCAGGTTGCCATCTATCAAGAGCAAGGAGTAAGTCTGCTGGAGGAGGGGCAGTACCTTGCTGCCCTACACGAGTTCCGCAAGGTCCTCAACACGGATCCCAGCAGAAAGCAGGTCCGGGAGTATATGGCCTGGGCTCACTACAGACAGGGAGAGGTTCTCTTCAACCATGCTGAGTATTTAGGGGCGCGCACCCAATTTCAAAAAGCGCTTAGCTTCGATGAAGATTGGCCGGCATGCAAAGAGTATGTGAAACGGTCCGAGGATGCGTACAAAGAAGTACATTATCTCAAAGGGATCCAATATTTCGAAGAGGAGAAGCTCAGAGAGGCAATCAAGGAGTGGCAAGTAGTGAACGATATGGATCCCGACTTCAAACAGGTTCAGAACCACCTGCTCAGGGCCCGGAAGCTGTTGGAGAAGGTTCAGGAGTTAAAAGAATCTCCCTAACCCGGATATAGGTTCTTGTGCAGATATTGGCCAACGGTAAGGTGAAGTGCAGAAGGTCGAACAAGGAATTAGGGATATCGAAGTGTTCTCTCTGCACTTCTGCGGTTTGTCGCTCTGCGGTTCGACATTCGGTATTTCGGTTTTGCTGGAATAACAAACGTTAGCGCCCAACGAATGCTTGCTCGTTACTCGTCCTGGTCGTCGTCGGCAAGGAGAGATTCCTCCTTATATCGTTCGATAAATGCGTAGGCACTGTGATTGTGAATGGATTCAAAGTTCTCCGAGTCCACTGAATACCAGGTTATATTTGGATCTTCTTCCAATCTGGAGGCAATGTCTCGAACCACGTCTTCCACGAATTTAGGATTCTGGTGTGCCTTCTCGGTTACATACTTCTCGTCCGGCCGCTTGAGAACAGAGTAGACGTCGCATGATGCCTCAGCCTCTATTATATGGATAAGTTCTTCAAGCCAGACGAATTTTTTGAAACGTACTGCAAGCCGCACGATGCCACGCTGATTGTGGGCCCCATAATCACTGATCTCCTTGGAGCAAGGACAGACCGTGGTAATCGGGACGCTGATCTCGGCCACCAGATCGTGTCCCTGTTCATTACTCAAGGACCCACCCAGTCGACAGCCATACTCCATGAGGCCTGAGGCGGACGAAACCGGTGATTTCTTTTCAATGAAATAGGGGAAGGTAATTTCCAGGTGGGCCGACTCGGCTTGCAGCCGATTCTTCATGGTCTCCAGAATAGCGGCAAAATTGCGGATGTGAATCTCGCCATGATGTTCATTGAGAATTTCGATGAACCGGCTCATGTGGGTGCCTTTAAATTCCTTAGGAAGATCCACATACATGTTGATATTGGCCACCGTTTGTTGACGTCCGTGGGTTCGATCTAAAACGGTGATAGGGTAGCGAATGTTTTTGACACCCACCTTGTCGATGCTGATGTTGCGGTGATCTTTTCTGTTTTGAATGTCACTCAGTCTCTGCTCCCCCGACTCGGTAGGCAGCCAGAGTTGACTTGGGATGTCTCTGCTCTTAAGCATGGCTCTCTCACATTATGCGGTGATAGTGTTTGCGATTCCCTCCAACTCCGAGCGGGTCTCATCACTGACATCGGAGGCGAACTCTCCTTTAAGATCTGCTTCGATTATCTTTTCATCGTAGGGTATGAAGCCAATGAATTGAAAACCCTCCAGAGCTTGCTGTAAAAACTCACGATCCCTAGCATCGCGGACCTTGTTGCCCACGAGATAAAGATTCTTCAGGCCGATGTCACCCGCAAGAGTTCTGATGCGCTGCGCCACATCGATGGATCGTCGGCCTGGTTCCACGACGATGATAAGTCGATCAACAGCTTCGGCAGTACCGCGGCCCAAATGCTCCAAGCCGGCAGCCATATCCATAACAACGACCTCACCCCGGCCCAGAATCAGGTGCGACACTAGGGTTTTTAGCAGGGCATTCTCAGGACAGAGACAGCCGCTTCCTCCTTGCTGGACTCCGCCCATTATCATCAAACGGACGTTGCCATCAGAGATGGCTATTTTGTCTGGCAAGTCATCAACTTTTGGATTTAACTTGAAAAAACCGCCCATGCCTCCAGGTTGAGTCCCAGTGCGCTCGGCAATAAGGCTTTTCATTTCGGTGATGGGAGGCAGGGAGTCGGCACCGGGGATGGCCAGGGCCGTTCCCAGATTGGTGGCTGGATCCGCATCAATGGCGAGCACGGCTTGGCCATGATCTCCAAACCACCTGCAAAGAAAAGCCGACAAGGTCGTTTTACCAACACCACCTTTGCCGCTAATGGCAATTTTCATATAGTTTCCTTTCGAGACCCTATAATAGGCTTTGATTGATTTCGATAAGACGATATAAAGTCATCCCAATCATTACAGCTATGTACTCAGTGAGCAAGTAGCTGACTATGGACTCATCAAATAAGAAATCCTCTTGTTCACAGGATGCAGGTGTGAATACGAACATATTCACAAATATACCATAAGGCAAGGGGAAGGCAATTGAAAAACGGAAGCATGGGACGTCAACAGAGATACAGCAGAGCCATCAAAATTGTTGACAGGGTCCTTTACTCACTGACAGAGGGAATGAAAAGAGGCAGGAAAAGATTCAACCCGATCTGACCAAGGTATCTAAGGAGGGGTTAGTCCTGAATCAGCCGCTCCACAAGACCTTGTATTCTGAAAGAGCTCTGTTCAATGGCTTTGAGCTTGGCTCTATCCTCGGGCGCCACTGTATTTTTCAGCAGGAGCAATTGGGCGTTCCCCAGTATCACCGCCAGGGCATTATTGATTTCCACGGCTTGTTGAATCTCAGGAGACTTTTCAAAGGGCAGTCTGTTACTTCCCATAATATCTTGTTTCGGCTGGTGTTAATGAGGGAATGTTACGTGTTCGGCAAGAAAACTGCGCCTAGATGTTAGCCAAGATAAATTACCTATCCATTGCCTGTCAAACCTAGTTATCAGAAAATACTAATTCTTGGCTTTGCCGTTATCAACAGACATTAAATTGTCGTAAATCCTAGAGATTTATTGTGCGATCTTATAACATATTAGGATACCACATTTTTTTAAAACGTTAGAAAGGAGACAGATATCGTTGACATAGCTTGCTTATCAACAAAATATCCATCCAGCTGTTACGAAGAAAATCTACGATTTTCTGCCAATTACTAAGAAAATTGCAGAACATATACTTTTTGCCCAGGTGGTCTCCTGAATGTGAGCCGGATGACATAGTCCACTCCGGCTTTCCATCAATCCATTATAATTATTAACCAAAGTTACCAACACATTTTGCCGCCACTGCAAATGAAAAAGAAGAGAAGAGCCAAGACCATCTTGACAAGCCAGTTGAGTAACGTTAGTATTTTAATCTTATAATGTTAAAAAAATCACTATCAGGCACTTTTGAGTTAGCCTAATCGTGGAACACCAGAGAAATCCCTCAGGAATCCAGAGTCTGAAGAGGTAATTCCTTCCACCAACTAAGACATCAGATGAGATAAGAGCAGGGGGTAAACATGGCGGTGAATACAACCACCTATGTTCCATCACCTAGCAGGTCTTCAGCCTATCTCGATTGGCTGCAGATGCTCACAGGCGTGGCATTAATCCTGTTCATGTGGAGTCACATGATTTTGGTGGCCAGTGTGAACTTGGGTGCGGGGGTGATGAATGCGCTGGCGCACTTCCTAGAGAAGACCTACATGGCCCAGGTGGGTGGGCCAACTATCGGCTGCATTTTCTTGCTCCACTTCGTCCTGGCTGCTCGGAAGGTTCCCTTCCGCGCCGAGCAACAGTCCACCATCTGGAAGCTCAGCCGACAACTTCGTCATACCGACACCTATCTCTGGCTCATCCAGGCCACGACCGCCATGATCATTCTGATCATGGGTTCCATTCACATGTGGACAGTACTCACTGACTTACCGATCACAGCGGCAAAAAGTGCTGGACGAATTCAGGGAGGATTCTGGTTTGTCTTTTATCTGATTCTGCTGCCCATGATCGAGCTCCACGTGGGCATTGGATTTTATCGGATCGCGGTGAAATGGGGTTTTGCCAGAAGAAAGGACAGAAAGAAATTCAAGAGGTTTGAAAATTATTTGACCGCCATATTTGTCGCCATTGGTCTTATCACTTTGCTTCGATTCCTCTTGTTGAAAGTGTAAGGAGGGATGTCATTGGAAACGATATTTACTGACGTTTTGTGTATAGGTGCCGGGTTGGCAGGGGAGCGTGTTGCCATTGAGGCTGCCTCCGCTGGTTTTGATTCCATCTGTCTGAGTATTGTGCCCGCCAGGCGGTCTCATTCATCAGCAGCCCAGGGTGGCATGCAGGCCGCTTTGGGACATTGTGCCATGGGAGAAGGCGACGGCCCCGACATCCACTTCGTGGACACGGTGAAAGGCTCTGATTGGGGTGCGGATCAGGAGGTGGTCCGGCTCTTTGTTGACAGGGCTCCCGAGGCAGTCCGGGAGATGGCCTTCTGGGGAATTCCGTGGAATCGGGTTGTGCCGGGGCCTTCCACTTATTTCAAGGGCGGAAAAGAATACGAGAAGGTTGAGGCCACAGAGAAGGAAGGTTTCATAACTGCCAGAGACTTTGGCGGCACGGCCAAGTGGAGAACCTGCTATACCTCGGACGGCACCGGTCATACGCTGCTCTATACCATGGACAACAAGGTGGTGGAACTGGGGGTCACGGTTCATGATCGGGTGGAAGCCATTGCACTGATTCATGACGGCGAGACATGTACCGGCGCCGTGGCTAGATGTCTGAAGACCGGAAAACTTAAGGTTTATCTGGCCAAGGCAACAGTGATAGCCACCGGAGGCTATGGCCGTATCTACCGGGAGACCACCAACGCGGTGATAAATGACGGCGGTGGTGCCATAATCGCCCTTGATACTGAAGTTGTTCCCCTAGGCAACCCCGAGGCAATCCAATTTCATCCCACCGGCATCGTGCCCACCAATATTTTGGTCACTGAGGGCTGTCGAGGTGACGGCGGGACCTTGTTGGATGTGAATGAAAACCGGTTCATGCCTGAGTACGAACCTGAAAAGGAAGAACTGGCATCCCGGGATGTGGTTTCCCGCTGGATGACCCATCACATTCGCCAAGGTCTTGGGGTGAAGAGCCCTTATGGAGACCACCTCTGGCTGGATATTCGCCATCTGGGTGAACATCACATCAAGACCAAGCTCAGAGAAGTTGAGGAGATCTGCAATAATTTCCTGGGCGTCGATCCCATCACCCAACTGATTCCGGTGCGGCC
Organism: Deltaproteobacteria bacterium; assembly: GCA_022340745.1. Taxonomy (GTDB): domain Bacteria; phylum Desulfobacterota; class Syntrophobacteria; order BM002; family BM002; genus BM002. The sequence goes on from JAJDNL010000111.1 coordinate 16,737, forward strand.
GGCCCAGCATTACACCATGGCAGGGGTCCGGACCAACAAGGATGGTTCCGTCTATGGGCTCAAAGGACTCTTTTCGGCTGGAGAGGCTGCGTGTTGGGATATGCACGGCCTGAATCGGCTGGGAGGAAACTCTCTGGCTGAGACGATTGTTGCCGGGAAAATTGTGGGCGAAAAGATTGTTGAGTTCCTTCAAGGTTACGAGGTCCAATACAATACCGGCGCAATCAGAGATGGTGTGATCAGGCAGCAGGAGCGGATCGACGATTTTATTTCGGGCAAAAACGGCAATGAAAACGTCTATGAGATTCGCAACGCTATGCAGGATGAGCTCATGGAACGGGTGGGAATTTTTAGAAACGGGAGAGACTTGCAAAAAGCGGTAGACAACCTGCAGGAGATCTATGCGCGAGCCCAAAAGGTGGGGTTGCGCTCAAACGGTATTGGGGTTAATCCTGAATTGACACTTGCTCTAAAAATCCAGGGCATGGTGAAGCTGGCTCTTTGTACGGCCTACGGGGCGCTGCAGCGAACTGAGAGCCGGGGCTGCCATGCTCGGGAGGACTATGAGGCCAGAAATGACCGGGACTGGTGGAATCGGACTCTGGCGACCTGGAAAGAGGGAGATGACCTGCCGACTCTGAATTACGAACCCGCCACAGAGACTGTGGAACTCCCTCCAGCTGAGAGAGGATATGGTGTTTGTAAGATCATCAGTTGCGACGGCGAAATTATAGGAGAGGAATAAGATGGCAAGAAAGCTGCATTTCAACATATTCCGCTACAATCCGCAGGATCCTCATTCTGTCCCTCGTACTGACTCCTTTGATCTCGAAGAAACGGAGAGCATGACGCTATTTATAGCCCTGACTCGGCTTCGGGAGGAGAAGGATTCATCGCTTCAGTTTGATTTCTGCTGCCGCGCCGGTATTTGTGGGGCATGTGCCATGATGATTAATGGTAGGCCTGGTCTTGCCTGTCACACCCTTACCAAAGACCTGCCTAATGAGATTACGCTCATGCCTCTGCCCATCTTCAAGTTAATTGGAGACCTTTCTGTGGATACCGGTACCTGGTTTCGAGCTATGTACGAAAAGGTGGAGTCCTGGGTCCACACCGATAAGGAGTTCCACTCCATGGCTGACGAAGAGAGAATGGACAATGCTCTCGCCGAAGAGATTTATGAACTGGAGCGCTGCATAGAGTGCGGTTGCTGCATAGCCGCCTGCGGTACCGCCAACATGCGAGAGGATTTCGTTGGCGCTGTGGCCATGAACCGACTTGCTCGTTTCATCATGGATCCAAGAGATGAGCGCACCGAAAAGGAGTACTTTGAAGTGATCGGTACTGACGAGGGTATCTTCGGGTGCATGGGTCTCCTGGGCTGCGAAGATGTTTGTCCCAAACATCTCCCCCTGCAGGACCAGCTTGGTATTCTCCGCCGCAAGATGGGCTGGAGCGCCGTCAAAGAATTATTTCGGTTCGGTAAGTAATTGAAAAGTGGTGGGCCACGAGTTGCTTTAGACTGAAAGCACGTCATTGCGAGACTGAGTAGGATATATTCTCTGTCTCGCTTTTTTTCGCTATGCTCTATGCTCTATGCGGCGAACGAAGTGAGCTAGAGAGCGTATCGCTTAACTCCTTCCTCGTAGAGATCATTTCCTCTCACATCATTGACAACGATAATCGGAAATTCTTCCACCTCCAACCTTCGAATGGCTTCGGGCCCCAGATCTTCATAGGCGATGATCTCAGCGTTTTTTATGGTCTGGGCCATAAGGGCACCAGCGCCGCCGATCGCTGCAAAATAGACAGCCTTGAAGGTGGCCATCGCATCCTTTACATCTTGGTTTCTGGCGCCTTTCCCTATCATGCCCTTCAGTCCGAACCGCATCAACTCCGGCGCATAAGCGTCCATGCGGTAGCTGGTGGTGGGGCCGGCCGCGCCCACAGCCCTGCCAGGTTTGGCGGGGGAAGGGCCGACATAGTAAATGATTTGCCCTTGTATCTCAAAGGGCAGATGCTTGCCAGCCTGAATCAGATCAGTCAATCGCTTGTGTGCAGCATCTCTTCCGGTGTAGATGGCGCCGGTGATTAAGACCCGGTCTCCAATTCTCAAGCTTTCCACATCCGCATCACTCAACGGTGGCGTAAGTTTAATGGCATCACTCATTTTATTTCCTTTTGGGGCTTAAGGCGTAAGGCCCCAGGCATAGGGCGTAGGGCATGGAGTAAGGAGCCAGGGGTCAGAATCCAGAATTGAAGCTCCCTGCAGTCCGCCTGAGGCGGACAGGGAGTCTTTGAAATGTAAGGAAGAGATTCCATTTTATTGTAGTTCGCTCGCTAGCCCCCGCAACAAGACTTGTCGACGAGCTCAAGTCGTGTCGCTGCGGGGACTGCGCGTGCTGCAGCATTTTCAGGAGAAAAGCAGTCGAGATTGAACTTCTCTCAACTTCTGGCTTTTTCACCGCGTCCCCGCCTCGCTATTACACCGCCCTGCCCGAAGTGCCTGGTGCTTAGTCCCTAGTGTCCAGGTGAAACTGTTGACCCTGATTATAGTACTATCTCCTTGTGTCTCGCTGCGTGGCACTGGATGTTGACTGCAACCGGCAGACTGGCGATGTGAGACTCCATCATATTAACATGTACCGCCAGAGAGGTGATTCTGCCGCCAAGGCCCTGGGGTCCAATTCCCAGGGTATTTATTTCTTCATATAATTCTTGCTCCAAGGCCGCGAGTTCGGGGTCGGGATTCTCACTTCCTAAAGGACGGAGTAAGGCTTTCTTGGCCAGCAGCGCCGTGGTTTCGAAAGTACCACCAATTCCCACTCCCACAATGGTGGGAGGGCAGGGGTTAGCGCCAGACTCCTTGACCCTTTGGACCACGAAGTCCTTCACGCCCTGGATGCCTACAGCCGGGGTCAGCATGGTGACCCGGCTCATGTTTTCACTGCCGCCCCCTTTGGGAGCAACTATCAGCTGTACCCTGTCACCTGGGACGATGTCTAAGTGAATGACCGTCGGTGTATTGTCGCCGGTGTTTTTGCGGGTAAAGGGATGGCAAACGCTTTTGCGAAGATATCCTTCCTCATAACCCTGCCGCACTCCTTGATTGATGGCCTCCTTGAGATCACCGCCAATCAATCGTACTTCCTGCCCGACTTCTACGAAAACAACGGCAAAGCCGGTATCTTGGCAGATAGGGATTCCTTCAACACGGGCAATGCGGGCATTTTCTACGAGTTTTTCCAGGATGTCCTTGCCAGTGGGTGAAACCTCCTGATCAATGGCCTGGGCGAAGGCTTGCAGGACATCTTCTCCCAAATGAGTGTTGGATTTGATGCAGAGGTCTCGCACTGCTGCAGTGATTTGACTGATATGGATTTCTCTCATCAGAACTCCTCAGCAATAAATGTCCAACGTATCTTACAGTGAGCGAACGTTTCTCAAGATCTGGAGAAGAGATTCGCAGATGGTGAAGTTTGCCAGAGAATCCGGTGGCATGATAGATGCACAAAGCATGAACAACATGGCTTTGCTGAGAGCTGAATGCTTCCGGAATCTTGCGCTAATTATCACAAGCTATGTTATAATACAAGGTCACCATGGTCAATGGTTTTCCGGTGACACGGATCGGGAAACCGTTTGAAAAACCATCTCGAATTGTGTATTCTCAAGTCCCACTATTGGAACCGGCGCCATGTCCAGAAAGCATGGTTTCCGACGCGGTTAGAGTCCAATGCTTTTAACTTGAGAGAAACCCCATGGAGTGATGGAGTACTGGAGTATTGGAAAAGATAAAGACAGTTTTCTTGCCTGTTGTCCTTCTAGCATTGCTCCAACACACCATTACTCCACTACTCCAAAAGCCGCCTGCAATAGAAAGCGGTGCGAATCAGATCTGAAGGTTGGTCAAAGCCGTGACGCCTCGGATTCAATATTGGAGTTGGAATGACTGCGAAGCGCAAAGCAAAGCCTAAGAAAACGAAGAGTGAAAAGGATAAAATCGCTAAGAAGGCAGAGGTCAAGGATAACAAAGCCAAGACCAAAGCCCAGAAAAAGCAGTTTGCGGTTGAGTTCTATCGGGACTGGTGCAAAGGGTGTGGCATCTGTGTGGCTTTCTGCCCTGAAGATGTGCTGGCAATGAATGAAAAAGGGGAGCCGGAGATTGCCAAACCGGAGCGCTGCATAGGCTGCGCCTGGTGTGAGATACGCTGTCCCGACTTCGCTGTCCGGGTTGAAGAGAAGAAAGAAGAAGAGGTTTGTGAAGCATGAAAAGCCAGCTAGCAGCGGGCAGCCCCGCGACAAGCTCGGGACAGGCAGGCTGTGAGCAGCAGGAACAAAAGTTGACTGTGAGAGACCGTTTACCATTCACAGTTCACCGTTTACGGATAGAGGACTGATGGCAAGAAAAAAGAGCAAGAAAAAACCTCGCCTGCTCCAGGGAAACGAGGCCCTTGTTGAAGGAGCCCTTGCAGCCGGTTGCCGTTTCTTTGCGGGCTACCCCATAACCCCTGCATCTGAGATCAGCGAGATTCTCGCCCACCGGCTGCCGCAGATGGAAGGCACCTTTATCCAGATGGAGGATGAAATCGCCAGCATCGGAGCGGTAATAGGTGCAAGTCTGGCTGGGGCTAAATCTATGACTGCCACCAGTGGACCTGGATTTTCTCTCATGCAAGAGAATCTCGGTTTTGCTTGTGTGGCAGAGGTGCCCTGCGTAATTGTCAATGTAATGCGAGGTGGGCCTTCCACCGGTCTTCCCACCAATCCATCCCAGGGAGACGTCCTCCAGGCCCGCTGGGGAACCCATGGTGACCATCCCATCATTGTTTTGGCCCCCTCGAGCGTACGTGATTCCTTTGACATCACAGTCAAGGCCTTCAACTTTTCAGAGCGCTACCGTACGCCAGTTATTGTCCTCTCCGATGAGGTTGTAGCCCACACCAGGGAGACGGTGGTACTGCCTGATCCAGATGAAATTGAAGTGCTAGACCGGATTAAACCAAGTATGCCTCCAGAATGGTACATCCCTTATGAGGATACCAGTAGCGGAGTGCCCCCCATGGGAATCTTCGGCGATGGTTACCGCTACCACGTAACCGGCTTGATTCACGATATCCGAGGCTTTCCTACGATGCGGACCGATGAGATCGAGCCTTTTATGAGGAGGCTTTTTCGGAAGATAAACCAAAGCTTCCATGATGTTCAGATAGTTCACCATTTTATGACTGAAGACGCCGAGCTTGTTGTCATAGCTTACGGTTCGGTGGCACGCTCTGCTCGGAGAGCGGTTCTGGACGCTCGGGAAAAGGGGATCAAGGCAGGACTGCTCCATCTGGTGACTCTCTATCCATTTCCACGGAGAGATGTGGTAGCGACAATCAGTGACGCCAAGGCGGTTTTGGTCCCGGAAATGAACATGGGACAGATTTCGCGGGAGGTTAAGCGCGTCAACGAGGGGATGAGTCGGGTGGCGACCCTCAATCGCATAGACGGCAGCATGATCAGTCCTCAGGAAATTTACGAGTGGCTCTTAAAGGAAGCATAAAGGAATAGACTGCCATGGCAGAGATTACCAAACTCGTACATAAGTATCTGCGTCACGACAAGAAGTTTCCGCATGTCTGGTGTCCCGGCTGCGGCAACGGTATTGTTCTTGGGGCCATGATTCGGGCCATAGACCGGCTTGCTTACCGGAAGGACGACATCGTCATGATTTCAGGTATCGGCTGTTCCGGTCGGCTTCCTGTGTATGTGGATTTCAACACCCTTCATACTACCCATGGACGAGCCCTTACCTTCGCCACCGGGGTAAAGCTTGCCAAACCTGAGCTCAAAGTCATAGTGGTAATGGGCGATGGAGACGCCACCGCCATCGGCGGCAACCACTTCATCCACGCGGCGCGGCGCAACATCAACCTCACCGCCATCATAATCAACAACAACATTTACGGGATGACAGGTGGACAGTACTCACCGACCACCCCATATGGCATGAAGGCCACCACCGCGCCGTACCGCAACATTGAGCACGCCTTCAACATCGCCGAACTTGCCGTGACCGCCGGGGCTGTTTTTGTAGGCCGGGGGACGGTCTACCACGCACGGTTGCTGGATAAGCTTATTGAAAAGGCTTTCGTCAAGAGGGGTTTTGGTGTGGTGGAAGTGATAACCCACTGTCATACCCAGTATGGCCGCAGGAACAGGATGGGAGATGCCGTGGCCATGATGCAATGGCAAAAGGAACACGCGGTACGCGTCGAGAAAGCGGCGGACATGAGTGAAGAGGAACTCAAGGATAAGTTCACCATCGGCGTGCTGGTGGACAGAGACCTACCTGTTTACACTGAGCAGTATGAACTGGTGCGGGAACAAGCCAGGGATAGCATTCCCAGCTGATTCAGTAATCTTTACGGTAGGGCTTTTCAGCTGTCACAGAGCTCACGGAGAACTCAGAAAGCTCTAATAAAAGGAAGGAATCGGTCTGGATTCGCATGGGAAAACGCTACGAAATCTGTTTGAGTGGCTCGGGGGGACAGGGTCTCATTCTGGCCGGGATTATCCTGGCTGAAGCTGCTGGCGTCTACGGAAGAAAATACGTTGCTCAGACCCAGTCGTATGGACCTGAGGCTCGGGGCGGGGCCAGCAAGGCTGAGGTAGTGATAAGCGATGAGGAGATTGATTACCCCATGGCCACCAGGTTGGACCTGCTTTTGGCCATGAACCAGAAATCATCAGATTCCTTTTACTTCGACTTGAAGCCAGAGGGAACTCTGGTGGTAGATTCTACCTTCGTAACTCAGACCCCCACCACCAAGGCTGTTTGTATCCCATTCACTGAGATCGCTCGCAAGGAGCTGGGCAGGGAGATGGTAGCCAACATAATCGCTCTGGCTGCTCTGGCAACGTTGACCAAAGTGGTATCAATGAAATCCTTGGAAGCGGCGGTGCTTGCCCGTGTTCCTAAGGGTACCGAGGAACTTAACAGGAAGGCCTTGCAACTGGGAAGCAAAGCAGCCAAAGCGATCTTGAAAGAAAGGAAACCCGAGTCCATCCAGGGCCACGGTCCAAACCATGAGGATATTACTTACGAATGATGACGGCATCTACGCCAAAGGAATCGAGGTCCTT
>JAJDNL010000118.1 GCA_022340745.1 Deltaproteobacteria bacterium
GAACCAGCAGAATGAACCGTTAAACGTAAGACCGTTTGCCGTCGAGGGCATGGCGAGGCCAAATGGAAAGTCAGCGTAGTTCAATTCCAAAGCACATTTGGAGAAGGTACTCCATGATCAGCCTTTGGCCAAATTTTATAAGAATTAGGAGGAGAACATGAACGGAAATCAGGTGGAAGAGCTTGCCGTAAACGTTAAAGATCTGGAAGCTGTCCTCATTCCTTTGACTTCCGCCCAACTACTCTCTGCTTTCTATACTTTGCTGAGCTATGCGCGGCAGCAGGGGGACTTGCGGAACGACGAGGCAATCTTTAAAGATTGCCTGAAAGACTTCTACAAGGTAAGCCGGATGCTGGAGGGTGCGTTGGCGGAACTTGAACCCGAGGACCTCTATCTCGAACTCAAGGGTCATATCACAAAGAGCGAGTGATCGTGGGTCCTCAGCAAATGGTTTGCAGTGACAGATATTCACTGTTCAAGAAAATACTGGTGGATGGACATGGGACTGCATAATTTTGATAAGATTTTCAAAGCTGAGTCCATTGCAGTGGTAGGGGCTAGCGAGAAAGAGGGCAGAATTGGTTATGTCCACGTGCAAAACCTTATCCAGGGTGGATATCAGGGAAAGATATTCCCCGTAAATCCACACTATAGTAAAATACATGGACTCAAGGCCTATACGTCCATCTCGAGGATAGATCACGCCGTCGATCTTGCCATTATTGCAATTCCTATTTCCAGCGTACCTTCAGTGATAAGGGAATGCGCCCACCTAGGAGTAGGTGGGGCTATTGTTGTTTCGGCGGGTGGCAAAGAGACTGGACCTCAAGGCCGGGAAATAGAAGACAGAATCAAGCGGGAAGCAGAAGCCGGAGGACTTCGAATTATTGGTCCAAACTGTCTCGGGGTTATTTGCCCGGGCAGAAAGCTCAACGCCAGTTTCGCGGCCCACATGCCCCACCCGGGAAAGGTTGCCTTTATTTCACAAAGTGGAGCCATTTGCACCGCAATTCTTGATCTTTCACTGAAGGAAGAGATCGGTTTCAGTTATTTTGTAAGCGTCGGCTCCATGTTGGATGTGGACTTTGGAGACTTGGTCGACTACCTGGGAAACGATCCTGAAGTGAAGAGCATTCTTCTCTACATCGAGAGTCTAACCAATTTCCGCAAGTTCATGAGTGCAGCAAGGGCAGTTTCCCGAGTCAAACCTATCGTGGTCTTAAAAGCCGGGAGAAGCCCGGCTGGGGCCAGAGCAGCCGCCTCCCACACTGGAGCAATGGTGGGAGAAGATGCTGTCTACGATGCAGCCTTCAAGCGAGCTGGGATTGTTCGGGTGAACACCATTGGGGAACTGTTTGACTGTGCAGAACTCATGGCTAAACAACCCCGTCCCAAAGGCTCTCGACTTGGGATTATTACCAACGCCGGGGGGCCAGGAGTGATGGCGGCTGATGCTCTTGCAGAATATGGTGCGGAGCCTGCCGCTTTAGAGGCGGGAACTATTGAAAAATTGGATAATTTGCTACCAGCCTTCTGGAGTCACTCCAATCCCATCGACGTGTTAGGGGACGCCTCCCCCGAACGTTATGCCAGAGCGGTGGAAATTTGCCTTTCGGCAAAGGAGCTGGACGGAGTACTCCTCATTCTTACTGCCCAGGGATTTACCGACCCCACTGGAGTGGCAGAAAAACTGGCTCAGACCCTCAGAGGGGAACCCTATCCTGTTTTCACTTCGTGGATGGGTGGTATGGATGTGGAAAAAGGACGGGACATTCTCAACCACGCGGGAATTCCAACCTACGATACTCCGGAACAAGCCGTTCGCGCTTTCATGTACATGTATGAGTATTCTCGCAACTTGAAGATGCTCCAGGAGATTCCACCAAAGCTTTCCCGTGAGCTCAGCTTCGATCGCGATCGGGCTCAGGCTGTCGTAGAGCAGGGCTTGAAGATGGAAAATGGCTTACTCACCGAACTGGAATCCAAAAAGCTTCTCGCTGCCTATGGTATTTCAGTAACCCGAACTGAAGTTGCCATCTCAGTTGAGGAAGCCGTCCAGCTGGCTCAACAAATTGGATATCCGCTGGTCATGAAGATTCACTCAGCTGAGATTACCCATAAGACGGAAGCGAATGGGGTGCAGCTAGATATTCGTGATGAAGATAAGGTTCGTGAAGCATACCGGAATATCATGGAAGGGGCTCGCGCCTACGATGCGCAGGCCAAAATTCTGGGAGTTACGGTTCAACCAATGATACAACGTCCGGACTATGAGCTCCTTCTGGGAGCCAAGAGAGACGAGAACTTTGGTCCGGCAATCCTGTTTGGAATGGGGGGAATACTCACCGAGATCTTGAAAGATCAGGCCATTGGCCTCCCACCTTTAAACCGATCTCTGGCCCGGAGGCTCATGGAAAGCACTCAGGTTTATTCGCTTCTCCAGGGCTATCGAAACAAGCCAGGCGTAAATCTGGAGCTTCTGGATGAAATGGTGATCCGGCTTTCCCAGTTATTGACGGATTTCCCTGAGATCGTTGAGCTGGATATGAACCCTGTAATTGTGAGTGAAGGGAACCCTTTGGCGGTGGATGCCCGGGTAATTATTAAACCTTCAAGGGTTTCGGCCCCGCTCCATCTGGTTATCAGTCCATATCCGGCGGGATACGAGTCCCGGGATATAACCAAGAGTGGAATTCAAGTCTTCATCCGGCCGATCAAGCCGGAAGATGCCCAGGCATTTCTGGATCTCTTCAGTACCTTATCTCCCACGAGCGTCTATTACCGCTTCTTCAGCCGCATAAAGACCCTTTCGCCCAACCTGCTCGCGCGATTTACTCAGATTGACTATGACCGCGAGATCGCCCTTGTGGCCCTAGAGGAAAAGGCATCAGTGGAAAAAATATTAGGCGCAGCCCGTGTGATCGCTGACCCGGACGGCAAGAAAGCAGAGTTCGCCGTTATGGTGGGAGATCCATGGCAGGGAAAAGGGGTGGGAGCAAAACTTTTGGAAACGTGCCTCCAGATCGCCCAAGAACGCGGCATAGAAACTGTGTGGGGCATCGTCTTGCGGGAAAACACCCAGATGCTGGCACTGGGTAGAAAACTGGGATTTGGCCTATCAAAAACAGATGAACCGGGTGAATTGGAATTAACCATTGATCTCAGGTCACTTGCTCTCGTAGAATCGCAGGAACCAAAGCACGCTTAACTGGCTGGCCTAAAAGAAGGTTGTTAACCAGCGCATCAGCAAAGGAGTTCGACATGGGCAAATACAAACGAAGGATTCTGTTGGCAGTGGATGGTTCGGATCAGGCTTTTGAGGCGGTTCGCTATACAAGCCAGCTGTTTCCGCCTAACCGTCTGGAAGTGGTCCTTTTCCATGTGATGAGCAAGATCCCTGAAAGCTTCTGGGACATCGAGAAAAACCCTAAATTTCGGCATCAGTTAGCGCCAGTGGCAGCCTGGGCAACGCAGCAGCAGGCGGCGATGCAGGAGTTTATGGAGAAATCACGACAGCTGTTTGTGGAACAGGGTTTCCCAGAGGAGGCGGTGAGTATCAAGAGTCAAGAACGACAGGTGGGTATAGCGAGAGACATTGCCCATGAAGCACAAAAAGAGTATGATCTTGTGGTTGTAGGACGTTGGGGAGTTAGCAAGCTGAAGGATCTTGTCTGGGGAAGCATCGCTAACAAGTTAGTTGGCCACCTGATCCACATCCCCCTATGTGTTGTCGGAGGTGCCCCAGAAGCGGGGAAAATACTAGTAGCACTGGATACCTCAGAAGAAGCGATGGCAACCGTTGATTACCTTGGAACCATGGTGGATGCCAGCGATTGGGGTATCACCCTGTTTCACGTCATTAGAGATCTTTACTTTGTGCTTCCAGAAAGTGGAGAGATACTCCAGGACATCGAAGGAGCTGTTGAGACCTTTCTTGAACAAGCTGTGGGTCGCCTGGAAAAGGCGGGTCTCAGGCCTGACCAGATTTCAACAAAGACGGTCAGCGGAGTTGCCAGCCGAGCAAAAGCCATTGTTGAAGAGGCCAAAGACAGCGGCTGCGGCACAATAGTCGTTGGACGAAGAGGCCTTTCTCGGGTGGAAGAATTCTTTATAGGCCGCGTGAGCAAAAAGGTAATGCAGCTGGCTCAAGAGATGGCGGTTTGGGTAGTAAGCTAGAAAACCGTCTTATTTGACGAAGCCTTGGTTGAGGTGAAAGTTATCTGTATAGGTAAAGAATGAATGGCCTTGAGCAGTCGAAAAAGAAACCAATAACATGGGGTGAAAGGAGAGAGGTATGTTACGAAAGGCTTCCTACACGTTACGCGTTACCCGGAGAGAGGCGCTCTACGTCCACGACGAATCTGACCACACCCTGATGCTGGTTGAGATGGAGGGGGAACCCATCGAGTATACACCGGGGGTGGCAGGAGAATTTATCTCCCGCCGCAGTGTTAACTTCCACGACCGTATTAAAGGTTCAGGTTCTATGCAGGGCTATGCAATGACCCACTTCCAGTACGGTTCAGTCTATAGCCGCTTCGAAGGTGGTCGTGATGGGGGTACCAAGGTCACTACGGGCACTTGGGAGACTTATAAGGGAACAGGTAAGCTGGCCAGTGTTAAAGGAAAAGGCACATTCAGGGTCACAGTTGGGAAAGCACCAAATGAGTTCACTCTCGACATGGAGGGTGAGTATGAGCTCTGATTGAATTCGTCTAAAGTTTAACACAGTAAACTTTTCAAGGCAGTTTAAACCGGCCGATGGTCAAGTCCTTTCGCGTCTGGATTCTGAAAAAGCGGGGGGAACATTCCCCCCGCATCCTTGGTTTGTCTACATAATCGGGTCCATCTCCAGGGCCGGATGTTTTTTCTCCTCGAGGAAGGGCAGAATTTCCTCTTCGGTGGTGCCAACGGTCTCATCGGCAATC
>JAJDNL010000146.1 GCA_022340745.1 Deltaproteobacteria bacterium
AAGGACACCGTTAGAGGTCGCGGCCAGAGTGCTGCAAGGTACGAGGGGGACAGCAATATCCAGCAGATAAGAGTAATCGAGGGCACCCAGGCTTTCATCAGAACCGGTAGCTCAGTGCCGGTTCCGGAACGTACCATTGTCCGAGACAGTGGTGGTGTACGAGTAATTGGCAGCACCCACTATCGTGACCTGACCTCCGGATTCTACGTACGACCACGCCTCGCTGAGGGCAAAGTCATTTTGGAGATCAGCCCGCAGCGGGAAACCATGAAACGAGAAGGCACAATAGAGTTCCAAGCAGCTGCGACCCGTATTATGGGCAGTTTGGGGGAATGGATTGAGATAGGTGAAATCGAACGATCCTCGTTTGAGAGAAAAAACGAGGTCGTTGCCGGGGATAAACGGGAAAGTTCTGAACGATATGGGATTTTCGTAAAGGTCGAGGAGACCAAATGAGAAAGGGGACTTTTTGACCAAATTTGACGTTTTGGGACCAAATTTGCCAACTAAACAAAAAAAGCACCAATTGTTCTAAACGTATAACTTCTTGAACACACACACTTATTTCGCTTTCTGCCACTTTGGCATCAATCCTGCTCAAGCTTAAACAACAAAACAGAAAGAAATCAGCCAAAACATAGGGCACCGAATCAAAAAAGACGATTACAGCCCTATAGGGGAGGAGATAAAATGGTACCAGAAACAAACTCAACTAGCAGAGCCCAGGTTAAATGGTCCGTTACAATGGACACAGGCGAGGGACCTGCGGATGGTGTCATTGTGAATATCAACAATAATGGAGCATTTATCCGCTGTCACAAGCCGTTGCGATTGAGTGAGACCTGTACATTGAGTATTCAGTCTCCCGACCACGCCATTGAGGATGTTGCTGCTGAGGTGGTCTGGACAAACATCCACGGTCCTGACGACGACCTGACCCCGCGAGGTATGGGGGTCCGCTTTACAGAAATCTCCACGGAAGAGGAGAGATACCTTCGAAAGCTGGTCAGAGGCGACGGCAGGGTTCAAGAGGTCCCGGAAGTGGACCTTGATGAAACATTTCAAATGGCCAGTTAGCCTGGATCAGCTCAAAACCATTGTTGGACAAAAAACAGCGGAGCTCATTGCTCCGCTGTTTTTCTTTCCGGCAATACATCCAGCATGTCAACGGTTCAGGGCCTTAATTGAAAACTCCTTGCAGTCCGCCTCAGGCGGACTGCGGGGAATGGGCTCGCCCTGTTTAACTTTCCGAAGGGAACCCGGTACAACAAGTTGAGCTAGAACATTTTCAAGCAATCTGGCATATTTCCTGCATTTCTTCACCCCCGACGAGGGCCGCATCTTTTTTATGCAGTTCGTTTTGGTTACGGCCTGGCCCCAGTCATTTGAGAGGTTTGGAGGGAAACATCGCAGGACAAGCACCCATGATGAATTTGGACGACAGGCGCTCGCACCGCAGAACCGCCGTGGACTGGCCTGCCATGGTCATAACCGCAGAAGGATGCATAGGGGGAGAAGTAAAAAACATCAGCCCCACCGGTGCATTTATTCATTGTTTTACTGAACCTGAGCAACAAAGCCCCCTCCGTCTCGTTTTCAGGGATCCATTACGCAAAAAGCTGTTGTTAATCACCGCCGAATTGGCATGGTCAAACATTGAAAGCTGCAATGACATAGGTTCTTGTGGAATAGGTGTCCAATTCACCAAAATCTTCACTGACGACCACCTGTTTCTTAACGGTGTTACCTCTGAGCATCTCCAGATGTTAGCCTGAAGGAACGCTGAGAAGTTTCCTCTTTCAAAATGGTACTGAAGTGCAAAACGGTGCGCCACAATAACGGTGTTGTCTGCAGGATGTGCATATGAACAGTGGAACAGAAAATCGAACGAAGCCCAGGATCGAGATTAGGTGGCCCGTCACCATGCTAACCACCCAGGAGAAAATTGAAGGAGAAATCCAGAATGTCAGTCCCTCCGGTGCCTTCATCTCCTGCAAAGAACCTCCGCCATTGGAGGGAAGCTTCTTCATCATCATCAAGCCCCCTGACCGCCAGACCATGAGCGTTGCCGGAAAAGTGATCTGGTCAACGATTCTTCAACCCAGTGAGGGCGATTCAAGTCTTGGTGTGGGTATCCAATTTACGGACATGACCCCGGGTGACCGCAAGTTTCTTAGCCAGACCGTAGCCAGACATTACCGGAAGAAGCTGAGCCGCATAAAGCAAAACAAATAGAATTCAGTAGTCAGGAGTCAGTAGCCAGCGGTAAGCAGTAAGTGGTAAGCGGTATTCGATTTCCATATCTCCTACCTAATACCCCAAAGAACCAAAGCTCAAGGTGTCAGGTGTCAGGTTTCGGGTGTCAGGAAAAACAGACAGAAAATCTAAAACCTGACCGCTGGGACTTCTCTCGCTCCTGAAACCTCATCTATCTCAAACCCGTAATCCAAAATTCTACATCTCACATCCCAGATTTCACATTAAGCTAAAATCTATACGTTTCCCTCTATCGTCTGCCCTCTGTCCTCCGTCGTCTGCCCTCTGTCGTCTGATATCTGCCCGCTGCAATCTGCCTACTGGTTGCTGACCATTGCCCTCTGCCTTCCTCTATACTATGATCCAAAGAGCGCGACAGATCATCTCATCAAGGAGCGGTATTGGTTGAATCAGCAGGATCAATGACAACATTTAATTTCCGCGTGGCAAGTGAAGACGACCTGGATTTCATCAGCCGGCTGTCGGCCAGGGTATTTTCGAAGTACGGCACCTATGATGAAATTGTGCTCGGTTGGCTTCAGGAACCGGAAGTAATAACAGTAATCATAGCGGCGGATACCAAGCCCCTGGGTTTTGCAATGGTGACGCTTCAGAGAGAAAACTGGTTCGAACCAAGACGGGCACACCTGTTGGCGATCGGGATCTTTCCCAAACAACAGAGAAAGGGAATCGGCACCGCATTATTGGAACATATGGAGGAGATTGCCCGGAAATACGGCGCAGCGGAAATGCTTCTCTGGACCGCGGTCGATAACCAGCAAGCCCTTTCTTTTTTTCACAATGCGGATTTCCACATTGTGGGGTCTGCAGATCGTTACTATCCCAGGGGTCAGGCGGCGCTTGCGTTGGCGAAAGAACTCTTCTGATGAGATGCGGGGAGGCATGGAGCATAGAGCATAGAGTTCCAGCACGCAGCAGGCAGAAAAAACGAGAGACTAAGAATGAGGCACTGAAGCTCAGAGTCATTACGCTGCGCTGTCATTAGGTCACTACGCTACGCTGTCATTAGTTGTAAGAGGTAAAGAGCAGAGGAAAGAAGGAAGGGATTCTTCTGTGGGAGTGGCTTCCCCCGACCTGAGCCTGCCTGCCCTGAGCTTGTTGAAAGGTCGAAGGTTAGCCGCGATCTTGCGGTTTCAACTAATTTTCTAATTCTCTAATTCTCCAATTAACTAATAACGAC
>JAJDNL010000150.1 GCA_022340745.1 Deltaproteobacteria bacterium
GATCCTTAGGGCCTGAGTCTGTATGATTTATGATTGCCGATTGGAGAAGGACAAATCTGCATTCTACAATCTAAAATCTTTGGGCTCCCTCTGCTCCTGTGGAGGATTTCTCCATCAGTCCCTGACTGAGTTTCAGATTACGTTGCGCCTCCTTGAAATTCGGATCGATCCTCAGAGCCTCAGTAAAATGAGCAACGGCCTCCTTGAACCTACCCTGCTCAGCCAGCGCAACACCGAGGTTGTTGTGAGACTGCGCATCATGGGGACTGATTCGCAACGCTTCTACATAATGTTGAAGGGCCTCTTGATGTTTTCCCTGGCGATCGAGAGCAACTGCCAGGTTGCGATGTGCCTCTGCGTGGTCGGGGTTAAATTGTAGCGCCTTATGGTATTGGGAAATGGCCCCAGTTAGGTTTCCTTGCATCGCCAGTGCATTGCCAAGATTGTTGTGTGCTTCAGCAAAATCGGGGGTTATTTCCAGCGCCTTATGGTATTGGGAAATGGCCCCAGTTAGGTTTCCTTGCGCTGCCAGTGCATTCCCGAGGGTGTAGTGGGCTACATAGTTGTTGCTTGTTACATCGAGGGCGTGTTTAAAAAGCTGAATGCTGTTCTTCCAGTAACCGACTTGAAACCAACTACCTACCATCAATGCCAGCACCATCACGACTGCCGTTACCGAGGCTATCAAACGTAGCGCGCGCCATCTTTTCACGAGATCAGCGAAGCCCCAGACCACAACAATGAACAGCCCTATGAGTGGCACATAGGTGTACCGATCGGCCATGGCCTGCTCTCCAACTTGGACAAGACCAATGACCGGCACAAGAGTGCCCAGATACCACAGCCACCCCACAAGTACATATCGACAGCGGTGCGCACCCCACAAAGCCACAGTGGACACAATCAGCAAGAACAATCCGGCTGCCGCGGGTTCCCAGATGTGCAGCGCGCTACCCGGATATGGGTAGAATACCGCCAGATCCAGAGGCCAAATCATTTTTCCCATGTACGCTACATATGATACGAGACCATTCGCTATTCTTAACTTGAATGGGACTACTTCCAGGGTAGATACCGCTCCAGCTTTTTGCTGAGCCATAACAGTGACAAGACATGAGAGCAATGACATTAAAAGCAAAGGCACTTTTTCGATAACCGCTCTGAGTATCGGCGACATGTCATCACCGAAACTCCGGAATCCAAACGGCTGGTTTACAGCAGAAGCTGTCGTTGCCCGTGGTTGAAACCGGTTCAAAGGCCAGTAGTCTAGCAAGAGCAAAACAAAAGGAAGAGTCACCAGCATTGGCTTGGCCATAAGGCCAAGGAAAAAGGTGACGAGGATCAGTACATATCTCTTTCCACTTGGACGGTTGACATAAGAGACGTAGGCTACCATCGTCAGCATCCAGAAAAAAGTACTCAGCACATCCTTGCGTTCTGCCGCCCAGGCAACAGACTCAACGTGAAGGGGATGAAGCGCAAAGAGGGCGGCAACGAGACCGCTCCGCCAGACGGCCCCAGTCATCCACCTCAGAACCACAAACAGCAAAATCGCGTTTGCCGTGTGCAGCAGTACATTAGTCAGGTGGTGTCCCTTGGGATTCAACCCATAGAGCTCACAGTCCAACATATGTGAGATCCAGGTTAGAGGGTGCCAATTGCCTGTGTGGCTTGTAGTGAAAGCCCAGATTATACCTGTGCTTGTTAATCCCTTCTGCACCTGAGCATTGTCGGTTATGTAGAGATTGTCATCATAGTTGATGAACTCGTGATCTCCCACCTGCCAATATACGAAGAGCACAGCAGCAATCAGAAAAAGGCAAATGCAAGCTTCACGTCTCATACTCTCAGTTCCTTGCGGGTAATGGCATAGGTGGTTGTGAGAAGGACACTACTAAACGACAAACCTTCCAAGTCAGCCAGAGCATACATGCTAACAGGTGAACAGGTAAACTGCTTTTTACCTGGATTCCTCACCACCTAAACGCAGGGATGGGTTTTAAACGAGCTATTCTCAATTTGTGGCCAGTTAGAAGTTGAACTCGACCTATACGTGCGTATCCAGAGAGCATGCATTTTTGGATACTACTCCCAGTTTCCTTTTTTCAACCTTTCAATTCCCTCAGCGTCTCCATATTCGTCCAACATCTTAAGATCATTTATAAAATATTATTTTCGGAGAATCTGGCACGTTTCTTCCATGCAGGTTTACTGTTCTTTTTCAAGTAATCCATAGAGGAGGATATGTTATGAGACGTTTGACCCTTATGCTTTTTCAACTTTTTCTTAGTATTTTTGCCATCTACGCAGTACTGTATGACGTTCCCAACGAGTATTTATTTGTGCCGCTGTGCTGTTTAGTGGCCATGTTCTTCCTGGGAAGGCACCCAAGCGCTTCCTCAGAAAGTAGCCAGGAGAGGATTTTGGCAGATACCTAAAGTAGATTTGCAGTCTTTACCCTAAACCCCCGCTGACCCTAACGACATGATCAGTGGGGGTTTTTTTTCTTGCCACTTCTGTCCTTGTCTTTATAATCTTGGAACAGCATAGGGTCTCTCTGACCGATAACGGTAAGCTTAACCTTACAAACATGAATGCAGCTGGTACCATTTCACGGGTAACTCTCATGCATATGAGAAAAGTCTCGCTTCTGCTAGTCCTGACAGTATCTGGTATTATAAGTTGCGGGACCACCCATAAAGAAAATATCACTTCAAACCCATCAGGCGCAGATATTTACTGGGGGTATAACCGCACCAAGTTTGTGGATACTGAGTATGTAACCCCTTTTCAAAGATCACTCTATGGTAAGGCATGGGAACCCCGCTGTTATCAAGTAAGAAAAGAAGGCTATTTTGACTCGAAGGTCATCTGCAAACCAAGCGAGATGGGCGACCGTACCATACATTTTGATCTGCGGGCTCTACCTGAAAAAAAGATTGAAAAGGCCCGGCCCGCGAAGACTTCTGAAACAAAGAGAGAAACTGCCGCAGAGATTATAGAGAAAAATAGTCACCTTTCTGAAGACAGCTACATTCTCCTCAGCAAGGCATCCAAGGAGGAACAGCCGAGCTACAATGGATCAGCAGCCAAGTACATTGAAAAGTACCTAAAAGACCATGGCCATCGTTGTTATGTCGAGATTATTCGTTCGCTCGGGAGTCCAGGTAAATTCGCAATCTTGATAAACAGGTATTTTTCAGAGGATGGATTTGACAGAAATCAATTTACCGAAGTCGCAATAATGGCTGCAGCTATTTTATCGGAAAGTGTAACCTGGGACTGTTCAGATCTATTCCTCGATTATGCGGCCTACTTCGACATCGACAGCAGACATATTGGCTGGGCAAAAATATCCGTTGCTGACTCCGTGGAAGCAAAAAAATTGCTCCGGTCTACAAAGGACGTCGATAAGTTCACAGCTTACTGGAAATCAAGAATACAATATATTTCGGATACGGATCCGAAACCAATTCTATAGCCAGTGGAGTGCAAAAAACTCGGTTCTTTCGCTTAATGCGGGGGTTAGAGTTGCATGGTTTTGCCGATCTCAAAGACTGGGGTTTCAGGTTTCAGTGTTCAGGTTTCAGTTTTTTGTTTTTTTCCTGACATCTGACACCCGACACCTAAAACCCTGAGACTTGGCGCTTGTGACTCGCCACTTTGCAATGCTCCAGCACCCCAGCAGCATCCCCAATCTGCAATCTACAATCTACAATCCACAATGTGCGATGGTGCCCCCGGCAGGACTCGAACCTGCGACTCCCGGATTAGGAATCCGGTGCTCTATCCGCCTGAGCTACGGGGGCATAAGTGCTGTGCTATTGTAGGAGGTGGTTGGAAAATAGTGGCAATGTCTTACACCAACGGTTGTTTGTTTGCAAGTAATTTTCATTTCCTTACGCACACCGCAGAATGCCAACCCGGATATTTCATACATTGCTGTCGCGAGGCCACGCAGATGGGCGTGCCACCTGGCAACTCGTCCCGCGGTACCGCGGGATTGGTTCCGAGGCATACCTCAATGGTACGTCGCAGGGGCCGACACCCGAGGACGCCAGGCTTCCGGCTCGTAGAGCCTACAGCTTGGAGAGAAGGACGGCCATTGATTGCAGATTGGAGATTGCGGATTGCGGATTTGAGTTTGCAGAAGACGAGTAAGAGAAAGCAGACGGCGGGATCTGAGTTTCATTCTTGTTTCACTCAAATAACCACTTTGCATCAGACCTCCTTCAATCTGAGATCTAAAATCTGAAATCTGAAATTGTAAAGTGGTCGCAGCAAGTGATTCATGAGATATCCGGGTTAAGCCTCACGCCTTTCTCCTTGACAGTACAAGCCCCTGTCTTTACCTTGCTTAAAAGCAGTCCGCATTTCGGGAGCAGCACCGGTAAAAAATCGCTCATAGAGAGTAGCAGTTCAAGGTTGTGTAACGCACCGGTAGGAAATAAAACGAAGCTCAAGGAACCATGACCGTCGACCGAGTACGAATTTTGCTAATACAATATGTGGTGCAATTGGTTGACGCATTCACTGGGTCACAATCCATGTACAGGTGAAGGAGTAGAGGAGTAACACTTATGGACTTCCTTTCATCCTTCCGATGGCAGGACGTGGTAGATATCCTGGTAATCAGCTTTCTTGTTCACAGGCTGTTTCTTCTCTTTCGTGGGACCACAGCCCTGCAAATCTTACTGGGTGTTCTTTTTCTCTGGCTGTGCCACACCATCGCTCAGGCCAGCGGGCTCGTGCTTACCAGTTGGTTTTTCCAGGGTGTCGGCGCTGTTGCTGTGCTGGTCATCGTAGTGGTTTTCAGGAACGAAATCCGTGAGGTCCTGATTCAGACCAATCCTGTCAGGTTGTTTCTCGGCCGACCATATGAACCCTGGACAATTGACCTCCCCGAGATTGAACGAGCTGTCTTCCAGATGGCCAAGCGCGGAACAGGCGGACTGATTGTTTTCCAGCAACGAGACAGATTGGCCGAACACCTAAGGGAGGGGATTTTTCTGGGCGGCAAGCTGAGCCCAGAGATTATTGCGAGCATCTTCGCAAAGGAAAGCCCTGTGCACGACGGTGCTTTAATCATCCAGGGCTCCCGAATCAAGCTGGTTGGTGCTTTCCTGCCCTTGACCAAAAGAGAAGGGTTACCACAACATTTTGGCACCAGGCACCGGGCTGCAATTGGTCTCAGCGAGGTGTGTGATGCTGTGGTAGTGGTGATATCTGAAGAGCGTGCTGAAGTATCGGTGATCCACAAGGGAGAGGTGGAACTGATTCAGGAACCGCCTCAGCTGCAAATGGCATTAGGCAGCTTGCTTCTGGGGGTCGATTCGGGGACGAAACCTCGAACCCGCCCCAGAGAGTTCCTGTCCCAATTGGCTGGTCTCATGGTTACCTTTCTCCTGGTGTCAGCCTTTTGGGGGCTCTACTCTGGAAAGCAACTGTCTTTGATTAACGTCACCACTTCAGTGGATTTCCGCAACATCCCAGAGAATATAGAACTCAGAAGATCTTCCTCCGAGAGTGTTGAGGTACAAATTACCGGGAAGCGCAGACTCGTCAGCGCTCTCAATCCGGAACAAGTGGGAGCTTTTTTGGATCTCAGTGATATTACTTCTGGGTTGCACCGATTTGTGCTGAACGCTGACAACATAGAGCTTCCCCTCGGGATGGAAGTGGTGCGTATAACCCCAGCCGCCATTAGGGTAGAGATGGAAGAGCGCATCCAAAAGGACATAGCGGTGGAACCCAAGATAGTCGGCAAACCGCCTGCCGGATACCAGATTGAAAGGGTCAGTGTCAGGCCTGGCTCTGTGAAGGTAAGCGGGCCAAAATCGACATTAGATTCCATGCTCAGCCTATCCACTGAATCCATCAGTATAAGTGATATCCAACCCCAAGAAGGTGAGAAGGTCCTTGAGGTTCCGGTGGTGCTCTCCCCAGCTTCTCTGCGACTCCTGCCGGGCCAGAGCAAGAACGTTAGTGTAACCATTCTGTGTATTCCCAGCAAGAGTTCAGGAACTTCAACCGGGACTACGTTTCCCTGAGGTCAAGAGGTGGCTTCCACATTTTCTTGCCATGGCTGAAGGAGCGTTCGTCCACGGCCCGGATTTATCATTCCAAGATTTACTTTGACACTCTTGTCTTGGCCTGATAATCTCTAGTTTATCTATATGCTTTACGGAGGTTTTATGAGATTATCGACGCGCGGCAGATATGGTACCCGTTTGATGGTGGATTTAGCGCAACACTATGCGGATGGACCCATCCCACTGGCAGAGATCGCTAAGCGCCAAGATCTTTCGGCCAAATATCTGGAACAGTTAATCATATTGTTGAAAGGAACTGGACTGATCCGGAGTACTCGAGGGAGGCTGGGTGGCTACATGCTGGCAAAAAGGCCCGAGGAGATCAACTTGGGTGAAATCATCGAGACCCTGGAAGGAAGGCTCGCCATCGTAGATTGTGTCACTGAACCTGACCTCTGCGATCGTTCGCCCGATTGTCCGACGAGGGGAATCTGGGTCGGCATGACTGATATACTCAAAAAGCAGCTCTTTTCCTTGAGCCTCCAGGATGTAGTTCAGAAGACTGTGCCGCTAGAGGATTTACTGGAAGATTGAAGCTCCCTGCAGCAAGACCTGAAGACGAGACCTGTCGACGAGACCTGTCGACGAGCTCAGGTCGAGTCGCTGCAGTCCCGCTAAAGCGGGATTCGAAGTGTAAGGAAGAGATTGAATTTTATTGTAGTTCGCTCGCTGTAGCATTTTCAGACACATGAGAGAGGAGGAATCATGGCAAAGGTTGTCCACAGCTCACAGATCACCATTACCCGCGAGAGAGGGCCCACCAGAAAGGCTGTTATCAAAGGCTTTGGCGAGCCGGTTTACTACGGTGTTCACGGTGGAATCAAAGATTTTTATAAAGTTGAGCCAGCAGAGGAACACGCTGCCACTTTGGATCACATCGTGGGTGCTGTTGGCGGTTGAATGATGGGGACACTGGCCGTGGTACTGGCCGGCAAAAAGATCCGCACGTTCGAGCATTTGTATCGGGCGGAGGTGACAGGTGACATCGAAGATGTCCAGGGAGTCCTAAAGATCACGCGCATCAAGGTTCATTACTTCCTCAAGGTACCCGAGGAGAAATGGCAGGATGCAAATGAGGCGCTAAACAATTACCTCCATTTGTGCCCCGGCGCTCAGAGCGTCATCGACTCTATAGATATCAGCCATCAACTGAGCTTGGAACCTATGCCAGAGTAGAGATTGAAGATTTTAGATTGGAGATTGTAGATCTAAAATTGCGTAATGCGGATTTAAGTGAGCATGGGGCATGGAGCATGGGGCATGGAGTCAAGAAACAAAAGGCTGCTTACTACTGACACCTGAAACCTGAAACCTGACACTTCAATTCTGACTCCTGGCTCCTGGTTTTTTTGTTTTTTCACCGTTCACCGTTTACCGTTTACGATTCAACTAATTGACGCTTTGAACGGTTTCAACGGTGTGGCTTGGCGGCGGAGGAACTTTCATCCTCCGTGCTCTGCGGAAGAAGTTCAACTTCCTCGTTCTTAGCAGACATGAGCACTCTGCCATTTATCTGCGCCCCCGGCTTCATTTTCAGAACCGGCGCCTGAATTGTGCCAATGATTTTGGCGGATTCAAAGATCTCCAGCCTGTCGGAGCACCTGATCGTACCGACAACAACGCCAGAGACGGCAACCTCCCGTGCTCGCACTTCACCCCGAACCACAGCATTTCTGCCAAGAACAATTGTTCCATGGGAGTTAAGGTTTCCTTCGACAGCGCCCTCCACTAAAAAATTCTCACTGCACTCGAGATTGCCCTTGATGGTGGTATTGCTGCCGACATAAGAATGGATAGTCACAATTTAAATCCTTTTTCGCATGGAGGGAATTGGTTAATGAGTGAGCAGTAAGAAGTAAGCAGTAAGCGGTACAAAAACGAAGAATCCAGAAGTCAGGAGATTAGCATAGAGCATGGAGCATAGAGCATGGGGTGAATTCAAATATGCCTTTGCGCTCTGCGCTTTGCTCTATGCGCTATGCGCCAATCAATCCACAATCCGCAATTCTTTTTCTGCCCTCTGTCCTCTGTCATCTGTCGTCTTTCCCCATGCTCTATGCGCCCTACTATGTCAGCCATCTCTTGCGGCGTTTGTAATGTTTTACGTCCCGGTAGGACCGTTTCGTCCCCACTTCCGTTAATCCAAGATAGAAACGCTTCACATCCTCGTTGTCGCGTAACCGTTCCACCGTGTCGTCCAAAACAATGCGTCCGTTCTCCATGATATAGCCGTAGTCGGAGATGCTCAGTGCCAGTCGAGCGTTTTGTTCTACCAACAAAATCGTGGTCCGCTGCTCGTCGTTAATTTGCTTGATGATATGAAATATTTCCCCGACCAGAAGCGGGCTCAATCCCAATGAAGGTTCATCCAGAAGCATCAACTTTGGCTGCGCCATCAAGGCCCTGCCAATCACGAGCATTTGCTGCTCGCCGCCGCTCAGATACCCTGCTAGAGAGTTATTACGTTCTTTTATCCTTGGAAAGTAGGTGTAAACCAATTCCTCCAACTGTTTCATTTTCCTTCGACCAGCTTGAAGATGCGCAGCCGCTATCAGGTTCTCTTCCACGGTGAGATCTTCGAATACCCTCCTTCCCTCCATAACCTGGAAAATACCGCGCCTAACAATCTCCTCAGGATCAAGGCGATGGATAGCCTCGTTCTCGAATTCAATGACCCCGTCGGTGACCTCCCCTTCCTCGGTTTTCAGCAAGCCCGAGATGGCTTTCAGGGTAGTCGTCTTGCCGGCTCCGTTGGCCCCCAGGAGAGAGACAATCTGTCCCTCTTTAACTTCAAGAGACATTCCTTTCAACACCAGAATAACGTCGTTGTAGATGACCTCGATGTTATTTACTTTCAATAATGACATGCAAGAACACTCTATATAAGTGCCTAAAGAACACATGGCGCAGAGCACCGAGCGCCTGGCGTGGGGACGAGACACGCCTTGCGCTTTGCGCTTTGCGCCATGCGTCTTGTTACCATCATTACCAACCGAGGAAGCGGTCCTCCCTGGCGATGGACACTTGCTTAACCGGTACGAGTTTGCCCTGACTCATCTTGTAAATGGTGGCAGACATGGCCGGCCTGTGGTCCGTCGGGGTGTAGGTAATGGGTGGCGCAAGGCCGCCTGTGTCGAAATCCGTCAAGGTCTCAAGCGCCGCTTTCAACCCGGGCCCGTTGAGCTGTCCAGCCTTATCAGCCCTCTTGAGGCCTTCCCACATTACCATCATGGCGGTCCAGCCCTGGATGTAGCGAACCGTATGGACAGCATCGGGGGAATTCTTCTTGTTGAATTCAAGTATCGGCTTCATTCCCGGAACGTCAGCGCCATACATGGCCACCGGTGACATACCGTACATTCTCTCGTTGCCGGCGTCTCCCAAAAGTTGCAGAAGGTTCTCATCAAAGCCCCAGATGTTGGAGATGAACTTGGTCTTTAAGCCCAACTTGACGGCGTCTTTTACCGTGACCGAGGCAGACGGGGTTGTGCCGCCAATCCAGGCCCAGTCAGGGTCGAACTCCTTCATGTGGAGCAGCTGGCTGGTAGCGTCGATGGCCCTCAGACCTATAATCTCGTCGGGTCCCACTTCGAGTCCCAACTCCTTTGCCATTGCCTTGCCAGCCGGTATGGGCGCTTTGCCGTAAGGATGGTCAGGATAGGTAAAGACCACTTTCTTGGCACCCTGCTCTTTGACGAACTGCATAGCCAAGCGAATACAGTCGGAGTAGGATGTTACCACGAAGAAATTGTAAGGGGACTTCTCCGGGTCACAAAGGGCCGAATCGTAGGAGGCGGAGATATAGACGATCTTATCCTTGGCCACCTGCGCCTTAAGGGCATTGGTGTCACCAGTGCCCCAGCCCTGAATTACAAAAACTTTGTCCACATCCTTGTACTGCTTATAAAGGTTGACCGCCTCGGGGATCTTGTAGGCATAGTCATTGGCAATAAGTTGAATCTTACGGCCGTTGATTCCACCATTTTCGTTGATGTATTGTTCGGCATCTTTGCACGCCTGGGCGTAATCCTTGCCCACCGCCGACGTGGGGCCGGTGATGTCGAAAATGCCACCGATCTTGATAGGTTTTTCTTCTTTCTTGGCGCAACCCCAAAATGCCAGTCCAGCGACGAGCAACAGTATGCCGAACCAGTGATGTGTCTTTATTCTTTTCATTATTTCCCTCTCCCTCTATGTTGAAGTGTCAGTTGGGCGGCCGCCTTGAAGTGACGCCACTCTTCTTCTTCCGATTTTGCTCCCGTGGAGGGTTTTCTTTGCGTTCTCTTTCACCTCCTCTCCTGAAATTCCAAGCAAAATATCCTCTCACATTAGTAGGAAAAAGGCCACAGTCTCCAGTAGGAGCGGATGGTTTGCCAGCGGGCAGCAAGCCCATCCGGTTCGAAAATGAGAAATAGAATAATCACCAGGCCGAATACCAGCTCCCTTAGGGTTCCGAAAATAGCGAAAATGTTCGGGTAGATATTGCCGAGTATCTCTGCTGGAATTCGTAGGACTTCGGGTAGTAATACCATAAAGATTGTTCCGAAGATACCCCCCAATACATGGCCCAAGCCGCCGATGATTACCATGGCTAAATATTGAATGGAAAGCCACATGGTGAAGTGCTCATCACTGACCACCAGATTGTAGTGAGCAAACAACCCGCCGGCCACACCCACGTAAAAGGAGCTGATGCCAAAGGCCAAGAGTCTGTATTTAAACAGGTTGACTCCCATGATTTCAGCGGAAAGGTAGCGGTCACGAACCGCCACCATGGCCCGGCCGGTTTTGGTCCGCAGGAGGTTCTTCAAAAAAACGGTTGAAACGATGGCCAGGATCAGGATTAAGTAGTAATAGTGAACGTCAGTGTCCAGGGTAAAACCAAAAAAACTGGGCCGGTCCACGTTCAGACCACCACTGCCGCCGGTGAGTGAAGTCCAGTTCCGCATAGCGTAGTCAATGATAAACTGGGCTGCCATGGTGGCGATGGCTAGATAGAGCCCACGCAAGCGCAGGGAAGGCACTCCGAAAATCATTCCCACTCCTGCCGTTACCAGGCCTGCGGCTGGAAGTGAAAGCCAGAACGGCCATCCTGCTTTCATAAAAAGAATGCCCGAGGTGTAAGCACCGACCCCCATAAAAGCGCCGTGCCCCAGGGAAATCTGGCCGGTGTAGCCGGTGAGAAGATTGAGGCCGTGAGCGCCAATGATAAAGATGCCAATCATGTTGGCCATATGCTGCACGCTGAAACCAAAAATTCCGCTCAGCGAAGGAGCCATAAAAGGAAGCCCTACAAAGAGAAACAGTAGAAGTCCCCCCATCCAGCACTTGAGCCAGACGGTCTGAAAGATCTTCTCGTCGTCTTGGTAGGTGCTATGAAATAAACCAGTGGGCATGGAATGCGCGACCTTGCGCATAGAGCATAGCGCATAGCGAAAAAGGAAATAAGCTATTTTCCAATCGCTCTGCGCTCTGCGCTTTGCGCTCTGCTTCTTTTATACTCTCTCTATTTCCACCGTCCCAAAAAGGCCGTAGGGCTTGATCATCAAAATCACCACCAAGACCACAAAGGGCGCCACCTCCTTGACCCCGCCACCAAAGTAGATATCAAGGTAGCCACCCATAAGGTTCTCCAGTATGCCGATGGCAAGCCCGCCGATGATAGCCCCAACAATACTATCCAGGCCTCCAAGAATAACTGCCGGGAACACTTTCAGGCCGAAATCGGCCAGAGTTATGTTGATACCATTGATGTTGCCTATGAGAATGCCGCCCACGGCTGAGACTGCCGCGGAAATACACCAGGATATGGCGAAAATCCGTTTGACGCTAATTCCCATGGATTGAGCGACCTGCTGGTCATCTGCAGTGGCACGCATGGCAATGCCTACCCGGGAGTACTTGAAAAACGCAGCAAAGACAGCCATAAAAAACAGGGCAGATCCAAAAGTCCAGAGGTATACTTCAGAGACCACAATACCCTGGAATCTCAACGGTTCCTGGGGAAAGATCTGGGGAAATACTTTTATCTGGGTTCCCCAAAAAAGAGTAACGATGCTCTTGAGCACAGTAGCCAGCCCGATGGTCACCATGATCACAGTGATAATGGGTTCTCCGATCAGCGGCCTGAGCATCAACCGTTCTACCAGCAGACCGAGAATCACGGAAAAAACCATGGTGATGAGAAAGGCCCATACAAAAGGAATCTGCAGATCTACTATCACCCAGAGACAAATGTACGCCCCCATGAGAACAAACTCGCCCTGGGCGAAGTTGAGTACGCTGGTGGCCTTGTATATCAGCACGAACCCCAGGGCTACCAGGGCGTAGACACTGCCAATGACCAAACCGGTGACTACAAGTTGACTAAAATAGAGCAATCCCGGACTCATTGGTCCTCCTCAGAGAGCAAAGCGCATAGCGCCAAGCGCATAGCGTTCCGACATCTGAAAATGCTACAGCGAGCGAATTCCCGGTAGTCCGCCGGAGGCGGACGGGGTTAGCGAGCGAACTACAATAAAATGGAATCACTTCCTTACATTTCGAAGATTCCCTGTCCCGCTTTAGCGGGACTGTAGGGAGCTTCAATTCACGCCATGCGCTCTGCGCTCTGCTCTTAGCGATTATTTCCCAAAAACCTTCTTCCACCAGGAAACCCGTTCTGTTGCCGCGTACTCCTCTGGAGACTTCACGGTCCGCACATTGAGGTTGGTTCTCAATGTGGCCGTTTGGCCATCCTGATAGCGGATCACAGACTCGATGTCCAAGCTTTCTCGCTCACTATAAAGACCTGCGATCTCCTTAGCATACTTCTCATTAATGAACTTGCGCCGCACCTTCTTGGTTCGAGTAAGTTCTTCATCGTCCGGATCAAGCTCTTTGTACAAAAGGAGAAACTTTACTATCCTGGCCCCTGGCGGCAGGCTGCGGTTGACCCGAACCACCTCCCCCTCAATCAGGTCGTATACCTGCTCCTTGCCAGCCAGGTCAGTGTAGGTAGTGTAACCAATGCGGCGATCCTCAGCCCATTTGCCCGTATGTTTAAAGTCTATGCAAATCATGGCAGTTACATACGGCTGCTGATGCCCCAGCACTACAGCTTCAACAATGTAGGGGCAGAACTTCAATTTGTTCTCTATGTACATGGGAGAAAACTGGGTCTCGTCTTCGAGGCGCATGAGGTCAGAGATACGATCAATGCAGATGAGGTGGCCGGCCTCGTTTATGTAGCCGGCGTCGCCCGAATGTAACCAGCCATCTCTGAGAGTCTCTTTGGTGGCCTCATGATCCTTGTGGTAACCCTGAAAAAGAGCCGGACTTCGGGAGACGATCTCACCAACCCCTGAGGGGTCTGGATTGTGGATCAGAATTTCAGTCTCCGGTATCGGTTTTCCCACGCTGTCGAAGTCAACATCACCGTCACGGTGAATACAGGATATTCCCGAAATCTCGGTTTGACCATAGATCTGTTTCAGATTCAC
Source organism: Deltaproteobacteria bacterium (assembly GCA_022340745.1). Classification (GTDB taxonomy): domain Bacteria; phylum Desulfobacterota; class Syntrophobacteria; order BM002; family BM002; genus BM002. The sequence goes on from JAJDNL010000150.1 coordinate 13,574, forward strand.
CCCCAAGGCATGAAAAAAACGAAACACATCAGGTCCCAGTGCGGCGCCACCGGTGGAGGCACTACGTAACTGGGTAAAACCGAGACGATCCTTGAGCGCCCGGAATGTCATCAGGTACATGAGACCGTAGAGTAAACGCCAGCCAAGGGAAGGCTTCTGTTTGGCAAACTTGAAGTCGGCCATGCGGTAACCAACAGGCATGGCCAAGTTGTAGACAACTCTCTTGAGCCAACTGGCATCCAGGTGTTTTACCATTACCGACCTGGAGAGTCCCTCCCAGACACGTGGCGGCGAAAACATCACGTGAGGACCGATCTCATACAAATCTTCAGTGGCGGTTTCCGGCCCCTCAGGAAAGTTCACGGTGAAGCCAATGGCCAGGGCACTGGAGACCGCCATCATCTGTTCGCCAATCCAGGGCAAAGGAAGAAAAGAAACGAACTCGTCACTTTCATATTTGGGGTCCACCTCGTGCAAATTGAGCGCCATCCTCAACATGTTGCGATGAGTGAGCAGGGAGCCCTTGGGAAACCCGGTGGTACCCGAGGTGTAGGAGATCAGGGCTATATCGGTATCTTCCAATGTTTGAAGGAGCGCCTCGAATTCCCCTGGGTGTTCACGCTCATATTTCCTGCCGATATCTTCCACCTCGGGAAAGTAAATTAACTCTTCGTCCCCATAGCCACGCATTCCTTTACGATCCGTGTAAACAATCCTCTCCAGCAAAGGCAGCTCTGCCTTCATCTCGAGAATCTTGTCCACCTGTTCCTGGTCTTCCGCAACGACAACCCGAGCCTCGGAGTGGTTAATAATGTAAGCCACCTCTGTGAGGATGGAGTCCTGATAGATTCCCAGTGGAATCGCGCCCAGGGATTGTGCGGCTAGCTCAGCATAAAGCCATTCGGGGCGATTATCACCGATGACTGCTAGTTTATCTTTCTTCCCCAGTCCCAGAGCCTTCAGACCTAGGGCAAATTGTTTCACATGATCGTAATAGCTTTGCCAGCTCACCACTTGCCATATACCGTATTCTTTCTCTCGCAAAGCTACCCGACGGTCACCGTAATCAAGCGCATTGCCCTGGAGCAAAAGGGGTAGTGTCTTACCCTCAATATTTCTTGTTATGGGGTCCAATCAGCTTGCCCCCGATGCTTTAGTAGCCTAAAATCCCAGTTTGGAAAAAGCGGCGTCAGAGCCTCCCAAGTAGGCATTGATCACGTGCTCATTATGCTGGATTTCTGCCGGCGGCCCTTCCGCAATCTTGGTGCCAAAGTCCAACACGAACACGCGATCAGAGATATCCATC
>JAJDNL010000157.1 GCA_022340745.1 Deltaproteobacteria bacterium
CCTCCAAACCGTCTGTCTCGGAGTTTTTGATGCAATAAGGGGTCTGGATCCTCAAGCTATTCAGCGCATGGTGGTGAGCACCACCCTGGCTACCAATGCCATCATCCAAGGAAAAACGGAGCCGGTGGGAATTTTGGTGGCCAGCGGCCCAGGGGTAAATCCCTATACATTTACCATAGGTGGCCATTATTATGTTGTGGGTGGAGCTATTGATCATCGGGGTCAGGAAATAGCTCCAATCAATGAAGAAGAAGTGCTGGAGATAGGAAGGAAACTTCGGTCTGAAGGAGTTCGTAACCTTGCATTGGTAAGTAAATTTAGCATCCGCAATCCCAGTCACGAATTGAAGATGCGTGACTTGATGGCAAGCAACTTCGAAACGGTGACATTGGGCCACCAGGTATCAGGCCATCTGAACTTTGCCCGCCGCATTGCCACTGCCTACCTGAATGGTGCTGTAGCCCAAATCAGCGGCGCATTTTATAAAGCGGTCCGGGAGTGTTTGAAGCAAGAAGGAATCCAGATACCGCTAGAGATACTCAAGGCAGATGGCGGTACCATGGCCCAGGAAAGCTCCACACAGTATGCGGTGGAGACCATCCTCTCTGGGCCGGCCGCGAGCGTTATGGGTACGCTCGCTTTTACTGACCCCACCAAGGAGGAGGTGGTACTGGATATTGGTGGTACAACCACGGACATAGCTATTCTTGTAAATGGTGCGCCACTGCTCAAACCGCTGGGAATTAGAATAGGGGGGTATAATACCCTGGTGAGAGCCCTTCGCACCGTATCCATCGGCGTGGGGGGTGATAGCTGGGTGCGGCTAGAAAACGGACATCTCAAAGTGGGACCAGAGAGAAAAGGTCGAGCCCTTGCTTACGGAGGACCAGAGCCTACTCCTACTGATGCCTTGCTAACTCTTGACATGGCGCAGGGAGGACAAAAGCAATGTGCCATTGATGGCATACATAGGCTGGCAGGACAACTGGGAAAAGGAGTTGAGGAAACTGCGAAGGCAATTGTAAAGAAGTCCTGCTCGCTCATTATGGAAGCAGTCGACGCTCTGGTGGACAGGGTGAACCAACAGCCGGTTTACACTATTCATGAACTGTTGAAAGGTAGGATAATACAACCGTCTGGCATTATCGTTATTGGAGGTCCTGCGAAAGAGATAGCCCCTTGGTTGCAGGCTGAAAGTGGATGGCAGGTTAGAGTTCCCTCTGAATATGAAGTGGCCAACGCTATCGGCGCCGCAGTTGCCAGAACCACCTGTGAAGTGACGGTACTCGCGGATACAAGTCGCGGTTATGTTTGCGCTCCGGAAGAAGGCTATCTAGATAGGATCGGAAAAGAGGCCTCAAAGCAGGAGGTGATCCAGATCGCTTTCGATATTCTCCGGAAAAAGGCGCATCGGCTGGGCGCCGAGGATGACAATCTGGAAATGGAGCTGCTTGAAGATTCCGAGTTTAATATGGTGCAAGGATTTTGCACTGTGGGACGGAACATCCGGGTAAGGGCCCAGATCAAGCCGGGTCTTATCAGTTTGTATGGAAAGGCTGCTGTATGAAAGCCAGGAGAAAAACAGGGCTGGTTTTTTTCCCAGCCTTCGATTGGGCAATAAGTGAGACCCATCCTGAGAGAGAGGAACGTCTACTCTATACCCAGGACCAGGTTTTCGAAGAAGGTATCCTGGACATTGAAGGTTTGGTGGAATTCAATCCCGAGCTGGCCACGGCAAGAGATGTTGAGCGTGTCCATTTTTGCGTGCCTGGGGTAGAGGCTGTTCTTACTGAAAGCCATTATATAGCCGCAGGAGGATGCAAGACAGTCGCCGAGGCGGTTCTGGAGGGCAAGGTGGACTGTGGCTTTGCCCTGGTACGTCCTCCAGGGCATCACGCCATGCGCTCTGTACACGGTGCGCGGGGTTTCTGTAACATCAATATTGAGGCAGTCATGGTTGAGCACCTCCGCCACACCTATGGTGTGGACCGAGTGGCTATTGTGGACACTGATTGCCACCACGGAGACGGTACCCAAAACATTTATTGGCATGACCCTGACACCCTCTTTATCAGTCTACATCAAGATGGTCGCACCCTCTATCCCGGTTCCGGCTTTGCTAGTGAAATGGGAGGGCCAAATGCACTAGGGACCACGGTGAACATCCCCTTACCGCCAATGACCTCTGAAGAGGGTTTCCTTTATGTGGTGGACAGAGTGGTCTTGCCAGTTTTGGAGGAGTTCAAACCCGAACTGATTATCAATTCAGCTGGCCAGGACAATCATTACAGTGATCCAATCACTGCCATGAACTTCTGCGCCCAAGGGTATGCGAAACTCACCGAGAAGCTGCAACCACATATAGCTGTCCTGGAAGGGGGCTATTCCATCGAGGGAGCTTTACCTTATGTAAATGTGGGTATAATATTGGCGCTCGCTGGTATTGACTACTCATGGGTGCAGGAACCACATTACGACCCGGAGGCGATTCGTCAAAGTGATGAGGTGACGAGCGCTATAGCGAGCACCTGTGAGCACGTGCTTGCGCAGAGGCAACAATGCAGGCACAAACGGGAAAAATATCTGGCGGGCAACGAATTCGTCCAGCGCAGCAAGACCGTTTTCTACGACACAGACAACATAATCGAGGAACAGAAAGAAACGGTCAGGGTCTGCAGGGAGTGCGCTGGAGTGATAAAGATCGACTCCTATGCCGATACTGGGAATCACCTTCTCGGCATCTGTGTCCCCAGGAAAGCCTGCAGCGGTTGTCAGAAACTCGGCAGCCAGTGGTTCGACGCAGGAAGTGTCGAACGCTATGACCTGGTTTGCTTGCAGGACCGGGTATCGGACGAGTACCAGGTTAAGAGGAAATGAACGACCTTGTTCCCCTGAAAGACTTCACCCCAGCCGATCTGGAACTCTGGATTCAAAAGGCGGGGCAACCCGCCTACCGGGCCAGACAGCTACTCAAATGGATCTATGCTCAGAATGTAGAAGACTTCCAGAAAATGACGGATGTGAGCAAGGATTTTCGCGGCTGGCTCGAACAGCATGCACGAATTCCCAGCGTGATGCGAGAAAAGGTGTTGACCGATACAGACGGGACTCGGAAACTATTATTTCGTCTTCAGGATGGCGAGCGCATAGAAGGTGTTTTGATAGATGAGGAGCGGAGGCTTACTCTTTGCGTTTCCAGCCAGGTTGGTTGTGCTTTGGGATGTCGCTTCTGCTTAACCGGCGAGAAGGGCTACAAGAGAAATCTCAGCGCTGGAGAGATTGTAGACCAGATCTGCGTGGCACGACGTGAACTCGGCCCAGAAGAACGGATAACCAACCTGGTCCTTATGGGAATGGGAGAGCCTCTCGCCAATTTGCAGCAGGTGGCAAAGGCACTGGAGATAATCACTTCAGATCATGGTCTCAACTTTTCCACCAGGAAAGTTACCTTGTCCACCGTGGGTCTGGTGCCGGAGATGCTGGAGTTGAGCCGCATGTTTCCTATAAAATTGGCGGTATCTCTACATGCTGCAGACAACGAGACACGATCTCGTATAATGCCGATCAACCGCCGCTACCCCTTGGAGGAGCTGCTGGAGGCCTGCCGCCAATTGGATTTGCCACGCCGTCAACGGATTACCTTTGAGTACCTCCTGCTTGCTGGTGTTAATGACTCGTCAGCAGATGCCCAAAAACTGGCGAAGCTCCTGAGAGGTCTCCGAGCCAAGATCAACCTTATTCCCTTCAACGAGTATTCGGGGTCTCCCTTCAAACGTCCTTCCCCAAACCGTATCGAGGATTTCCAGAAAATACTCCAAGAGAAGCATTTCACCGCCACCGTTCGTCAAAGCCGGGGGGCCGGGATTATGGCAGCTTGCGGCCAACTCAGCCACTGTCGTTAGTCATTACATAACGACTAAGGTTTCAGTACTCTCGCCTTCGCCCAGGCTGCCGCCTACATTAAAACTTCGGCGCGATAAATCGGCGCGGAGAGCAGTGTCCCCCGCTGCCGCTTCGCTTCAGACGGGTTCTTTGACAGGTTCCGCTTCTATATCTCTTTTTCCTGATATCTGAAAGCCGAATCCCTAGCACCGACTAAATATAGTGGCTGAATGCCGAATGACTTAGTGTGGATTAAAGTATGTAATCTACATTCTAGGCGTATAGTTCGAGCTAATCACCAAACAGCAGTAACGGTATCCAGGGCATGGCCTTTCCCCTTACCCTAAATTCGCTCGGTTGCCAGAAGCCTGCGTAGTTAGTGTAACTGCTGCTCGATGATTTTCCTATGGCCGAAGACTGACCAAGGGTACTGGTCATCTGGTAGTTTGCTGACTCTATGTTGGTT
>JAJDNL010000144.1 GCA_022340745.1 Deltaproteobacteria bacterium
TGGGCCGGGAGAACATAGGCGGCAGTTGTAGTACCCACCTGAGTTCCAGCAGTGGGGATCTTTTTTGCCGTGCGGATGACCTCCAAACGTCCATTTTCCAAAAAGAGGTCGCAGCTATACTCTTGGCCGGGAATGAACTCCTCAAGGATCACATGCCGAAGGGGATCTAAATCTCCTGAAGCTGTGTGGTCCTGAAAGTACAGGCGATTTTCTCCGGCCTCGCTGAGACGATTCATCATGACGTCATAGGCTTGCAGGCAATCAGTATGATCCGCACAGCAGAAAACGAGCTCGCCTCCCGAGCCGCTTAGGGGTTTCAAAATTAACGGTTTGCCCACCCGGTCAATGAATTCGGACAGCTCTGAACGGTCACGTACGACGGCGGCTTCCGGACAGACAACGTCGGCTCTTTTCCAGGCCTGCTTAGAGAGAAACTTGTTGCGGCTCTGCGCCACAGCAGAAGGGGAAGGAAAGGGAAGGCCAAGGCGTTTGGCGAGAACAGCGGCAGCTCCCAAGTACTCGCAATCAAAGCAGGCCACACCGTCAACAGCAAGACGGTAACGGCGGAGGTGATCTGTGAGGACCCTGAGGATGTCCGGGCCACTGGTGAAATCGCAGAGGATCTCCTCCTCCGGCCCGGGAGTTTCCTCGCTGGCCCTCGCCCTTTCCGCAGGATCGGTTAAAAACAACGCCCTGTGGGGATAGCGGCACCGGATAAGCTCAATGTAATCTGAAGTGGTCCCGACGACCATCACACGTGGAGAGTGCATATGCTTGCCTGGCCCTGGGGCGCGATTTGCTCTATGCGGCTTTTGCCACAATATTTGTCATGAGATACAGGGGCCTGGGGCTGAGGTGGAAAAGCTTCTTCCAGTTAAAATCACCACAGAGGAAGTCGACCCTGTCAAGTTTCTCCTCGCAGGCCCGCTGCATATGGTGAAAATTGATGAACTTTGCCACCCCTAGATAGCGGCTGTTGGTTCCGCCGGCCAAAAGAGTGTACATGCCCCGGTAGACGCATCCCATGTCCACAGCCGCTGGTTCGTCGTTGATGAGGACCGTGGTAAACCTCAACCACCCTTTCTCTTGGAACAGCCTGGCCAGCGTTCGAAAGCTCTCCCGAAAGCGTGGATCAAAGAAGTAGGACTGACTGCCGAACCGTTCCATGTTCAGCTCGACCATGAGGTCGAAGTCTCTGATGTCGTCGTGCCTGTAGGTAACACCCTGGCTCTCGATGGCGGCGAGCTCCCGGAGGATGTTCTTCCTCGATTTGCGGGAAAATTCTCCTAGGTAGTTGGACATGTCGTAGCCGTGATCTGGAGGGATAAACAGATAGCCAATCTCATCTACCGTCTGTTCCCCGGCTGCTATGTCGGGGAGAGATGTCAAGTAACGGAGGTGGTAGGGTTGCGGGCAGGCGGAAAGAAGATCCTCGATCCCGAAGACCCCATTGCAGATGATCCTGTTTTGCTCCAGCCAGGTCTTACCCTGCCAGGTTTCCCCCGGGAAGAAGCCGTAGCACCCGTAGTCATCGATCCAGCTCAGAGCAAGCAAACCCAGGATATCCTTGCCGTCCTGGGCGACGATAAAGTGGGGCCGGTTTGCGAAGTGTCTGTGGAAACAGTGTCGCACTTCCCAGAGGTCCGTAAGATAGTCGCAAGGCATAACCTCTTGCCAAATAGCCCTGCACTCTTCCAAATCTGAGACTACGCGAATATTGTTCATGCTTACCGCCTCAAATTGAAACTGGTTGTGCAATGCTTGCCACCAAAGAACTTCCGGGCGAACTCAGCCACAACCCCGGGATCATACGGCTTGCAGCTGAATACATCAAGGTAGGTGGTGTTGGTCAGGTTGGCAAAGTGAGCCGAGATGAGAGAAGTCTCAATCAGCTGAACCATGGAAAATCCCGCTACCTTCTCATCCTCCCCGAAGTGGACCACAAGGGTATCCATGTATCTCTTCATCTCTATAAGGTCACAAAGCTCTATGACAAACTGGCGAATCTTTTCCGCGCTCCGGATTGTCTCCGGCTCGCATTCGTAGATGTCTATACTCGATGAAATGCCCCAAACATTTTCCTGTAATGCCCGGTCAATAATGCTCAGGTTTAGTATTTGCGCGCTTTCCATGTTCTATATCCTCCTCGTGTACTGTTTCAGCCCGTCAAGTGCAAATCTTTCTCTCCCGGTGTCTATTCCAAATCAACCCTGGTTTTGTCCGCTGACAGGGCCTCATTAATAAATCTGGTCAAACTGGAGACGAAGGCGCCGCGCATTTCCACAAGGGCCTTGTCCACGTCCTCGTCTTCCGTAGAGATGACGGCAAAAGAGTAGTATCCGGAAACAAACCCCGCCACGGCGCAGCCAAAACGGCGAAGGAGTGCCGCGGGCAGCCGGTGGTTAATGACCGCATCGACCAGGTTCTCGATGGACTCGAGATAACTGAGAAAAGGCACTTCGAGTCCCGAGTAACTTTCCTTTAGCTTCAGACCAGCCAAACCCTGAAAATAAAGAACGAAGTCTTCCCAGCGATTGCGGAAGAAATCGATATGAATCTTTACGATGTCATCGAGGAGAGTGGGCAGATCGACTGTATCCTCGCAGCGCTTATCAATACTCTCCATCAGTTCGCCCATCATTCTTTCGATCAACTCGGCAATGACATCATCCTTGTCGGTGAAGTGATAGTAGAAGGTGCCTTTGCCCACGTCGGCCCGCTCGGTAATATCGTCGATGGTGGTGCTGTCGAATCCCTTCTCGGCAAACATATCCCGGGCTGCGTTCAGCAATTTCAGGTGGGTCGCCTTGAGGCGTCTTTTCTGGCGTTGCTTCGGTTTTCCCTCCGCTTTTGCACCTTTTTCTATCATAAGCTTCCTTACAGCCGAAAAACCTCGCTACGAAAACCATGGCTGATGTGTTTCATTTCCCTTGAAGTTGAGTTTGGAAGCAAGTTTCAGGCCAAAACTGACCATATACCCGAAAATGACTAGTTAGTCAGTTATGACCATATACGCGTTCTCGATTAGATAGTCAAGCATTTTCCCAACCGACACCAAGGAAAATGATCCCTAAATTTGAGTAGGTATTACGACTAGTTATGGAAAGATAAAAAGGTAAGGGCGAGGGTGAGGCTGTTCAAACCAGTGCAGATTATTAGTATTCTTCTATAGCATTCGTCCTTTTCTTCTGGCGGCAGGTTTAATGATCAGGAGATCACCGTCGAAGGTAAGAGTGCCGAGCATTATAGCGCAGACCAGCCGCAATATGTTGACACGGTAGTACTGCCCAGAGGTTACGGGGTTTGCTAAGAATGGATCCGCAATGAGAACCGTGCGATCTTGTTTGTCGTAGCCGGCGAGGACGACAAAATGGCCCATAGATTTGCCGCGGATGTCATCAAAGATGAGATCGTTGCCGTCAGAATATTCCCGGGCGGAATTGTAGAGATAGGTGGCGCTCAAGCCGGATAGCACTGGCAGAGACCGTTTCAAATATCTACGGATCAAACCGGCGGTAAGAACTTCGAAGCGGAGTTCACCGCCAAGCTCTAGAAATTCCAGGTAGCCTTTCGTGGCAACCTCGAGGCTAGGATCGGCTTTCTTAAAGGAAGCCTGAATTTTAAGCTTCTCAGCAATTTCTTCGCTCCTAGCGCTGGCCCAGGTAGGATCAAAGATTTGCAGGTTGTAACTGTAGATGGTAGCGTTATATCCCCGGCGCAGGGCATGGACGGCGAGGGAGACAGCCAGTGTTCCGCCGGTGGCTATCTGCGGGACCTCTGAAACAACCTGGTGCAGAGGAATCTCGTCGCCGAAGTACCGGTAAATGGCATGCAGACAGGTGGGGCCGCAGGTGATATTATCTGGCTGGGGTAAGATATCCAAATAGAGCTTTGCTGTCATATCACCATTCGATTACAGCGACAAATGTCTAGTAGTTGCGGGGGTGCACGTTTTCACTGCTGATCCGTTCTCAGAGCCTGATCGAAATCCGAGAGAATGTCTGCGGTGGCCTCGAGACCCACAGACAGCCTTATCAGACCTTCAGAGATTCCTATCTGTTTACATTCTTCTGGACTGAGACAGGCGTGGGAAGTCGTAACTGGCCGGGTAATGAGAGACTCAACCCCCCCGAGGCTTGGGGCGCAGATAGGGATGGTGGTATCGCGGATAAAGCGTTCTGCCGGTTCTACGCCTCCCCGCAACTCAAAGCTCAACATGCCGCCAAAGCCGTCGAAAAGCTCCCTCGCCCGGTTATGCTGCGGATGGCTGGCAAGTCCAGGGTAGTGCACCCTTTCCACCTCCGGCCTACCCTCGAGAAATCGGGCGATCTCCATTGCACTTGCATTTTGCTGTCTCACCCTTACTGCCAGTGTCTTGATGCCGCGATGGAGCAGAAAGCAGGCATGCGGATCGAGAGTTCCACCCAGATGGTTGAGCTTGTGAGTGATCTTGCTGATTAGTTCTTCCGGACCGATCACTGCCCCCGCTACTATGTCGGAGTGGCCATTTAAGTATTTAGTGCAACTGTGAATAGAAAGATCAAAACCGTGCTCCAAAGGGCGGAAATTAATCGGGCTGGGAAAGGTGTTGTCGATAATAGAATAGAGTCGGTGTTCCCGGGCAAATTCCACTATGGCCTTCAGGTCAGCAATCTGCATCAGAGGATTGGTTATGCTCTCCACATAGACGGCTTTGGTATGTGGGCCTAATAGCTTTCTCCAGGCCTCCGGATCTTTACCACAGATGAAATCGGATGAGATTCCGTAGGCAGGGAGATCTTTGGTGATGAGGTCATGGGTACCACCATAGAGACAGTCTTGGGCGAGGAAGTGATCTCCAGCGGAGAGTAACGCGAGGAGTGTAGTAGATATGGCCGCCATGCCGCTACCACTCACGACTGCCGCTTCACCATTTTCCAAGGCCGCCAGCTTCTCATGAAGTGCAACATGGTTGGGGGTATTATTGAGGCGAATGTAGCGGAGATCGTGGTAGCTTTCCTGGCCAGCGTACTCGAAAGTTGATGATTGGAAAATGGGGATGCTGACCGCTCCCTGAATAAGGGGGTCTGGCTCACCGGCGTGAATAAGCTTGGTATCAATTTCTCTCTTAGTTCTACTCATCTCGCGTCCCCTTGTACCTGTCTGTATGAGGTTTTTGTCAATACCGCACTTGAGTATCTCACAACGTACCCATTACTGGTCAAGCCACTTTTCAGTAAATTTACCCATTTGCAGTCAAACCAAAAATAGGCAAAAATTTCTAAGAGAGTAAGGGTTTGCCAAACAGAAAACCCCGGGAGTTGGTCCCGGGGTTGCATTGCTCTGACTCCCTATTTCTTCGCCACCCGAAGCAGCAGGGTCGGCACCAAGGCCAGCAGGAAGACGAGTGCAGAAATGAGAAAGCAATCATCGAAGGATGCCACCATCGCCTCCTTTTTCACCAACAGGTGTAAGGCTGCCAGGGCCTTGTGATGTGCCACGCTCGCCACGCTTCCCGTCCTCTCGAAGAGTCCTTGGAGGGTCGTAAGAAAATTGTTGGTGGCAAAGGAGTCCAGGCTTTGAGCCTGAGCGAAAAGAGAGTTATGGAAGATCTCCCTGCGATCCAACATGGCTCCTATGACGGCCACCCCGAAAGCACCGCCCAACTGCCTGGAAACGGTCATCAAGCCGGATCCTGTCGCCACCATGTCCGGCGGCAACCGTTTTAGGGAAAGACTCATCAAAGGCGCAAAGATACAACCAAGGCCGATTCCCCGCAGTATCAACATCCAGACGCCTGTGATTGCTGACGTCCTCAGATCGACAAAAGAAAGCCAGTAAAGGGAGGCTGCTGAGAACAAGATCCCCAGGGTAATAGGGATCCGCCCATCCAGGCGGTCGGCCATCCGCCCGGCCAAAGGCAGCACCGCTGCCACAACGAGCGCCATGGGGAGCATTAAAAGACCGGCCTGGAGTGCGGTGTAGTCCAGCATGTGTTCAAAAAAGAGTGGGATGAGCCAAGTGGAGCCAAAAAGACCAACCCCCTGAATGATGAAAACCATGGTTCCCATCGAATAGGAAAAGGTTTTGTAAACGCTTAGATCAATAAATGGTTGAGATACCCGAAGCTCGATCCAGAGAAAGGCGATACCGCTGAGGGTGGCAATGATCAAAAGGGAAAGTATATAGGATGATGTCCATCCCTCTCTTTGCCCCTGGCTCAGGGCAGTAAGCAGGCAACCCAGGCAGACGGCCATGGTCAAAAAACCCCACTGATCGAAGCTCATGCCCTTCCGTATCTTACCTGGAGGGAGGATTGCCGCAGCGAGAAGAATCCCCAGGATACCTATAGGAACGTTGATATAGAAGGCGAATTTCCAGGAGTAGTGCTCCGTGAGATAGCCTCCGAGAGTCGGGCCGACGGCAGGACCAAAGGTGGCGGCTACGCCGTAGACTCCCATAGCAAGGCCTCGCTCCTCAGGAGGAAAGGCCTCGAAGATAACAACCATGGCAATGGGCATCAACGAGCCAGCACCAGTTCCCTGGAGTGCCCGAAAGACAATGAGCGCGTCCTCGTTCCATGCCATGCCGGAAAGTGCTGACGATACGGTGAATATTACAAGGCTGACGATGAAAAGTGCTTTATTGCCTATCCGGGCGCTTAGCCAGCCCACCGAGGGCATCATGACGGCCATGGTGAGCATGTAGGCGGTTAAGACCCATTGAATTTTGTCCACGGTCACACCGAAGCTTGCCATGATCTGG
>JAJDNL010000172.1 GCA_022340745.1 Deltaproteobacteria bacterium
TTTAGCTCGAAGAGATTCAGTCGTGCTCCGCCGCCATACGCGAGATTAAAGTCTTCGAAATCGTCGTAGCAAGCTCCTATCTCCCCATAGACCTCCAGAAAATCTGTAAGTCCGAGCCCGACCCGCAACAGGGAGAGATTCATATCAGTGTCGTAGTCATTCTTTTCGCTGCTAGAGATTGAGACATTTTGTTTCGTAGTGGTTCCACCGCTAGATTCGATCTGGGTGCGGTCGGTCAATTCAGTATTGACCTCACGGTATGTTTGTCGCAAAGAAAGAGTAAGTTTTCCGGCAGAACTGTTGCGGCCATATCCTCGCCGCTGAAACTGGGATGCCCCCTCGGAGGGTTTCTCACGGGTCTTGGCCTCGGGTTTTGCTGGTCGCTCTTCTTTAGGGGAAACAGTGGGGGGAGCCTTTTTCGCAGTCTCCACTCGCTGCTGTCTGGCCTGTGTTGTGGGAGGTTTTTTCTCAACCGACGGTGCTGTTTTAGAAGGCTGGCCGCGCTTTATGCCTGTGGCAGCCGTGGCTACCGGCGCCGCCTTCTTTGCAATCCCGACCTTTTTTCCCGAGCCGTCTTGGATAAGAGATTTCTGGTAAATTGCTGTGTACTTGGTTAGTCCCTTTTTCTTCAATTCCGAGCTTTGTAGTTTGGCTTGCTGCAGGGAAGAGATTGGACCGACATAGACTCGATACCAGTATCCCTTGTTTTGCACTCGTTCGCCGCTAACCACTGAAGGATATCCTTTGTGTTGCAGATGTCGAGCGTCCTTGACAGCGTTTTCCTTGGCTCTGAACGAACTGACATGGATGTAATAATATTTCTGGGCGGCAAGGAGGTGAGGTGGAGTAATACATACCCAGGAAACGGTAATGAGAAAAATGAGAGCCCACCACCAGATACTGTCTGTCCTTGCCGGCAAAGCTCTGGCCCCTGAAAGCTTACGGTTGGACCCTGTCAGGGTTGCTCGTTTCATGGCTGTATCATCCCCGCTAATTGAAGCTCCCTGCAGTCCGTCTACGGCGGACAGGGAGCCTCGAAATGTAAGGTATTTATCCATTTTATTGTAGTTCGCTCGCTAACCCCGTAGCGAGACTTGTCGACGAGCTCAAGTCGTGTCGCTACGGGGAATGCGCTCGCTGGAGCATTTTCAGTTGTTTTTGTTTGGTTGATTTCCGCTCCGATTATTCCTCCATACCCTCGCAATAAAGGTGCCAACTGGTAAGGGGAAGTTGAAACTTTGAATGAACTCAAAATAATATGTTATATCAAGTTGATAGCGGTTCTGCGGGATGAGCTGTCAGCAGCGACTGATCAAGGCGCTGCTGAATTTCAAACACCAAACCGCATGAAAAACCCAGAACAAGGTGTCATGGTGGCAGGGGAACTGCTTTGTTGACAATTTCCTTTTCAGTGGTCATCATTAAACGGGATCTGGTGATTACCTTTAAACCTCTTATGATCTTGTGGACGTCATCCGAGATGGTTGGGAGTGTTGACCAATTGCCATGCTTAACATGAATAGAGTGGAGTCGGTCTTAAAAAGAAATGTGTGGGAGGTGGAGTTGTCCTCTCTGCCCTGGTGGAAGGGTTTGCTCACCAGAATGCTCCGGGTGCTCTACGTGATCATACGTGATCTGCTTGAAGGACAACTCACCCTTAGAGCCATGAGTCTGGTCTACACAACCCTACTAGCCATAGTGCCACTGCTTGCAGTCAGCTTCTCTGTTCTGAAAGGATTCGGAGTACACAATCAGATAGAGCCTCTTCTGCTTAACTTTCTGAAGCCAATGGGTGAAAGAGGGGTCGAGGTGGCTTCCCGCATAATCGGATTTGTGGATAGTGTCAAAGCGGGGGTCCTGGGCTCAATAGGTTTTGCACTTCTTCTTTACACTGTTATCTCTCTGATCCAGAAGATCGAGCAAGCCTGTAACGACACCTGGCACGTGAATCGGGGTCGCCCCCTATCACAAAAATTCAGCGATTATCTGAGCGTTATTCTTATTGGCCCTGTACTGGTGTTTTCAGCACTTGGCATTACGGCGTCGGTAATGAGTACAACGGTAGTTCAGAAAATGGTGGCCATAAAGGTGTTTGGCAGTCTCATGGCCGTGGCGACTAAACTGGTTCCTTACCTTCTGGTCATTGCAGCGTTTACCTTCGTCTACATCTTTGTGCCCAATACGAGGGTGCGGTTCCGCTCTGCCCTCACTGGCGGCCTGGTGGCGGGCGTCCTTTGGGAAGCAAGCGGCTGGGCATTTGCCTCCTTCGTGGTGAAGTCCGCCAAGTACACTGCAATCTACTCCGGCTTCGCCATTCTGATCATGTTCATGATCTGGCTCTACTTGAGCTGGCTTATTGTTCTTGTAGGAGCCAGCGTCGCCTACTACCACCAGCATCCCGAGTCCGTAACTGCTCATCGGCGTGAGTTGCGGCTCAGTAACCGCATGCAAGAGAAGCTCGCTCTATTGGTTATGTTCCTGGTCGGGAAAAACTACTACAACAACCTCCCCGCCCTGACTTTGGAAGAATTCGCCCAGAGTTTCAATGTACCCGTGGAAGCTTTGGAGCCCATAATGGAGGCTTTGGAAGGGTACGGACTTTTGACCCAGACCGGGAACGAGCAGCCAACCTATTTGCCCGCCCGGCCCCTGGATACTACAGGGATCAAAGACGTTCTAGATGCTGTTCGTGGGGCCAATGAAATTGTTGACCTCAAGCCGCAGAGTGAATCGGCGGAGCTTGCCGTTGACCAGCTCGTTGATCACCTCGACCAAGCCATTACACAGGAACTTCGGGGCAGCACCCTGAAAGACCTGGCACTATCGAAGCCGGCTCCGGTTACCCTGGTAGCAGAATCATCACAAAAGGTGGACCCATCTTCCGGTAAGAATTAGAGATGCCATCTTTCGGCCAATCATGACTGTTGAGATGGGGGAGTTCATTATGAAGAAAGTTGCGATCATAGCTGTTATCCTAGCCGCTCTCACCTTGGGGATTTTAAACTATCATTTCATTCTGATGGACAGCAGCATCAAACTTCTCAGGAAGGCAGATTTGACTTTTGACAATACTTTTGTCGATGCCAGGGGCGCAAAGAAATACAAACTATTTCTAAACCCCGCTCTGGCTGAAGCCGGAGTGAAAGACTTGTTCAAGGATGAGAGCATTACCATTGAAAAATAGACAGACTACCAAAGGTTCCAATTTGCAATCATCGCTGATGTCTCATGAGACATTTATGTCTCATTGACAAACCTGATACACTTGTCGGCACGAGCACCTATTTTTGCGGCTTAATATCATAGATCTCAACACGTTAACTGGTGCTGATATTCCTCAGCAGCCAAGTGTCTCAAAGCTGTCTCATTGAGCATGCATAACCGCGTGTGAGGTCAGGATGACACCTTTGACTAACTACTGAGAATCACATATATATCTTGATAGATTCCCTTACTGCCTGATTTGGCATGGATCATGATTTACTGATATCCATGCAGATATGAAAAAACGGATGAAGGAGGATAAGATGTCTGATGAGAAATGTCCACTCTGCGGATCAGAGAGTTTTTATATTAAAGACCCTGCGGATCCCTATGAAGTCTACGAATTTGACCTGAAGGATGGAAAAATCGTCTTTAACTCAGACACCGATGAATCCGAGATACCGGAGGTTCAAGGCGAGACCGAGACGTATTGTAACAGGTGTGCCTGGCACGATAAGCTCAAGGCACTAAAGTGATAGAAGATTTAGGATTGAAGATTTCAGATTTCAGATCTAACAACGTGGATCTGTTGCTGAATTCTTCAATCTGCATTCTGCAATCTTAAATCATAAAGGAGGTTTCAAGATGAAGAAGGTACTGATTGCCTACGACAGCAGGACAGGCAAAACCGAGACGATGGCTGAGGGGATAGCTGAAGGAATCCGTATGGGAGGGCACGATCCAGAACTTAAGAAGGTCACCCAGCTCAAGAGCGAGGAAGAGGTGGCAGGTTATGATGCCTATGTCTTCGGTTCGCCCACATACCACAGAGACATGATCGGTACGATGAAGACTTTTCTGTTCCTGGCACAGAAGGCAAACCTGGCGGGCAAGGTGGGCGGTGCGTTTGGTTCCTACACCCACAGCGGAGATGCTCCCGCCCTAGTGTTTGACACCATGGAGCACGTATTCAAAATGAAAATGACCAATTTGGGTTCTTTCAATCTGAAGGAAGATCTTGTTGAGGACAGTGAAGGCTTACGTGCCTGTCAGGATTATGGGAAGGGTATTTGTGAGCAATTAGGGTAGCGGTTCTGGAATCCACCTAAATCCTACCGTCGCATTTGTTCGAAAGAGCCATGTCATCTGGGCATGGCTTTTTTTGATTGCGGAATTCGGATTGGGGAGGGCATAGAGCATGGAGCATGGGGCATAGAGCAGGATTCAAGTTTCAGTTTTCTTGTTTTTTTACCCTGACACCTGAAACCTGACACCTGAAACCATGATATGTGGTGCTCTAGGTGGGAGTTGTCTCGTCATTATACTCGTTAGGCCAGACTTTCTTTTTGGTTCTGTTTGGCACGAGTCGTGCTAGCTGTAGCGGGTTGAAGACAAAATATTTTGTCGATTGATTCCCAAGGGGTTAGCCCGGAAATTTCATGTATTGCTGTCGCGAGACCACAAAGATGGGCGTGCAACCTGGCAACCGTCCCGCGGTACCGCGGGATTGGTTTCCGTACCTGAACGGTACATCGCAGGGACCGACACCCGAGGACGCCAGGAAGGACGGCCATATCCGTGGTCGCAGTAAGTAATTCATGAGATGTCCGGGCTAAGGAGGAATGCGGTCTTGCAAATATTGATTAGTCACATTTCTGACGAAGCCTTAATTGCTTTACTCCTGAAGGATTTTATCGAGTCCACTTTTCTCGGGCAAGCTGAAGTACTACTGAGCAGCAACTCTGGCGATAGTGGAGTCGGAGACAAATGGCTTGTAGGGCTTGATGGTGCGCTGACGAGTGCAGATCTTCTTTTGGTTCTCTGCAGCCCGAAGTCAATTCGCCAACCGTGGATCCACTTCGAATTTGGCTGCGCCTGGACCAAAAGCCTGCCGATCAGTTGCCTGTGCCATTCTGGACTAAATAAAATTGGCCTGCCGTCACACCTTCGCACCTTTGAGGTGCTGGAGGTTGATGATGATAATTTTATGGAGCAGCTTTTCGAAGATTTGAAAAAGCGTTTTGGTATCTGACGACTCCCTCGTCTGTCCTATGACACCATGAAAGCCGAGTTGCGAGCTACCTTGGTATCGCTTATACATGGTGATCAACCGATTTCAATAGACGATCTCGAGAGAGAACCCGGATTTGAAGGACAGGAAGTTGAGGCTGCTGAAGCGGCACCATTCATTGCTAAAGAGCTGGAAGAGAAAATCGATGCGAGGATTGAAGAAAAGATAAGAGAGAAGAAAGAGCCCAGTAAACCAGAGCCTCCGAAACCAGAGCCTCCGAAACCCGAACCCGAGAAACCACGCTCATCACCCGGGAAGAAGGTGAAAGTAAAAGGGCTCCGTCGTAAGAAGAAAGATGCTCCCAAAGAGACCGAAAGTGTGCAGAAAAGAGTTCTCAAGCTTCTGGCAGATGCGGGTGATACAGGCTATCCCCTGGAAGACTTGTCAGATCTACTGGGGATAGTTGAACCCAAATTGGAACCTTATCTGGATGTGCTCAAAGAGCAGGCATACATTAATATAGCTGTTGAGGTAGGCCGGCCTCCAGAATACAAGATTGCCGCGAAAGGGGAGCAGTACTTGGATGAAAGCATGCCTACCTAACCCGGATATTTCAATGCTACCAGAAGTCTTCCCCAGCAATCACTGATAATGCCCGGGCTGCTTTTTCCCGCACAGTTTTACTTTTATCGGTCAGCGCGGCCGACAGTGCTTCGATGGCCCTCGGGTCTCTCATTTTAGCCAGACCGTCCGCCGCATTGCCTCTTACCGTTGCGTCCTGATCCTGCAAGGCTGCAATCAGGGGTTCAACTGCACTCGGATCCCCGATCCTGCCTAGTGCTTCTGCGGCAGGGGCTCGGACTTCCCAGTACGGATCATCCAGAGCGGCAACCAGCGGTTCCACTGCCCTTAAGTCACCCATACTGCCCAAGGCCTCGGCTGCACTCATGCGAACATATGGCTTTTTTTCTCTATCCTCCAAAATCCCAATGAGTGGCTCCACCGCAAGAAGGTCATTAATTCTTCCAAGTGCTTTTACCGCCTGTCTCTGAATGAGTGGATCGTTGTCGTTTAGTACCGCAATCAAAGGTTTCACTGCACGCGGGTCCTTTATTGCGCCCAACGCCTTCACTGCATTACTTCTGACAAGCGGATCATTGTCCTGCAGGTCAGCTATCAGAGGCTTTACAGCCGGCTTACCAATCCTTACGGATATTTCTATAGGTTGCCGCCCGAGGGAAGCAGTTCGAGGCAATTGGTAATTTTCGTCAAGGTAGCGTCGCACTTTTTTTTCATTCCATTGGAGTTGAGTGGCAATTTCATCATCGTTTAAGCCTGCTTCCTGAAGCGATCTTACCATCAATAGCTCCGCCTGCGGTTGAGGGATGAGCACGTAGCCCCTTGTTTGCATGCAGTCAGTAATCATTTTCTGATCAGTTGCATCTGACTCACATGCAGCCAGATCAGTCTTCATGGTTGAATCCAGGGTATCTTGTTGGTACCAGACGTGTGTGGGTTTCATAGCGATGGTGGCGCATGCCACCAGAGAAAGGCCAAACAAGGCGAGAACGATAGTTCTGAGAAGGGGAGCCATAATCGTTGGTAATTTCTCATTTAGCATTTGTCATTCCGTATTCATGGGTTTTTCAATCCAGCACCCCTATCATTTTTGTCTCTCGATAGTCAATGAGAGATAAAAAATGATCAATGAGAAATGTACTCCGTTCCTTTTAGTTCCTAGAGCCTACTTGAAAGACTGCTCGCTCTCTTCTGTCGTCTGACCTCTGACCTCTAATCCCCGTCTCGCCGTTTCTCCGCGTCCCCGCGTCGTCTTCCTGTGCCTACTGCCTATCAGGCCCTCCCTCTCGCCATTCGGACTTCGAGTCTCTGCACGGCCAGAGAGCAGGTGAAGGTCATTACCAGATATAACAGGGTTATGGTAATCCAGATCTCGAAAGTGAGATAGGTCGTGGCCATCAATTCCATACCTTGAAAAGTCAACTCCTGGATTGAAATAACTGAAACGATGGAGGAATCCTTAATAAGGGATATGAACTGTCCTGCTAGGGGCGGAAGGATTCGTTGTACTGCCTGTGGGAGGATGATGTAACGCATTTGTTGCCATTTTGATAAACCGAGCGCGTGAGCAGCCTCCCACTGTCCCTTGTCGATTGACTGAATTCCAGCTCGGACTATTTCGGCGATATATGCGCCCTCAAAGATCGCCAGAGTAACAAGCGCAGAGAAAAAGGCTGAAAGAAATGACGGTGGCGCAAACAGGAGTTCACAAAGGCGCTGTGTGGTCTCTGATTGTGCCAAGATGAATTCATTTAAACCCAAAACTGGCATTATTTGACCGCTAACGAAGTAGTAAAAGATAAAGATAAGGACCAAAGGAGGCATGTTGCGAATCAATTCGACGTAAGAACGTCCGAGCAATCGATAGAACAGACTCTGGCTTATGCGACAGAGACCCATTATGGTTCCTAGAATAGTCGCCAAGACGGTGCCCCAGATACTGAGACGAAGAGTAGTGAAAAGCCCTTGCATGATTAGATTGGCTACCCATTTGCCGCTCTCCTGGTCGTAACGATAAAGATACTGGGGTATGGCTTGCCAGTTCCATTTGTAATGAAGTCCCACTTTAATCCGGTAGCCCAGGTAGACTGCAGCAGCGAGAATGAGAGCCGAGACAATCAGGTCGAGAGGGGTTATTTTTGTCTTCTTCTTTTTCAACGTCGTTTCTCTATTTGTACTTAATTTCGCCCTACGTTAGAGAATGTCTAAAATAGCAAAATTTAGGAATTGAAGAATTTAGGGATTTAGGAATTCAAAAAATGAGATCTTCCTGGATTACTGACTTAATCCCTCAATCCCTCAATCTAAAGTCTGCATTCTGCAATCTACATTCTCGCTACTGAATAAGATTCTCCCACTCCCTGGTGTTAAACCAGTAATTGTGCCGCTCTTGTAGCCAGCCTTCCGCCTCAACAGTCCGAATCCAGCTGTTAAAGTAATTGAGGGTGTCAATATCACCTTTGCGGACAGCAAAGCCAATGAGCTCGCGCGAGAACGGTTCCGTGATTGCAAACAGGGTGTCAGGATATCTGAGGGCTTGGTAGGCGGGCGTTGGCAAGGAAGCGATAACAGCATGGAGATTGCCATTGAGTAGTTCCTGATAAAGCTGTGGTTCCTCAGAAAAGAGACGGAGCTTTGCCTTGGGCATCATTCTTTTAATTGCGGGAACGGAGGTGGAACCAAGACGAGCACCGACCGTAACGTCGGGTCGATTGAAATCTTCTGGCCCCTTGAAACCGGCTGCCAACTTCTTGTGGGCGCAAATAGTCTGGCCACTGTAGTCGTATGGGATGGAGAAGTTAACCTTGAGGTTGCGATCAGGTCGTATGGTCATGCCACCTATAACGACATCGAACTTCCCGGTGAGAAGTGCCGGGATGATACCATCCCATTTGGTTGGGATAAACTCAACTTTGACCCCGGTATCTTCTGCCAATCTGGTGGCAACGTCGATTTCAAAACCAACAAAACTACCTTTTTTGTCCTTCATGGCCCATGGAAGGAAGGTTGACATACCAACACGAAGTACCCCACGCTTGAGTATCTTCTCGATCGTGCTTTCGGCTGCCAGCTGCTTCTGAAGTTTGCCTGCTGAACCTGAGGTCACCATGAAACACATCAGAGCGATTATGATCAAAATTTGCAAGAGTGGCCGGCGAGTCTTCATCGTTTCCTCCCTTTTCTTGTTTTCATAGAGTATGGAGCAGATGAACACAATCTCTCTCACCCCATGCCCTTTGTCCTCAAAGAATTTGACCAATAAACTGCCTCGTTCGTTCCTTCTGCGGATTGGAAAAGATTTGTTCTACTGATCCTTCTTCCACAGTACGTCCTTCGTCCATAAATATTACCCGATCACCGACTTCTCGGGCGAATCCCATCTCATGCGTTACCACAACCATGGTCATTCCTTCCTGGGCAAGGGTTTTCATGACATCAAGGACCTCGCCAATCATCTCCGGATCGAGAGCACTTGTTGCCTCGTCGAAAAGCATCACCTTCGGTACCATGGCCAAGGCTCTGGCAATGGCAACACGCTGTTGCTGACCGCCGCTGAGCTGGCTAGGATAGCTTTGGGCTTTATCAGGAATGCCCACCTTCTCCAGAAGTGACATGGTCACTTTGGTAGCCTCGTCATGGTTCTTTTTCCTGACAAGCATTTGTGCCAGATTAACATTTTCCAGTACAGTCATATGCGGGAAGAGATTGAATAACTGAAACACCATGCCTACTTCTTTGCGGATTTCGAACCGATTTTCCTTGTTGTCGTCGAGAGGAATACCGTCGATGGTAATGGTGCCACTATCAAAGTCTTCGAGGCCGTTCAGACACCTGAGAAACGTAGATTTACCAGCACCGGAGGGGCCAATAACTACAACAACCTCGCTGCGCCGGATCCTGGTTGAGAAGTCATATAAAGCTTGAACCCCGTCGGGAAATGTCTTGCGGATGCGCTCCACTTCAATGATGTAATCGCCTAATTCCTTCCCCTGCATCAAATTCTCCGGCACAAGGTTAGCTGGTAGTTTTCAAGCCGTATGCCATGATATCAGCCATCGTGGACAGTATAACAGTAAGAACAAGGTAGATGGCCGCCACTGTGAACCAAATCTCAAATGTCAGAAAAGTCTCACTAATTATTACCTGTCCCTGCATGGTTAGATCATAAATGGCAATAGTACTGACCAGGGCTGAGTCTTTGATGAGTGCGACCGCCTGACTGGTGAGTGGGGGGAGAACGTAGCGAATCGCTTGCGGTAAAATAATATACCGATAGAGGTGAAATGTGCTCAGACCGAGACTATGAGCCGCCTCCCACTGCCCTCTGGCGACAGAAACTATTCCAGCCCTGAAGATTTCGGAAGCATATGCTCCTTCGAAAAGGCTTAGTGCCAAAACGCCTGCAGTAAAACGGTCGATGTTCAGTACCGGTGCTACGACAAAATAGAGGAAAAACAACTGGACCAGAAGCGGTGTGTTTCGGATCAACTCCAAGTAACAGCGAGCCACGCCTCTGCCCACCACCGAATCTGACATTCGTAAGAGTGCCGTTAACAATCCAAAAGTGAAGGAAAATACCAGGCTCCAGCCGCAGATGCGCAAGGTGACCAGCAATCCTTGAATGAGAGGCCCGAAAATTACCTGACCGTCTTTGACGCTCACTATATATCTGGATACTCGGTGCCACTGCCAGTTGTAGCCCAAACTCTCAGTGCCCCGATAGAGCAACCAGGTGAGAGCCGCAAGAACCAATAGAAATTTGATGACGTCACTCCAGGGAGAATGAATCACAGGAAACCAGATGCGGCGAGACCTTTTGTTGTTTACTGGAGGCATAACCTAACAACCAGGAATAGGATGGTTTGCATTGTAAGTCAAACCGCACAGCGACCACATGTGCGATGAACAAAGTCGGAAATTCGAAACTCTAAATCCGAAGCACGAAACAAATCCAAAATACTAATTTTCAAATGTTCAAAACGCAAATATCTAAAAAGGCCTGTATCATCTTTTGCTTATTGGGAACTGAGGACCCGTTCGAAGGGCAGGGAGTCCAGAAGACCAGTTTTGGAAATTCGAATTTATTTCGGATTTCAATATTCATTATTCGGATTTGATGACTTTATCTCCCGATCCTATGACTTTTAAACCGGGGCTTCGGCAAATTTCCCTCCTTGAGTCATTAAGCTTCGTGCGTTCTATTGTAAACATCATTTCTGCTATTTCAACTCATTCTGTGAACAACTTGAAGGCATAGGGCATAGGGCATAGGGCATAGGGCATAGGGCATTGGGCATTGGGCATTGGGAAATAATTTCGAATTTCGGATTGCGAATTGCGGATTTAAAAGCAAGGAGTCAGGAATCAGAATTCAGAATCCAGCAGGAAAAACCAAAAAGCAAATACCTCTTTTCTACTGACTACTGGCTACTGGCTACTGGATTCTCTGTTTCTTTTTCCTGAAACCTGAACACTGGTTACTGTCTTTTACCATAGTGACTCAGTCAGTACCGAGAACCACTGTGCCGCGCTGAATTGGGTGATTTGAGTTGGCTTCCCTAAAGTAGATACCTTTACGGTAAAATGGGTAGTAGATTAACCTGGTTGTCTCTACTGAAATTTTCGACTTTTTTAGTACCTTGCGAGCCCGGCGGTTGTACCTAGGCACCATTGAGATGAGAACCACCTGGGCCAATTGTTCCGCTTCTTCTCCCCCCAGGCACACTCCCTCGAATTTTTCTTTTTCCAGACCTTCCCTGGCCCGAAGTGGTCGGGAAGGCGGATTGGCGCAAAAAATGGTGGCCAACTTGGAGAGTGCTTTAGGGCCTCTGATCTTGAAGGCCGGAATCAAGAATTTAATTGACTGGGCACCGTTGCCACTTTCGCTTCCTACCGGAAGGTTTGGTAACAAGGTGCGGAGATCGACCCTGTTCTGTAAGACCCTATCAGGGGTATGAATCTGAATACCGAGGTCCCAGAAAGGCATGTAACGAGTAGCGTGTTCAAACTTTTCCGGCACAGCCACAAGTTGATACTCCACTTCCCGGTAACTGCCAGCTTTTTCGATCCAGGCCCGAGTGCAAGTAGCACAAACGTGGGTTTTGCTCATGGGCGAGAAAGGAAGATCCCAGCCGCATACTGGACACACAAATGGAATAAGCCGAAGATCACTAAAGTGAGCTGCTGCTTCACTGGATGTGTTTTCCCGGAAAAAAGAGTCTACATCCTGATCCCATACAGTCTTCCTGATGCGATTGGCCACGCCGTCGATAATGAGCAAACCTCTCCTGTTGTTCCCTGTTACCTCTAGGACCCAGAATGGAAAATAAACTAAAGAATAGACCTCTCCTATTAGTTGGGTATCTTTGAATTCCACCCGAAAGCTCGGATCAGAGAAGCCATAGGTTAGGAAACTGCTACTGTGCTCCCTTGCCTCCTGCAGGCTGACCTCAACGGGAAGAACAATCTCAGAACCGGAAAGCCTGGTGTGGTGAAAAAGCTGCAGAGGGATTACGGCGGTGCGTACTCCCAGAGACTCTAAGTCAAGATCGGGTTCTTTATAGGCTGGAAAGGAAAAGTCAAAGAGCTTGGCTTTGAGTTCCTTGGCATCATCCCACGAGCGCCCACCGATTGGTGAAGTATGCTCCTTCTTGCCCAGGAGCCAATGAAAGACCATTCCTATAGTACGCCAGTATGGAGCATAAACTAAATGCAACCCTTTCTTTTTTAGACGCCATGACACTTTACCGCTCAGCAGCGAGGCAATTCGATGTCGACACTTTTCTTTGGTCCAGCGCGGTGGAAACATAAAACGTGGATTGCCCGATTTGCCAGAAATCTGATTGGTGGAACCGCAATAATTACAGCGAACCACCTCGATTTCTTCGTCAAAGACAATGTCTCCACCGCACTGCGGACAATCAATCTTGATTTGCATGATCTAAGTAGCCATATTCCAAGGATGGACCCGATTACGAGGTTTTGCCCTAAACAAGCCTTTAATGGAGTGTTGGAGTATTGGAGTGCTGGAAAGAGCGGAAGCTTCAATTTCAACTGGAATTGTTCTTTCATTACTCCATTACTCCACTACTCCATTACTCCAGCAAACTGCCGCATGAGGGAACGCCTCTCTAATTCTTACTAGAGATATATCAAAGACTGAGCATGTATATCTGCTTTGAGCTATGGCAGTTTTTCCCCACACTCATTACAAAAGTTGGCCTCCGGTAGCGCCTCATAGCCGCATTTAGTACATTTCTTGGATTTTTTCTCGACCTTGGCACCACAACTCATGCAAAAATTGGCGCCCGCGGGAAGATCGTTACCACACTGAAGGCACTTATTGATGGTAACGATCTGGTGGCCACAGTTTGAGCAGAAACGAGCATCCATTGGGATCTGCGCCTGGCATGCTGGACAATCCATCTTTTTAGTGGCGGGCAGGTGGCCCTCCTGCATGGTCTTTTGAAGCATGCCGGGGATGAGCATGCCAAGACCAGCGCCCAGGCCCAAACCCATGCCACTTGCTGCATCTCCTCCTCCACCTTCGGCCGTGGCGGCATCACCCATGGCTTTGGCTGCCTTGAATTTCATGAAACTATCCAGATCGCCCACTGCTTGCATGCCAGCCTTGGCGTCGATCATTTTCTGCACCTCAGCCGGAGGCGTAATGTTATTGATGTAGAAGTCAAGGAGGGTAATGCCATAGCGGGCGAAGTCTTCATGGACCCTGCTCTTGATGGCAGCTCCCAACTCATCGTAGTAAGCCGGTAGGTTGAAAACAGTGTCCAGCATTTCACCCAAGAGGTCGTTGACGCGGCTGACGATCACGTCCCGGAGAAAATCATCTATTTCCTCGGTACTATAAATTCCCTGTGTTCCAACAAGTGTATTGATGAGCAGCAAAGGCTGGGTGATACGCATGGTGTAGGTGCCGAAGCCGCGCAGACGAACAAGGCCGAGCTCGGCGTCTTTGAAGGCAACCGGCTCTTTGGTTCCCCATTTAAGGTGGGTGAAAATCTTGGTGTTGGCAAAATAGATTTCAACCCGAAAAGGGCTCTTAAAGCCAAAAGGTAGGCTCAGGACCTTGGTTATCAAGGGCAGGTTCAGAGTCGACAGGGTATGCCGGCCGGGTCCAAGGATGTCGTAGGCTTTGCCGTCCCGAAAAAAAATGGCAGCCTGACTTTCGCGAACAACCAGCTGGGCACCAAATTTGATTTCTGCCGATCCTTGCTCAGGGATACGATGCATCATGGTGTGACCGGTTTCGTCAAACCATTCTATGACTTCTAAGAAAACGGCCATGGGGGTGCTCCTTTCATTCGCGCAAAGCGCAGAGCGGTAAGCGCATAGCGTGCCCGCACAAGCGCTTGATGCTCCGCGAAGTCCGACAACCTAATTTTGGGTAAATATGGATTGTCGATTGGTGATCTTTTCTGCCAAACGATTCGCTATTTGTTGGATGTCATCAAGGGAGGTTGTCTCCCACTCGTCATCCTGGCTTTGCTGTAGTGTGCTGACGGCTACTGCGAGTTCTTCGACCTCTTGGTGTAGTGAAATATCATAGTCATAAAGCTCTGCCAGCTTTTGCTCATCCACGGGTGTCGCTGCGAAAAGGCCTCCATAGCCGTAACTGGCGAAGCGGACAGTATCCGCTAATCGCATCAACTTGCGAGCAAGCCTGTCCAGATTGGCTAGGGGCTTCAGCATAGCTCTATTGGTAAGCTCAGCCTTTATTTCTCCAATCCGTTCTACCTGCTCGGTGATGCGCGATGCCAATTGAGTGCGGATGACCTTATCCTGGGCCCGCAGTCCCTCGCGTTCTTGGTAGGAAGGCATGCCGGGAAATATCCGCACTATATTTTTGAAAATATCCGCAACCTTTTCCTTGGTGAGCATAACTTTTCTCCTTCTGCGTCAGCCAGTCGTGGGCCCGAGTAAACCCTGCTAAGGTTGAGGCAATGGTTCTGCAATAATTAAGCCAGGGCATTGACCATTTAGCATTTCACATTTCGCATTGGTCATTGGCAAAAACACTGGGCTGATCATCTTTTTCTGATTTCAAATGCGCATTGACCAAGGCGAAATGAATGATGTGAATTGATTAATGCCAGATGCGAAATGCTCCGGGTTGACATCTGCGCTTTCGTACTTAATGAATAGGGAAGATAGTTGCTGTGGCAGAATTTTAGAATAACTGGTTTGAAACCTGGTAAAGGAGGACAGTTATGGCTTATACTTGTAAGAACTGCGGGGCGGTTGCCGATGCACCTGGACATCTATGTAACCCCTGTGGAGATGCAGCCAAGTGCAACTTCTGCGGCACTCCTGAGGCGGATCCGAAGCACATGTGCAAAGATAAACTGGCAGCGATGAAGTATTCCTGCTCAGGCTGTGGCAGGGTGGCTATGGAGGAAGGCCACCTTTGTGCGCCGACTCCCATCAGATAACAATTTCTCAAATGAGCGGCAGGGGAGGGGGTTCTTTTGCAATTCCTGTAACCTGTCGCGGTTCTTTATTCTTGAAAATGCTCTAGCGAGCGCATTCCCCGCAGCTTGCTGCTGGGTAAGCGAGCGAACTTCAATAAAATGGAATACTTCCTTACATTTCGAAGATTCCCTGTCCGCCGCAGGCGGACTGCAGGGAGCTTCAATACTCGAATAATACGAACTTTTGAAATCCCAAACTCCAACACTCCATTATTTCGATTCTTTTTTCCCGCCGGGGATGACCTTAAGTTGGGCTCGGAGCTGATTGCTTCGAATTTCCTTCAACCATTGCCGCCATTCCTTTTGGCCTTCCTCTATTGCCCGAGCGTAATCCCGTCGCTTCTTTTCCTGAACGTCGTCTTGATCCTTAACAACCTCCCGGGCACGTTTCAGCCGCTGATAGGCAAGGGAAGATGACCAGAATTTTTCATTCAACGGCTGACCGTACGTCTTCTCGAGTTCTGCTTTAAACGCTTTAGCGTCGTGATCCAGCAAGAATCTTTCAAGGTCAAAAAGCTCTTCATCTTTCAGGTAGTAGGGTGAATCTTCCCAATCGGCCACTGCTTGGGTGAGTCTTTCAAGCAACTCCTCAGAGTCGATTGGTGTGGATGTGGACATAGCAGTATCCCCCAGCAACTCAAAAGATTGGCTAGTCATTCGACCTGTAAACAGATGAGACCAAGATCCCGCAAGTGTGCGATTGGTGCGACCTGTATTTCCTATTGCACTGCCGCTTCTTTGTACTCGTACAAATGCACATCCCGCTGTGGGTATGGGATAGAAATGCCCTCTTCGTCAAAACGTCTCTTGACGGTTTCCGTTACGTCAAAGTAAACACCCCAGTAGTCCCCAGTATTTACCCACGGTCGCACTGCGAAGTTGACACTATTGTCCCCCAGCTCCAGGACACCGATTGTGGGTGCGGGGTCCTTAAGAACTCGATCGTCTTTGGCAAGAATGTCTTCCAGGACCTCTCTAACTTTTTTGAGATCATCACCATAACCAACCCCGATCACCATATCCACCCGCCTGGTATCTTTGGCTGAATAATTTGTGATGCTACCTCCTGTAACACTGGCGTTGGGGATGATGATCGTCTTGTTATCTGGACTTTTGAGTTGGGTGGTGAAAATTTGGACCTTTTCAACAACACCAGCAACTCCGGCAGCCTCGACGTAGTCACCCACCTTGAACGGGCGGAATATGATCATGAGAACACCAGCGGCAAAGTTGGCCAGGGAGCCCTGCAAGGCCAAACCAATAGCCAAACCGGCCGCACCGATGATGGCAATGAATGAGGTGGTTTGGATGCCGAGTTGATTGAGAGCCGCTATGATGACAAATACGAGCAGGGCAATGTATGTCAGATTGCCCACAAAAGAGATAAGTGTTTCGTCGACTTCGGCTTTTGTCATCATTCTTACGGCAAGTTTCTTTAGAATTATTGCAACCCAACGACCCACAATGTAGATTACTATGGCGGCTAAAATCCTCAATCCATACAAAGCTAAAAGTTCTTGCAACCTAGGCAAAATATTACTGAAATCCATATCTCCCTCCTTGTCTCTGTATCGATTATCCAGTCAAACTTTGACCAAAACCAATAGGTGACACTGCGATTCTCTGAGTTGACCTAACCCAGCCTCTGAAACGCAACCGTTCATGTGCCATATGTTGTTTATGAAACCGTGGGATAGGTAAAACATTAAAGCTAAATGTAGATAATTTCATGTAAGATATGATCGATATGGTGAATGTCAATAGGAAAAACCACCACCCCCAAAAACCACCTTGCAGACTCGGAGAATGGCTGACCATGGAGAATTATCTCTTTAAGAAAATGAATAGGAAGAAGAGATTAAGATTCTTTCGCGTCACTTCCCTCGAAAAGTTCAACCGCTTGGCGGAAACCGTCGTGGACAGGCGTTGGTTTGGAGGTAGACTGATCCACGGCCACCGCAACAATATGGCCATTGGCAATGAACCGTTGAGACGCAGACTCGAATATGGAGAATCCAAAAGTGAAACTGGAATTACCGATTTTCCCGATCCGCGCATGAACATGGAGGATCTCGTCGAAAAACGCCCGGTCGTGGTACTGACAGAGCGATTCAACGTAGAAAAAATCGACCCCGGCTTCAAGGAATTTATTGTAACCGTAACCAATCGCTTTCAGGTATTCAGTCAGGGCTACATCGAAGTAAGTTAGATAGTGGCCGAAAAAGACATGCCCCTGCTGATCTGTCTCGATATAGCGAACCTGGATGGGATGGAAGAAGCGATACAGATATTGAGATGGATCCTTTTGAGTCATACCGCCGACCTTAGCACAAATGGCGTGTGGCGCAAAGTCCGAAAAGCCAACCAGAGACTGACTAACCATGAGTCAATTGGCCACTAGACGTGGCCGCCATAACGCTGCGCTGTCAATATGCCTTCGGTGTCATTTATTGTTATCAGTTCATTGGCCTCCCTGCTATTAATTAGGTATCCGTCCTAGTGGTTACTTTACGACTTAATGACGGGCGAAGCCCTAATGACGGCGGAGCTGAATGACGCGGAGCAAATGACTACGAACGAGCTAATGACAAAAGAACTTAGGTCGGAGGTACCAGGCACTTTTTATGAGCTAGCCTTCTCTGGCCTCGAGGAGCCATTCGTGCAGTGATTCCACGCACTCTTTGATGTCCTCGAAGCAAAACCGATAGGCCTCTAGGTTGCGACCGTATGGATCGCTTATGCCACGCTCACGAGAACCATAGCGGGCGAAATGACGGAGGAGGAAAATTTTTTCGGAGGCTTGGGGGTGGTCGGCTATCAATTCGTGGCCCTGGTGAGACTCCATGACCAAAATAAGGTCGGCGTTATCAATGAGTTCTGCAGTGATAAGGCGCGCCTTGTGCTCTTCCATTGAGATGGAGTTCTCTTTTGCCACACGCACGGCATGGTAAGATGCCGAGTTACCGGGGAGGGCAATGAGTCCTGCAGAGCCCACCTGCATGCCAGTGATGGGTTTTTCCCATAGAAGGGCTTTTAGTTGCCATTCTGCCATAGGGCTGCGGCAGATGTTGCCGGCACAGACAAAGAGGATATTTCGAATGTTGGTTGGAGAGACTGTCATAGACTGGTCCCACACCACCTAACCAGCTCTTACTTCAATTTTTCTTGGCTTGGCTTTCTGCGCCTTGGGCAGCACAAGCCGGAGAACACCGTTTTTGACAGTAGCTGTTATGGCGTTCTGATCAATACGGTCAGACAATGTGAATTGACGGTGAAAGGTCCCGGTCTCAAACTCTTGGAGCAGGTATTCCTCTTTGTCGGAAGTCAGTAATCCGACCTCACCTGAGACGGTTAGCTGGTTTTCATGCAAATCAATACTGACATTCTCACTGGCCACCCCGGGCATATCAGCTAACAGGGTGATTTCTGCCTCGGACTCAAAAATATCAACCGCCGGCACAAAAACAAGGCCGGGTTTTGTACGTTCACCTTCACCCTCCAATTCCCGTTTATCTCGAACCTGAAGCTCTTTGTCATTCATTACATTTACCTCCTCTGGAATCTTTTCATCCTTAACCCGGATATTTCGTGAATCACCTGCTGCGACCACGGATATGGACGTCCTTCCCGGCGTCCTCGGGTTTCGGCTCCTGCGACGTACCGTTCAGGTACGCCTCGGAACCAATCCCGCGGTACCGCGGGACGGTTGCCAGGTGGCACGCCCATCTTTGTGGTCTCGCGACAGCAATTCATGAAATATCCGGGTTCATTCAAGCGGGCTTGACATCTATTTGCCGAGCTTTGGCTGCTGCCTTGGGCAGAGTAATAGTGAGGAGCCCATTCTTGCAGACTGCGGCAACTTTACCACTGTCAAAGTGATTGGGCAGCGAGGTAATGCGTCTGAAGCTGCGCGCCTCCCGTTCTCTGCGATGATACGAGACCTTTTCACCCTCAAGCGGAATTTTTCTCTCGCCGTTGATAATCAAATCATTATCCTGTGTAGTAATTTCGATGTCTTCAGGATTCACTCCCGGCAGTTCCGCCCTTACATAGTAATTGTCCTCGTCTTCCGTAATGTTGAGATGTGGATAAACCCCTGCTGGTCTCGAGGCCTCCTGGCTATCGGTGAGGGTATCATAAATCCTGTGCATCTCACGCTGTAGACGCTGCATTTCAGAAAAGGGATCGAAACGGTGGCCAGAGCGGCCGGGCCTCCACTTAATGATGGTCATGGTTTTTCCCTCCTCTCTCCTTCAATCCTGACCGAAAAGATCGTCCCATAGGAAAAATAAGCAGGCGAAATCGAGCTGTCAATTGTTGAAGAGCCTAATTATGCAACAGGAAAAAGCCTCAGCGGGATAATTGAATGCCTCCTTTTCCCTCGAAGAGACTGTGTCGCAATTCGTCATCCCGGCCAAGTCCGTCTACGGCGGACGCGAGCCGGGATCCAGAAAGGATTTGATTATTTAGAAATTTTACTGGATTCCGGATCTCGCACCGCGAGGCGGAGCTCGTCCGGAATGACGGCTTCGGCGAATTGTGACATAGTTTCTAATAAGAGAAAGGAGGTTTTTTCGGAGCTAAATACATAGGCGTTTGAGTCAATTTAGGAAAGTTGGTCATTGCTCATATATCCTTCATCTCGCCTCGTCTCCCCTCTCAACGTCGTTTCCGTACTCATACTGCTCGCCGCTTACCGCTCGCCGCTCACTATCACGATTTCTTCTTTGCTTTAGCAACATTGATAACCTTTGCCTTAGTGAGACTCAATAACTCCTCGAAGGTGGTGGCAAACATGTTGCTGGTAGTACCACCTGCAGGGTAAATTTTGGCAAAGCGGTTGAGGCTTTCATCCAGGTAAGTTTCAATTGCTTGCCGGTGCGCCACAGGGGGGACAGCCCCAACTGGATATCCGGTTACCTTTAAAACCGTCTCGGCGTCGGCCATCCTGACCTTTCTGACGCCGAGAAGCTTTTTGAGTTTCTTGGTGTCGACGTTCATGTCCCCGGACATCAGAACCAATACAGGTTTTCCGTCAGCCGAAAACATTACCGATTTGACAATTTGCCCCAGTTCTACTCCGAGGGCTTGGGCTGCAAGATAAGCGTTTTCAGTGCTCTCAGCAAATGTGTGTATTCGAGCTTCCAGACCGTTGGCAGTCAAAAATTGGCGGACTTCCGCTACTCCAAATTCATCCATTTTCTGCTCCATCATCATGAATTTATTTAACGACTATTTACTCTGCTCCGTGTTGTTGCGGCCGAAGGAAGACTGAGTGAAGATTTACCACAGAGGCACAGAGTACACAGAGGATGTTGTTTTTCCCTGGCCGGGAGACGACGGCCAGGGAAAAGAGCCTCCGCTTCCGGCGAAAACTCTTGAGCCCGGATCCAACCGTTGACATGGAGCCACCCAGTTACTTGATCGTGCCCGCAGGGCTGCGATCTCTTGCCCGATCAGAGGCCTGTCCCGCTGAGTAAGCGGGGCTCCCGATCGGGCAAGAAAAATAGTTCCCTCTGTGCTCTCCGTGTCTCTGTGGTTAGTAAATAAAGATGCGTATCGAAGTCTAGTATCCACAGTATGCGGAGCTAAAGGATTAGACGTTTTATTTACTCACCAATAATCTTAACGAGAGCGCGCTTACGTCTCCGTCCGTCGAACTCTCCATAAAAAATCCGCTCCCAAGTACCGAAATCCAGTTGGCCGTTCGTTACAGCCACAACAACTTCTCGCCCCATTATCTGCCTTTTCATGTGGGCGTCGGCGTTGTCCTCACCTACGTTGTGGCGATATTGGGAGACGGGCTCATGAGGAGCCAGCCTTTCCAGCCAGACCTCGTAGTCATGATGCAAACCTGATTCATCGTCGTTGATAAACACGGAGGCAGTGATGTGCATGGCATTGCAGAGCACAAGACCTTCTCTGATCCCACTTTCTCTCAAGCACTCTTCAACTTGGGGAGTGATGTTGATCAAGGCTCTCCGCGTCGGTACCTCAAACCAGAGTTCTTTGCGATAACTTTTCATGGGGATCCTTCCTTAGGAAACTAGCATAAGGAACTATCTGTTGCCGTTCTAAAGCCTTAGCACCACAGTCGGGACAAATATCATATCCTACTCCCCAATCGTCAAGCTTTTCTTTTTTTCAGGGCTGATATATAAAGCGACGCTTGTGACATGTGGGCATTTTTCCTCTCCCTGTGATGATTAGCCAGGTGAGCATTTCTCCCTGTTCATATTTTATGAGAATCCCCTGTTTCTTTGTTGGCAGGTTGCCTAGTAGATGATTAAATTATAGACTTTAGCGGTTCGAGCCGGTATCTCTTGCGCGGATGATATGGACCGAAGAAAAGGAAGGTTTTTGAGGGCTGGGGTAAGAGAAGACAGAATCGGTATGTGTTGGCGCAGTTTGTGCAATCTACGAAAGCATTCTGGGCGAAATGAGATGGCATCGCTAAAGAGCGAAGCTGATCCTTGCTGAACTTCCCACAGTGGAGAGAAGTTTCATGATTGATATGCAGTTCTCACGGAGAACGAGAAAATGGATAGATGCGAGCAGCGTTGCTATTTTGATCGTAATTTTGCTGACTCCCCTTACCATATATGCTTCAGAGCTCCATTTCGCTAAATTACAGGAGCGACTTATTGCTGATGGTGTCGATGCAAATCTGGTCCGGTCTGTGTATCAGAACCCTCTGGTCAAATTAGAGTTGGAGGTGGTGGCTGCGAACCTGGTGCGGAGCGAGGCAGCTCTCAATTATGACCAGTTCCTCTCAACATACTCGGTACACAAGGCCAAACGTTATATAGAGAAGCACGGGACCTCCCTTGAGGAAGCGAGTCGACGTTTTGGAGTGGAGCCCTCGGTTGTAGTAGCAGTTCTCATGGTGGAGACCGCACTGGGCACCTACCCTGGGAAGTACCAAACTATCAATGTGCTCTCTACTATGGCAGTCTCACAAGATCCGGCGGTTTGGGAGAAAATCTTTGCAGGTCTTACAGAAGAGCAAAAACAGATGCAATCAAGGGCAGTAATGTCAAAGCGTCTGACAAAGCGAGCTTCCCGAAGCTACCGGGAACTGAAGGCTGTGCTCAACTATGCCCACAAGAACGACATTGATCCCTTCACGCTTATTGGGTCCAGTGAGGGTGCTATAGGTATCCCCCAGTTCTTACCCTCCAATATCGAACAATATGGTCGGGACGGCGACGGCGACGGCCGGATCGATCTTTTCAACCACCCAGATGCCATTGCCAGTGTGGCCTTTTTTCTCCGGGCGCATCGTTGGGGGCGGGCCGAAAATGCCAAACAGAAGAAGAAAGTCCTTCTTTACTATAACCGAAGTAATTACTACGCGGACACGGTCTACACTCTTGCCCAAAAGCTGAATGGGAATAAACCTCTCTGAAGAATTGCAGATTTGAGATTGCAGATTGCAGATTGATAATTTCAAACTATAGATTTATTTGGTGCTTCAATCTAAAATCTAAAATCTTAAATCTGCAATCCAAAATCCCTCCTCGACTCCGGCAAAACTATCTGTTATCGTTGCTCCGGTCAGATTGAAGCACTCCCAATTTATTCATTATCCGGGTTAGAATTTCACCAAGATTTCTTTGTTCTTACCAGGGGTAAACTATGATTGTCGGCCTCGATGTAGGCGGGACTCACACGGACGTGGTTGTTCTTCGAGGCGGGGAAATCGTCAGCAAGGTCAAATCTCTTACGGACGAAAAAGATCTCCTCCAAACCGTCTGTCTCGGAGTTTTTGATGCAATAAGGGGTCTGGATCCTCAAGCTATTCAGCGCATGGTGGTGAGCACCACCCTGGCTACCATTGCCATCATCCAAGGAAAAACGGAGCCGGTGGGAATTTTGGTG
>JAJDNL010000203.1 GCA_022340745.1 Deltaproteobacteria bacterium
GGATTTCCACCAACCCTGTCCCTGACTCTACAACACCTGATGGTAAGCCATCACGGTGAGTACGAATTTGGCGCGCCCAAGCGGCCGAAGACTATGGAGGCCTTTGCCCTCCACTATGCAGATGATCTGGATGCCAAAATGAACCATCTCAGCAGACTGCTGGATAATGAAAAGGAAAGTCCTTCGCACTGGACCCCGTTCCAGCACGTGTATGACCGTTTTGTCTTTAAAGGGACCGGGGAGGGACAAGAAGTCGCCGACAGCCAGGCCAACAATAGGAACGCTGAGCCTGAACCAGAAAACTACAGTTTCCTGGATATGTTAGACTCATCTGCAAAAGGAGAGGAGCGTTAGTTCCCGTGTTCGTGAGTTTCGAAGGCATAGAGGGATGTGGTAAAACCACCCAGGTGGAACTTTTGGCCACGTTCTTGTCCCAACGCGGTATCCCCCACCTGATTACCCGGGAACCTGGTGGGACCCGCTTGGGCAAACTCATACGAAAAATGCTTCTGGACCCTGCCAACAGCGAAATGGAACCACTCACTGAACTGTTTCTCTATGCAGCCGACCGGGCTCAGCACATTGTTCAGGTGATTCGTCCCGCCCTGGAAGCTCGCCAATGGCTCATCTGCGATCGGTTCGCCGACGCTACCGCCGCTTACCAGGGATACGGTCGAGGTCAAGATCTCGCTTTTATCCAGCAACTCAACCAGTGGGCTACCCAGGGGCTCTGGCCCCACTTGTCTCTGCTATTGGATTGTCCAGTGGAGGTTGGCTTGAATCGGGCCCGGCAGCGGATAGAAGATAGTGCCTTGGAAGGACGGGAAGATCGGTTCGAACAGCAGGCCTTGGCTTTTCATCAAAAGGTGAGAGATGGCTATCTGGAGCTTGCAGCACAGAATACTGAGCGTTTCAGAATACTGGATGCCACCATGGAACTGGAGCGGTTACATGAAGAGATTGTAACCATACTGAAGCCATATCTGACCCAGCAGAACTGAACCAGGACCTTCAAGATGAGTTTTGCCGAAATAATAGGACAGAAGCGCATCATTCGTCTATTGCGACGAGCCCTCGCCCAGGAACATCTGCCGCACAGCTTTCTCTTTACTGGGATGGAGGGTGTTGGCAAAAAGCTTACGGCTTTCACCCTCGCCAAAGTGGTGAACTGTGAAAACGGTGCCGCCGGAGATTGCTGCAACCACTGCGTTTCCTGTCGAAAAGCTGCAAGTGACAACCATCCTGATATCAACATCATAGAAAGGGACGGCCCCTTTATTAAAATAGAGCAAATTCGTGCCCTCAAGCAGCGCTTACGTTTCAAACCATTGGAAGGTCGTTACCGAGTAACCATAATAAACAATGCCCAGAATATGAAGATAGAAGCGGCCAATGCTCTGCTCAAAGTCCTTGAAGAACCGCCAGCAGAAAACCTCATCATTTTGACTGCCTATGAAATCACATCTCTTCTCCCCACTATCGTCTCCCGCTGCCTCCACCTTCCCTTTCAGCCTTTGACAACGGAGGAAATAGTCACCCACCTATGCCAGGTCCACGGATTGGAACCGGAGAAAGCGGCTGTTATGGCCGAATTGGCTGGAGGCAGCCTGTCTCGGGCTGCAGCACTCCTAGACGAAAAGCAACTCGACCGCCGCCGCTGGCTACTGGAAACTGTGGTCCGGATCCACGAATCACCCATCACTGATCTGTTGGCCACAGCCAAGGCGTGGAAAGGCGAGGGTCCAGATCTAAAGCAAGACCTTGAGTGGCTAAAGACATGGCTTCGGGATCTGCTTGTCCAGCAGTTAGAAGCGGCGGACAGTATCGGTCTCCTCAATGTAGATTTTGCCGAAAAGGTGGTGGGCGAGTCTGCACGGTTTAGGCCCGATCATCTGCTTGAAATGTTTGAACTTATCTGCACTCTACAAGGGGCTATGAGTTATAATATTAACAAGAGACTGAGTTTGGAGGCACTCCTGCTCTTGTTGCACACTCGGGCAACCGACCGTGGAGGTGAGCCGAGAGGCCACCTGCCAGCTCAGGCTAGAGGACCATTCACCTGGCCCGTTACTGTTGGTAAGTGAATGTAAATCAACAATCACTATCGAACGACGTACACTGGATTAAGACAATTATGGATAACATCGTTGGCATCCGCTTCCGAGAAGGCGGCAAGATATATCACTTTATTCCCGGCCACTTTGTCCTCAAGGAGGGCGATGAGGTAATTGTCAAGACCGAGAAGGGTTTGAGCCTTGGGATTGTCGCAACTCCGGTGAGAAAACGAGACCCCAACTACCCCAGAGACCAACTGAAAGAGGTGTTCCGTCTGGCGAACGATAACGACCGCCAGCAGTACAAGGATTGTCTTGCCAAGGAGCAAGAAGCCCACCGCTTCTGCCAGGAGCGTATAGAAGAGCGTAATTTACCCATGATTTTGGTGGATGTGGAGCGCTTTTTTGACGGGTCCAAGATCATCTTTTATTTCTACGCCGATGGCCGTGTTGACTTCCGCGAACTCGTGAAAGATCTGGTCAAGAAACTACACACCCGGGTCGAACTCCGACAAATCGGCGTCCGCAATAAGGCCAAGATGATCGGTGGTGTTGGTCCCTGCGGTCGCGAACTATGTTGTGCCACATTCCTCAAGGAATTTCATTCCGTCTCGGTAAAGATGGCCAAAGAGCAAAATCTCTCCCTTAATCCGACCAAAATATCCGGGGTCTGCGGGAGGCTCATGTGTTGTCTCAAGTATGAGTACCACGATTATGTGGAAATGAAAAAGGGAATGCCCAAGATCGGCAAGCGGACTATGACCCCAGAAGGAAAAGGCAAGGTCGTTCGCCAAAACGTCATGGAGCAGCTGGTGGTGGTAGCGTTAGATGACGGCAGGGAAATTGAATTCGCCACTTCCGACCTATCCCTCGAACAAACTGCCGCGGCAGGGAGTCACCAGCGCAGCGGCGCGCCAAAAGCCAATATGGCAAAACAAGAAAACGGGGACTTGGTGAAAAAAGATTGATTCCGGGAGGATCTATGACAGAGAGGTATTACATCACTACGCCAATTTACTACGTGAATGCTCCACCTCATCTCGGCCATGCATATACAACCATCGTCGCCGATGTTCTGAACCGCTTTCATACCCTCCTCGGGAAGGAAACCTATTTTCTCACCGGTACCGATGAACATGGCGACAAAGTAGTAGAGGCTGCAACCGCCGCGGGAAAGGACCCTCAGTCCTACGTCGATGAGATAAGCGACCTGTTTCGCACCACCTGGCCCAATTTAAACATCAGCAACGATTACTTCATCCGGACCACCGATGAACTCCATAAAAAAGTAGTGCGTTTCATCCTTCAGAAAGTTTACGATGCGGGGGATATCTACTTCAGCTCATATAGCGGCCTCTATTGTGTGGGATGTGAACGATTCTATACCGAAAAGGAGCTGGTTGAAGGCAAGTGTCCCCAGCATGATCGCCCCCCCGTCCCCCGAGAGGAAGAAAATTACTTTTTTAGAATGAGTAAATACCAGGACTGGCTCATTGATCACATACACCAGCATCCTGATTTTATTCGGCCAGAGAGATACCGCAATGAAGTGCTCAGTTTTCTGAGCGAACCCCTCGAGGATCTCTGCATCTCAAGACCAAAAACACGCTTAAGTTGGGGGATCACTCTGCCCTTTGATGACCGTTATGTAACCTACGTCTGGTTTGATGCTCTTATCAACTACGCCTCCGCCCTGTCCTATCCTGACGGTTCGCTCTTTGCGCAATTCTGGCCTGCGGCCCAACACTTGATCGCCAAGGACATCCTTAAACCCCACGGTATCTACTGGCCTACCATGCTGCAAGCCGCTGGCATCCCCCTGTACCAACATCTCAATGTCCACGGTTATTGGAATGTTGAAGAAAAGAAGATGTCCAAGAGTCGAGGCACAGTAATCAAGCCCTTGGACCTTCTCCAAGTCTACGGGCTTGATGCCTTTCGTTATTTTCTTATGAGAGAAATGGTCTTTGGCCTCGACGCCAGCTTTAGTGAGGAAGCCCTCATTACCAGGGTCAATGCGGATCTGGCCAATGATTTGGGCAACCTCACCAGTCGCCTTCTGACCATGGTCCATAAGTATTGTCAAGGTAATATCCCACAGTCAGACACCGAAGAAAAAGACGACGAAGGGTTGAAAAAGGCGGCTGTGCAGTTACCCACAACCTATGCTCTCCACATGGAAAGACTGGAGTTCCACAAGGCGTTGATGGCGGTTTGGGAACTTATTAACTACGTAAACCGTTACGTTGACCAGAGCGCTCCCTGGGTCTTGGCAAAAGATCCACAGAAACAGTCACGTCTGCACACGGTACTGCGCTACTCGCTCGAGAGTTTGAAGATAGTAGCTGTACTTCTGACGCCGATCATGCCTGGCTCCAGCCAGGAACTACTCGATAGACTTGGTTTAGAGAGTGACCCGTCGGAGTTACGCCTGGACCAACATACCACCTGGGGAACTCTGCAGCCGAACACATCCACTCGTCGTGGTAAATCACTGTTTCCCAGGATTGAACAAACCATTGAGGATAGGCAAAAGGACGAACCTTCCAAAAAACCGCTTCTCAAGCTGGATGACTTTTCCCGGTTGGATTTGCGGGTCGCCGAAATCCTGCAGGCTGAATCTATTCCCGATTCCAAAAACCTCCTGAAGTTGGAAGTCGATTTAGGGGAGAAGCGAACAGTGGTCGCTGGAATCGCACGCCATTATCGCCCAGAGGATTTGGTGGGTAGACAGGTTGTGATGATGGCCAATCTAAAGCCAGCCAAACTAATGGGTATCCGTTCCGAAGGCATGGTACTGGTGGGCGACGCTGAGGGAGAAATGGTACTGATTGAGCCTGAGAAAAAGGTAAAACCCGGCACCCCCATTCACTGAGCCGCCAGAGCGGCCCAGCCAGCGGGCAGCGGGCAGCTAGCAGCTGACAGCTGGCAGAATCAATAGGAATATTTTCCTCCTGCCTGCTGCCTTAACCCGGATGTTTCATGAATTACAGTCGCGAGACCGTGAAGATGGGTGTGCCACCGGGCAACCACAGGGTGTTGGATCTGAGGCGTACCTGAACGGTACGTCGCAAGGTGCAACACCCGAGGACGCCCGGAAGAACGCCCATATCCGCGGTCGCAGCAGGTGCTTCGTGAAACATCCGGGTTAACCAAGTGCCTCTTTAATCTTTTCTCGGAACAACCGCAGCGTTTCGCCATAATCGGGAGTCGAAAACACTGCGGAGCCGGCAACGAAGACATCGGCGCCGGCCCGGGCCACCTTCCCAATGGTTTCTGGGTTAATACCCCCGTCCACCTCCAGTTCCACCGCCAGCCCTTGTTGTTCAATAATTTTCCGGAGGGCCTCGATTTTCGGAATCACTTCCTCAATGAACGCTTGCCCCCCAAATCCGGGATTCACCGTCATGAGGAGTACTTGATCCACCTGGTCTAAAATATGCTCTACTGACACCAGAGGTGTTGCCGGATTAAGGGTTACAGAAGCTTTGGCACCAAGTTCTTTGATCCGCTGTATTGTCCGATGGAGGTGGGGCAATACTTCCGCGTGTACACCAAGAATATCCGCTCCTGCTTTGACAAAATCCTCTAGGTACAGATCCGGCTCACTGATCATGAGATGCACATCCAAGGGCAGGTGGGTGCTGCGACGAACAGCCTCTACCACCAGCGGCCCTATGGTTATATTGGGAACAAAGTGGCCATCCATTACGTCCACGTGGATGTAGTCAGCACCCGCAGCGGTCGCTGCGGCAACTTCTTCTCCCAGTCGAGCAAAATCAGCAGACAGAATTGAAGGCGCTAGTTTCTTCATCGTCCTCTCCGTTACTCCTCTCGTGGTTCGTCGTTACTCGAAATATAGTGAAATGCTAGCATGTTCCCCCAGTCAAAACCATCGGCTTTTAGCCTCTGCACCACACCATCCACACGAACAATCACCTGTTCAGGAGTCTGAGCCAACACCAGCCAATCCAACCGGTCGCCTGGCCGATGAATCTTACTGTAGGAGAGCACAGCTTCTCCAGCCTGGTTCCTGCTGAGAGCAACCTCCTTCTTGAAATAACCCGGCTCCATTCGATAGGTGATCCACCACAATTTGGCCTGTGGTCCTGTGGGTTGAGGTACCCGATTCACCGTCAAGACTATGGCACTGTCCCCATCCGCCCTGTACCCTGCCAACGGGCTCTGGCCGACAATGGTGTTGAGTGGCTGTCCCGGTTGGTGTATTGCTTTGACCCTCGGCGCTACCAGCCCCAAGCCGTCTAGGATCTTCAGGGCCTGTCCAATAGTGCGCTGGCGAAGCTCAGGCATCGCCACCGCAAAGGATTTGGGACCATCGCTGATGAGGAAATCAACTGACTCCCCGCGCTCTATCTCTTGGAGGGCTTCTGGGAGCTGGGTAATGATAGTATCCCGTGGATACTGTGAGGAAGGAATTCGACAGATCCCGCCCAAGTGGAGACCATTTTGCGAGAGAACCAGCTTCGCCTCACGCATTCTCGTCCCCACCAGATTGGGAACCCGCACCCTTCTGGAGCCCCGAGAAATAACCACCTTCACATCCCGATCACGCTTCAACCAGGTTCCGGAAATGGGTTCCTGAGAACCGATAAAGTTCTTGGGCACGGTCTCACTCCACATGAATCCACCCACCTTGATGTTCAACCCCAGAGAGGTGAGAAGATCCAGAGCATATACGGTATCATGCCCTACCAGATTGGGAACCAACACCTCTTCCTCACTCTGAATGATCCACTTACTGGTGAGGTAGAGACTGCACAGCAGTGCCCCCAGAAATACGGCTGCATAGATGCCAAATTTGACTAATTTGTTCAATAGAGCCATCGATCATGCACCTTACCGGAATCCGAGCGAGATGGCAACGCCGTGGTACTTTTTCAGCGAGCAGCACGCAGCCAGCAGCTGGTAGTTTTCCCTTTGAAAATGCTTCAGCGAGCGCATTCCCCGTAGCAACTCGACTTGAGCGACACGACTTGAGCGACTCGACTTGAGCTCGTCGACAAGTCTCGTCGACAGGTCTTGCTGCAGGGAGCTTCAATTCTTTGTTGGCTGCAAGTTGTCAGCTGCCTGCTGTTACCTAGTACGTCTCAATCGTGCGGCGAAAAAACCATCCACCCCATGCTTGTGAGGCCACGTTTGCAGAGCACCCACTGGGTTCACCGTGCCACCACATGTTGGTGGTAAATAGGGACGGGCCGATTCCAGATGATAGTCGGGATGTTCACTCAGAAAACCCTGCAGCGTTGCCTCATTTTCTTCGAAACTCACAGTACAGGTAGCATACACCAGAACACCTTCAGGTTTGAGCAGGGGAGCGATCCTGCTCAACATTTGCCTCTGTAGCAGATGCAACCGGTGAAAATCCTTGGGATTCACTTTCCACTTGATGTCAGGGTTGCGCCGCAGCACCCCCAGGCCGGAACAGGGTGCGTCCAGCAAAATACGGTCAAAAAAGTCTTGAGCAAAAAGTGGTTCCGGCTCAAGTACATCCATCTCCACCGGTTCAATACTGGAAATCTGTAGCCTTTTGGCATTTTCTACCAGGCGGGTCAATTTCCACCCCTGGTTGTCCAAAACCGTTATTTTGCCTTGGTCTTCCATAAGTTGGGCCAGATGGGTGCTTTTTACCCCAAAACCTGCGCACGCATCCAGTATGTGCTCTCCCGGCTGGGGTTGGACTAAGTGGGCAATCAATTGGGACGCCTCATCCTGCACCTGAAACTCTCCACTCCTATATTGGACAAGAGCAGAGATATCGGTGCGAATCGACCTCAGATGAAGCGCTTCCGGGGCCAGGTCTCCAGGTTCCACGGAAAAACCCAGATCACGTAAAGAGCCGGCCAGTGCCTCAACGGTCGTTGTCAAAGTATTCACTCGAATGCTCGTTGGAGGGACCTCGTTGCTTGCAGCGCACAGAGCCTCGGTTTCTTCATCTCCAAGAGCGGCTAGCCAGCGTTGGACCAGCCAGGCTGGGTAGGAATAGAGGACTGCCAAACGGTCTTCAGAACTTCCTTCAAATTGTGCTTTTTGAAAAATCTCACTTTTGCGGGAAATGGCACGTAAGATCCCATTTACGAATCGAACCACATGCGGTGGCTGACTTGTTTTTGCAAGTTTCACCGCCTCGTTCACTGCAGCTGCTGCAGGAATCCGATCCAAAAAGAGCAACTGATAGACAGCGAGGCGCAGAATTACTCTGACCGGCAGGGCTATTTTGTCTGGCTTTGTTTTCGCCTGCTGGTCGATAATCCAATCCAATCGTCCCTGCCAGCGCAGCACGCCATAGACCAGTTCGGTGACCAGGGCACGATCGCGGGGATCCAAATCCGGTTGTTCCTTGAGATAAATATCGAGCAGAACGTCGGGAAAAGAGGCGTGGCGGGCCACCTGCAGCAGGGTGTGCATAGCGATGGCCCTGGGCGTCATGAGGCTGAAGTGTCCAAAAAGTGGCGGATTGCACCTTCCACTTCTGCCAACGGCAGGCCGGTATTGAAACAGGGACCATGTGGTCGGCAGTTAAAGATACCATAGACAGGCAGCGGGTAGGTATCTT
Organism: Deltaproteobacteria bacterium; assembly: GCA_022340745.1. GTDB lineage: Bacteria > Desulfobacterota > Syntrophobacteria > BM002 > BM002 > BM002. Next base: position 8,629 of record JAJDNL010000203.1, read on the forward strand.
GTATTCCACTGGTAAGATCACGTTCACAGGCCACGGCAATGATGAGTTGCGGTCGTTTTTGAACCACTATCCGCCGGGCGATGGTGCCGCCGGTGGCCACCGCCAACTCCACATCATACTTACGTGACACTTCCAAAAGTTCTTTTATGGGGCATTGCCCGCAGCCCTCACAATTCTCCACGTTTCCGGTAATCTTGACCTTACAATTGTGATTTTGCAGACAGTGCGGCATGAGAAGGAGTAGCCGAGCTGGAGACACATGGAGGTCTTGAGCCAGAATCAACTGATTGTTTATCGCAACAAAGGAATGGCTGATCTTCTCTCTGGAAAGGCCAAAGACCTTACCCACCACAACAAGTAGCGGAAAGAGTACCTTAACCACCGCACCGCGGAGTTTCTTGGAGAGGAAGAGGTCACGACCGGCTAGGATAGTTAAGATCAAGAGGAGTGAACCGGCAACCACCGCACATACAATCAGGCCCAATATCCCAGCCAGTAGGGCTGGAAGATACGGGTGGATGTTTCGCAGTCCGACATTGGGTACCCACCAGAGTATATATGCTAAGCCGCTAAGTATAGTGCAGGTTACCACCAGCAGCCCGATGAAAATCCGCTTCTGGGGCTTCTCCGAAATCTGGCCGACCTCCACCAGTGGATCCTCTGTTGGAGTCAGCTTTTGCTTTCTTTCTAGAACTTCATTCGCCAAGCTTATCCTCCACCTGGAAGTGATGTCCTCTCAGAAAATCAGGTACTGCAAGAGGACGACCTCCCTCCAACTGCAAGGTCTCAATAAGAACCGCCCCTTCTCCAGCGGCCACCTGCAACCCATCTTCTGCCGCTGCAATCACTGTGCCCGGCTCAGCTTGAGTCGAAATAGACAAGGCATGACAGCCAAAAAGTTTCAAGCGCTTTCCTCGCCAAGAAGTGAACCCACCCGGCCAAGGATCCAACGCGCGGATACGGCAACAAATTCGCTTTGCAGCCTCATGCCAATTCACCTTGCCATCTTCCTTGGCAAGCATGGGTGCATAAGTGGCTTGAGAACTGTCCTGAGCTCTTGGCTTCAGGCCCCCTTGTTGGAGCAAAGCCAGAGTTTCAACCAGCACCTTGGACCCTTCCTCGGCCAACTTATCATGGAGGCTGCCGGCCGTCTCTTCCGGCTGGATCACTGCTTTTCGCTGCAAAAGGATGTCACCGGTATCCATACCGGCATCCAAAAGCATTGTGGTCACACCAGTTTCCGCCTCCCCCTGGATTAGGGCCCAGTGAATAGGGGCTGGACCCCGGTATTTGGGCAACAACGAGGCATGGACATTCACCGTCCCCAAAGGAGGAATCTCCAAGATCTCAGCCGGCAGCAACTGACCGTATGCCACCACCACTAAACATGATGGCCCGAGTGCAGTTATGCGCTCAACAGCCTCAGGGCTCTTCACTTTTTCCGGCTGATAAATCGGCAGACCTCTTTCCTGGGCCAGCTGTTTCACCGGTGGGGCCTCTACTCTCCTGCCCCGTCCTCTGGGCCTGTCAGGCTGGGTAACCACCAGCAGTATTGGAGCTCCGGCATCGAGCAAAGCCCTTAGGCTGGGCACCGCAAATGTAGGCGTACCCATGAAAATCAAGCGTGGTAGATCGTACACCGTTAACCCTCTAGCCCCATGGCAGGCAGAACTGATAGCAGAGCACCGCGACCTTAAGACTGCTCCTTTGCCTTTTTTTTCCGCAACCTCCTTTTAACCAGATCACGTTTTAACTTGCTCAACCGATCGATGAACAGGATACCATTCAAATGGTCAATCTCATGCTGGAGTACCACAGCAAGCAGACCCTCAGCTTCTATCTCCACCTCTTCTCCATTGAGATCGAGGCCCCGTACCGTGATTTTCTCATGTCGTTTTACTTCAGCCTGGTATTCCGGCACACTCAAACACCCTTCCTCAATGATCACCTCCCCCTCGGCGGCAACAATCTCAGGGTTGACCAGTACGACAAGCTCTGATTCAGGTCGGCGCGGAGCTATGTCGGCCACCAACAGTCGCTTTGCCACACCCACCTGAGTGGCTGCCAAACCGATACCTGGGGCACTGTACATGGTTTCCGCCATATGATCGGCTAATTTAATGACATCCTCATCAATACGTGTGATGGGTTCGGCCGGCTGAATCAGTACCTTCTCCGGATAGGTGCAAATGTTGAGAACCGCCATTGTTTGGCTCCAATCAGGTATAGGATAAACAATGTCTCTCGACTCATATGATAACTTTGTAATATATCGCAAAAATCAATAAGCATCAATGCATCACACCAAAGAGACTGCTCTTTATGCAACCCAAGAAACGTGGTGAGGGGAAGAATCTCTGGCTGGTGAATCAGCTGGCAAATAGCGTGTGATTCAGGCTCGTTCATTCATGCCGAAAAGCCGTTGGTCTGGAAGAATGTTCCAATGAGTTCGGTTTTGCTGGGTCAAAATCTATCGCATCGGATGTTTGACACTTCTGCCTCGAGATCATCATCCATGGCCTTCAAAAATTTTTCCAGGGGATATCTCGTGCCGCAGGACCCGCAGCGCAAATCAACCCTCCGTCACCCCCTGTGAACCCGGAGAGGACTCTTGCACTTCAGACATTGTAACTGGGATATCTTCATCTAGCTCCCTCATTGGCAGGTTTTCGGACGGTTGTCAATCGAACTGCCTATCATGCTGCTGCCCTCTAAAAAAGATAGTGCTCTTCTTGGTCTTTAGCAACTCAATGATTGGAAAATCAATACAGTAAAAAATACGGGCTCAAAGGACCTGGTTTTGGGCAACCCCCATGGCGCTAAGCGCAGAGCGCAAAGCGTGAGATAAACAGGAAACGGAGAACGGTAAACCGATTATACGCTGGCTCTGCAACTGTTCACCGTTTACCATTTACCCTTTACTTTTTTTCGCTATGCTCTAGGCGATCTGACCTAGCCCTAAGGACCAGGTTTTCGGGGTCGTCATGAACCCCTCCCCACCTTTCGCTTGCAGACTTTCCCAAATTTCTGCAAGATTTGAACCAAGAGTTACCCCCTTTCAACCGCATACCTGCCGCCACTTGCCGATTCAAGGTACACATGCTAATAGTGCAATGCATGAGATAAAGCACCATCGAGATCGAAATCTGCCCCGTTAGGTGAACAGCGCCAAGCCGACAATTATGATTGGGGTTTGCCAATGTTCCTGGATCAGGGTTGACTATCAAGGAAACGAAGATGGCTGGGACACCGCTTGGCTTTATCAATTTTCATAGGTACGAAGAGAGCGTATCAGCTCTCATGGAATTGCTCGACGTTGGATCACACTTGTCCTCTGTGGAGAGAGTGGTTATTAAGCCCAACCTGGTCAACACCTCGCGCCCTCCCGTAACCACTCCGGTGGAGCTGGTGGCCGCGATAGTCGACTATGTGCGGAATGTAAGCAGTGCGAGAATTGTAGTGGCAGAAGGGTGCGGTTCGCCTCTTTACGACACCTATAGACCATATCGCAAACTTGGCTATGTGGAGTTGGCTGATTCAAAAGGGATCGGCCTGGTCGATCTCAATGACACCGAACTCTTGAGTCTCAGCGACAGCCGGTGTCGACTCTATCCACAGTTCATGATGCCCCGGGTGGTGATGGAGTCTTTCCTCATATCTGTCCCGGTACTCAAGAGACATTCCTTGGCGAAAGTCACCCTGACCATGAAAAACATGATGGGGTGCGCCCCTCCCAAACACTATGGCGGTTTGGTCTGGAAAAAATCCAAATTCCACAAAAACTTGCACCGTTCTATTTTTGAGATGAATCTCTACCGCACCCCCGATCTCACCATACTCGACGGAAGTGTGGGGCTGGCGAGGTACCACTTGGGAGGGCCGAAATGTAAGCCTCCGGTGAGAAAGCTGGTGGGTGGCTTCGATCCCGTTGCAGTAGACAGCTATGGTGCCGAGCTTCTTTGTCTGGATTGGAGGAAGATAAAACACATTGCCCTGGCGCACTCTGTGTTGGGCAACGGAGAAGCACAGCCGGTCACCATGCCTGATGCTGTAAACCTTTAGCGTAGGTGTTTATTGCAGCCGATCTTTTGAAGCTCCCTGCAGCAAGACCTGTCGACAAGACTTGTCGACGAGACCTGTCGACGAGCTCAGGTCGAGTCGCTCAAGCCGAGTCGCTACGGGCAATGCGCTCGCTGTAGCATTTTCAACCCCCACACTGCAGAAGCCGTTATTCTCTCACAAAGCTCACAGAGCACCCAGGGCTCGGGCGAGAGATAGGCTACTCCCCTCGGATCATAACCAGTAACATTTTGAATTTCTCGGCAGCATGCAAAGCATGAGGAACATGAGCGGGCATGATCAGCATTTCTCCGCTCTTGACCTCGTGGGGCTTCCCGCCGATTGTAATCTCTGCTCTCCCATCCAAAATTTGTACCACGGCATCAAAAGGTGCTGTGTGTTCACTCAGCCCCTGCTCCACAGCAAAGGAGAATAGAGTGATGTTGCCAGTGTCTTTCTTTAGCAACGTCTTGCTAACCACAGAACCGTCTGCGTAATCGACATGATCCGCCAGGTTAAAAACCGCACCCGTTGGAGCTCTTGCATTCTCCGTCATCGCAACCTCCTCTGCTCATGAAGGCAACGCCCTTTCCCGCTCAGGACCCTATGGACTTCCAGGCTGCCACTATCGAGTTCAATTGAAACTTTGTTGGCCATCGTTCTCTACTGACTCCACCCAAACATCCCTTACACCTTTTTCGCCTCCACCAAGCAGTCCATGTGTTCGCCCTCTCTCACCAGCTTCACTTCTCCAAAGCCTGCTTCTTCCAGGAGTTCCTTTATTTCGTCAAAAGTGTATGTGTCTCCCCCTTTGGTGTTCACCATCATGTTAATGGCAAAGAGAGTTCCCTGGGGAGGGTGGATACGAGCTGAGTCCATTACATGGTCGCGAATCAGTAAAGTGCCGCCCGGCAAAACGGCCCGATGTATTTTCCGGTAGAGCACCAGGTTCTCTTCGGGGCTGTTCTGGTGGATAATCGCCGATAACAAGACCAGATCACAGCCCTTTGGGAGCTCGTCTTTATAAAAATCCCCTGCCACACATTCCACCCGCTCCAGCAACCCTTCCGCTCCGAGCCGCTCTTCTGCCCAGGGAATAACATCGGGCAAATCAAAAAGCACCGCTGTCATTTTCGGGTTTTTCTCCAGAAACGCTATGATGTACGTACCGGTAGCGCCTCCAATGTCAAGGAGCCTTTTGAAAGGTGCAAGATTGTAGCTGTCTGCTATCTTGTGTGACAGGTCTCTGCCAACCACATGCATGGCGCCAATGAAAGCCTTGAGACTGTCTGCACCCCTTTCGGTAACGGGCTTTTTTTTGGGATTTGTTCCCGTTCTTACCGTCTCGGTGAGCCCGCCCCAGGCCTCCCACAAGCTATTGAGGTGGAGCACCATCGGGAGTTCAGTTTCCGGATGTTCCGACGACAGCAGAGCACCCCGCTCTGTGTTTTGGTAGATACCATCTTGTTTGGACAGCAGTTGCAGGGCTACAAGACAGTCCAGAAGTCTAGTCAAACACCTGCGGTCACACTGGAGCCCTTTGGTGAGATCTTCTGCAGTAGCATGCTCTATGTCCAGCCGAGTGAACAAATCCAGCTCAGCAGCCGTCAAGATAATCCTGCCTTTCAAAAAACCCCTTACATCCTCCAGAACTGCTCCTTCTATCATGGTCTCTCTCCTTCAATGGAATGGTGATTTTCATTTAACCATATTGTCTCGACTTAGGCAAAAGGGTTATACCACATTGAAAATCGTGTCTCTTTGTTAATTTATTCCTTGCGGTGGATGAAAAAATGATTAAGATGATTATCTTTTAGACTATGTGAAAACCAAGCTCAGTATAAAACCCATACATAGGAAAAGAATCTCATGGAAAATATCTGGCTCCTGCTACTGATCATCGTAGGGTGGGTGGTGCTCAACAGATGGATACTGCCAAAATTGGGTGTTTCAACGTGAATGAGTGGAAGTTGTGAGATCGGGGACCGATCCCAAGCACATAGTGATAATCCAAAGAATCCCGAGTAGCGCGACTCGAATTGCAGGGCACGGCTAGAACCTCTCTGCAGGGTTTCATGAAGCTTCGTCACCCTGCTATAGTTCGTTCAGGTGAATTGAAAGGGGAAGAAATCATGGCTGAGAAAGTTCACATGTGTGAGACCTGTGGTAAAACGACCGAGAAGTTCGGTCATCTCTGTGATCCAGTTGAAGTAGACGAGGCCTACGTTTGTGACCATTGCGGTCAGGCATCAACGGATCCCCGTCACATCTGTAAACCCAAGTTGCAGAATATCAATTTTGTCTGTATTGCCTGTGGCCGAGTAGCTGAACTGCCAAGTCAGCTCTGCAATCCGCGAGACATTGAGCTTATGAAAAGACAGGATCCCCCCACAAGAATAACTTAGCCCGGGTTTTGGAGAGCCTGCGGCTTCGATACGAATCTGGAGTATGGGCTTGAGAGAGTCTTGCCCTCTAATGGGGCGGCAGGATAGGGAATGAAGCGAGGTAGCTCTATGAAGTCGAACGTCACCTCATCTTGTTTCTGAGTGTCTTTCCTTTGGCATCATCCGAGCCGGTCGAGTGTGGTCTCTGTTTGGTTACCAGATGCAGCCGGCTTTTGGAGACTTCGCCTCTTACGACCACATGCCATCCACCCAGCGGAATTTTGTCGTTTGTCTCGAGCACTTGAAAGTGGGTTGATGCAGCACCCGAAGGTACGGTAGCTCGGTAAAATTTTCCTTCTGTAGCATTGTACCGGTAGAGGTAATAATGCCCATACCGCGCCATTTCGCTCGCCTCACAGACCAGCATCCTGGGGTCACGAATTATCTCCACCAATGTATATTGTCCTTTCATCATTGGTCAATCCTTGGCTCACTGAGAAAGTATGTGGGAATTATATCATATCCTGAGATTGTTGGGCGTGGGCCGATGTCTGCGCTCGTTTAGCCCGGATGTTTCATGAATCACTTGCTGCGACCACGGATATGAAATTCTTCTTACACTTCTTGTTGGAGTTTTAGGCAACGGTGTGAGTCTGACCGTAGAGAAACTTTTGCAGTTTCCTCTTATCTTCAACTGGTGTATCTACAAATTCAACGCCCAGCTTTACGGTATTCTCCTCTCGGACAACATGGCGCACTAAGCCCTGAGTTTCCATTACTCCAAAACGAGAAGGGAGATGTATTTCCAACTGTAATCGGCAACCGGCATCAAATGCTTCCATGGCTGGGCCCATGGCCACCAACGTCATGCCTGAGATGGAAATATCCTCTGAAGCTGCCTTATATGTATGGTTGATCATCTCCTCTGGCAAACTCTCCAACGGCCACACCCCAAAACTAACCAGAAGCTTTTCTTTGAATCGAGGCTCCTTCCTCCTCTCATGTATATTTGCCTCAGCCCGTTTCTTTTTGGAGTCCTCCTCACGCTCACGAAAATACTGAACGAGAACTTCCTTGATTTGGGGATAACGCATCATGATTCTTTGCATGTTTTTATAGCTAAACTCAGCCAGAAGACTTTCTTTGGCTGTTGCCACCGAACTGGATCTTGGTTTGCCGGATAGCAGTGCCATTTCCCCGAAAAACTGATTGGATTCCAGGGTGGCCAGTGGAAACTCCTTGCCTTGGTGGTCCTTGGTGAATACCTGCACCCGGCCGTTAAGGATTATGTAAACGGAGCGCCCCGGATCACCCTCCTGGAAAACAAGTTGGCCAGCACTGAAAAGATGCAGGTTGGCAATATCTTCCAACCCTCTCAGTGCCTGCTTGCCGAGAGACCGAAATATGGGGGTGGACAGAAGGGCCCCCTGCAGTCGCATGAAACCTGGATTGGTTCGATTTGGATCTATGAAAGGAGATTGATAGTTAATGAGCGACGAAAACACTTGCATGGTCGCAGAGAGTTGTTCTGTGCTGTCTGAAACACCTTCTTCCATGAACGTCAGTAGAGATTCGCCAATTTGAAAAGTATCTCCCAGGTTCAACGTTTTAGAAACCACGCGCTCCCCGGCAAAAATAACTCCATTGGCGCTGCCAAGATCTTCAATAACCCAGAAACCCTTCTGAAAGCTGACTCTGGCGTGAGTGCGAGAGACGTTATAATCCACAAGGGTTATGTCATTTTCCGGACTGCGGCCAATGCTGACAGCACCTTCCAGGGGATAGATACTTTTCTGTAACTTCTCCCTTTTCAAAGCAAGATAAAATTTCTTCATCCTCTAACTCCATGTCACATCGAAGTGAGATACCACAAGAATGATAGTCAGTGTGCGGCACCACAAATGTGACTTCGAATGAGGAGAGCAAGCCTCAGGTATTATTGCAAGTTTCGAGCCCACCGTGAGAATAGCCATGATTAAAAGCTTGAGTGAAAATCACAAAATTGTGGCTGCCACGTTCTTACCCTTGTCTTCATGCCTGGAGGCCACTATTCTGAGAGCAGACTATTTCAGGACTTTCCCCAAAAATGGATGCTTGATGTATATAGCTTGAAGCTATTTCCGGGTTGAAGTCTCATTGGGAGATGAAGATTTCATCCTGGAGTTTCTTCTGTCATTCCCTCCGGGGCGTAGGCCCTCAATGGCCCGGAGGCCAAGGCCCTCCGCCTACGGCAGAGTCACTTGAAGCGCAGCTGGGTTTTGGGGAATCTCCTGCAGACTATTGGGGTTGTTGAAGAGTGGGAATCCTGGTACATTTCTGCGGATGGATGGTGAGGCCAATCAAAGGGTGTTGGTTCTGGGGCGTACCTGAACGGTACGTCGCAGGGGTCGACACCCGAGGACGCTAGGAAGGACGACCATTGATTGCAGATTGGAGATTGCGGATTGCGGATTTGAGTTTGCAGAAGACGAGTAAGAGAAAGCAGACGGCAGGATCTGAGTTTCATTCTTGTTTCACTCAAATAACCAGTTTGCATCAGACCTCCTTCAATCTGAGATCTAAAATCTAAAATCTGAAATTGTAAAGTGGTCGCAGCAAGTCATTCATGAAATAACCGGGCTAGACGTGCGACGAGGAAAAATAAGCTGAGCGGAG
>JAJDNL010000206.1 GCA_022340745.1 Deltaproteobacteria bacterium
AAGGAAGCCTGACTGAAGATTTACCACAGAGACACAGAGGACATTTTAGATTTTAGAATTATACAGATCCGATCTTAAGAAATTTTTCAATCTGCAATCTACAATCAACAATCTGAAATTACCTCTCTCCGTTTCTCTGTGGTTAGCAACTAAAGGTACCTATCGAAATCTAGTATCCACACTAGGCAGAGCTCAAGGCATAGGCGTGAACAGGAATTCGTTGTTTTCCTGACTTTGGTTTAAGTCAGCAACCATAAAGCTCATTGGGAAGAAATGGACCTCTCAAAAAAATCACTTGCCTTGTGGAGCTGCGTGCCGCTAAGTTATGATGGCATTTCACTCTCATGTTGCAAACCCGCTCCGTGGAAAAGCGCATGCAGTGGTTCAGCATCATTCTTTTTGTATTGGCTGCGTATCTGCTAGGATCACTGCCCAGCGGCTATTTGATCGGTCGCTGGGTGGCTGATATTGATGTACGTACGGTTGGAAGCCATAACATCGGTACCACCAACGTTGCCCGCAGCCTTGGTTTTAAATGGGGCCTTGTGGTTCTCATCATCGACATGGCCAAAGGAGCGCTGCCGGTTACAGTGGCGTTAGTTCTGTGGTCTGGTGAAGCGCAGAACGGTTCTGTCATCGTTGCCCTCGTGGCCTTGGCCGCTTTTTTCGGGCACCTTGCCTCTTTCTTTCTTCGCTTCCGCGGCGGCAAGGGAGTGGCCACAGCATTTGGCATCGCGCTCGTCCTCATGCCCAAGGCTGCTTTGGCTTCCCTTGTCATCTTTCTGGTTGTGACCTTGCTTTGGCGGTACGTCTCCCTTGGTTCTCTCACCGCCCTTCTCACCCTACCAGCTTGGGCGGCGGCCACTGGCTACCATTCCCTCTATGTTGGTCTTAGCTCAGTCTTTGCCCTTTGCGTTGTAATTCGACATCGGAGCAATATACGTAACCTGCTCCAGGGGAAGGAGAGGAAGGTGTGAAGCGGGTTTTCTTCCTCCGGTGTCCCTACCTTGCCAACTGTCAGTATATTGTACCAATATAGAATCCAGAAAGGTGCAGATTAAGGGAGGTAATCCGCATTTTGCTGTCATCGCGCATAAGAAAGCATAGTGAAGCCAAACCGCCACATGTTCTCTTTCATGGCAGTTGACCCACAAGGCTCTTTCTTCTTATACTCCCCGCATCGAAAAGGAGTTCCTAGCAGTCAAACGTGAGTGCTCATAAAATGTTCTTGAAGAATCTTTGTGTGTGTTGTCTCTGTGTTTTCTTGATTGTGGGACTGCCATTCTTATGCCTAGCGCAGGAGCTAGAACCCCGGCGATGGAGCCACCTTCCCATAGGAGCGAATTTTCTCGGCGCAGGCTATGCTTACACCGAAGCGGACATATCACTCGATCCTGTTCTCCTGATCGAGGATGGCAAAATGGAGCTGCATACCTGGGCGGCTAAGTATATACGCACCTTTGAGCTGTTTAAAAAATCCGCCCGAATCGATCTTCTGCAAGCCTACCAAAAGGGACGTTGGCATGGACTGGTGGATGGCGTTCCCAAGTCCGTCAGACGAGGTGGTTTGTCAGACTCGGTCATGCGATTCGCCATTAACCTTTATGGAGCGCCGCCCCTAAAGGGTGAGGAATTTGCAGCCTACCGTGCGAAGGTCGATGTTGAAACCATCATCGGAACGGCCTTGGTCGCACAATTTCCTACCGGTGAATACAAGGACGGTAAACTCATCAATCTCGGCACGAACCGATATACCTTTCGGCCTCAGCTCGGGGTGGTGCACAGCCGGGGAAAGTGGTCGCTGGAATTAACGGGTGCGGTTTATATATACACGGACAACAAGGATTTTTTCGATGGAAACAAGCTTAAGAACGATCCTCTCTACACCCTCCAAACTCACCTCGTTTATACCTTTCGCCCGGGATTATGGGCAGCAGCGGGTGCTGGCTATGGTTATGGCGGGGAATCCAACGTGAATGGAGAAGAGAAGGACGACCGGAAAGAAAACATAGGTTGGGCGTTTGGTTTTGGCTATCCGATCACTCCCCAGTTGGGTGTCAAGGTCGCTTATCTGGGTATCCGCAACCAAGAATCGATTGGTCAGGATTCTGATAGTATCGGCGTGGTCTTCTCTGCCTTCTGGTGATATTGCCGAGATAACTTTAGAAATGAAGATTGAAGCTCCCTGCAGCAAGCTGCAGGGAATCTTCGAAATGTAAGGAAGTGATGCCATTTTATTGTAGTTCGCTCGCTAAACCCGCAGCCCCGGCGACGGGATTTCCGCTCCGCTCCAACAAGCTACGGGGAATGCGCTCGCTGAAGCATTTTCAAGAGAGACCTTCGATCATTATCGAAGTTTGCACTACATACTCTACACTTTACCACTCAAGCTACCGCCGCTCTATATAGCTTTAGACTCTACCTTGACTTTCGACCTCAATAATAACACTGGCTTTTCACTGTGCCGCACAATTTTCTCCGCCACACTCCCCAACAACCATCGGCCAAGACCACTTCGGCCGTGGGTTGACATGGAGATCAAATCAATCTCGTTGCGTTTGCTGTGACTCAAAATCTCGTCGGCCACATCTCCATAACGCACGTGGATTTCGGCATCGAGATCTTTAGCGGTTAACCGCTGCGCGATTTCGTTGAGATATTTCTCTGCCACTCGTATTACTTCGACCTCAGCTTTGGTAGGATCTTTTCCTGGAAAGACGTGAGCCCGGCAAACCCTGAGCAATATGATTCTCGCTTTCATACTTGACGCCACCTTCTCTATCTCCGGAAGGATGGCCTCTGCCAGCTTCGACCCATCAAGGGGAACCAAAATGGATTTATACATTTGCCTCTCGTCCTTTTTTTATTAGGCCCGCCTTATCCTAGTCCACAGTGCAAGGATTGCACCACCAAGATTGCAAAGTTCACAGAATATCCCCAATTGTTCTTAGATTCTTTGTTATCTTCGGGTAGTTTGTTGAGTTCCGAACCCTGCAATCCCAAATCCGCAATCCGTAATTCTTAGACCTTTCGCCGCTTCTCGCGGCGTCGTCTCTCCTTTTTTGAGAGTCTCTTCGCAGGCCCCTTCTTGCGCGTTCCTTTGTCGGGATGCCATCTCTCCTTCTCATTTTCTTCTTCCACTCCCTTGGCATCCATATGGAGCGCCATTTCCATTCTTGCTTCAAAATCTTCTGAATCAATGGCCACAGAACCACGCCCTTCAGCATAGCTGGCCAACTCCCGATCTGTGGTTACGAGGAGTACCTTTTCACCTTGCTTTCGGCAAATCCTCTTAATCACTGTGTCAGCCGTTTCTCCTTGCCCTGAGTAAATGATTCTTATCCCTTGCTGTTGGCTCCTCTCTTCAGCAAGATTTGGTTTGTTGGCAGCATCGAAAACCACGGTTATTCTATGGCTTCGCACCCGTTTGTACTGCCGCAAACGTTCTAGTAGGGCATCCCTGCCTAGCTCGAGGGACAACTCCTCTTGGGCGCTGAGCGCAGGAGATTGGCGAATAAGATTATATCCATCAATAACCAGGTGTACTGCCACGATTTCACTCCCTACTGCCAGTGCATACTCAGCCCATATAAGTTCGCGGATAATCTTTTTTCCTGTCCGTCGATCAAGATGAGCAATTTCAATTTTACCTCATCTCTACACTTTCCCCTATTCATTCTGTCATGGGATGGCTGTTATCTGGGGGCTATGATTGACAAGCAAACTGATGCAGAGAACATCATTTACAAAGGATGGCACAAGGTTGTGAAGTCTTAAAGAAAACAAGCCTGGATGTCTTAAGAGCTTTTCCAGAAAAGATCCAGAATGCGTTGCAGGTCTTCGTCAGAATAGAATTCGATCTCTATTTTACCCCTCTTGCCTCGACGAGCGATATTCACTTTAGTACCGAAGTGACGAATAAGTCGATCAATAATGGCGCGTGCATGGCTGTCAAGCGGCGGTGCAGTTTTGACTTTCTTCTTTTTCTTAAGGAGTGCCTGGATTAACTTTTCTGCTTCCCGCACGGAAAGGTTTCGTTTGACAATAGTATTTCTGGCCCGCAGTTGTGCGTCTGCAGCAGGTAAAGCGAGCAGTGCTCGAGCGTGTCCCATGCTCAACACCCCGTCCACTATGTCATTGCGGATCTTGTCAGGCAATTTCAGCAGACGAATCATATTGGCCACAGTGGAGCGGTCTTTCCCTATCTTCTTGGCAATTTGCTCCTGGCTTAATTGAAATTCCTGGTGCAGTCTTCTGTAGGCCTCTCCTTCTTCAATGGGATTAAGATCCTTTCTCTGAATGTTTTCAATGAGAGCTAGTTCAAATGACTCTGGTTCAGCGCTCTCCTTTATAATTACAGGGACCCTCTGTAGCCCAGCCAACTGCGCGGCCCGCCATCGCCTTTCCCCTGCTATTAACTGGTACCCTCCCTCTGTGCTTCTCACTAAGAGGGGCTGCAGTATGCCCCTTTCCCGCACAGAGTCCACCAGATCCTTGAAGGCTTTATCCCGAACATTTTGCCGCGGTTGGTAAGGATTGGGGGTGATCTCCTCAATGCCACAGTAGAAAAATTGATCGCCCGTGCGTGTCAAAAGGTCAGCATCACGAATAAGCGCTCCCAGCCCTTTGCCCAGTCCTCTCTTTTTGTTGCTTCGCTCCATAGCCTTTCTAACCTATTCTTCTCGGTGTTGTTTGGTTGCTCTGGCTCTACAGCATCTTGTTCCAGCCTCAATCGACCAGCCCACAGAACCTAAGCATCACCATTTACCTCTCGCCTGATCACTTCTTTTGCCAGTTCCAAGTAGGCTCGCGCTCCTGTTGAATTTACGTCGTAGAGGAGGGCAGGCTTCCCATGGCTGGGACTTTCGCTCAGCCGGACATTGCGGGGTACCACCGTTTTGAACACCCGCCTTTTAAAGTGAGTTCTGACCTCACTTGCTACCTGGTGACACAGGTTGTTGCGGCTGTCGAACATGGTAAGTAAGATACCTTCAATGCCTAAGTTAGGATTGAGCGTTCTCTTTACCAACTGAATGGTCCTAAGCAACTGACTCAATCCCTCCATGGCGTAGTACTCGCACTGCAGGGGAATTATCACTGTCATGGCGGCCGTCAGGGCATTGACGGTAAGCAATCCCAGCGAAGGTGGGCAGTCCAGAATGATGTAGTCATATTGGGAGACCATGCTGCTGAGACCATGGCCTAATACCTTTTCTCTCGCCTCAAGAACCTGCAGCTCGATCTCTGCTCCAATGAGTTCTCTGGTAGCGGGAATGAGATGCAAATATCGTAAATCGGTTGTACAGACAGTTTCCGAGGGTTGCGTCTCGTTAATGAGGAGCTGGTAGAGATCTTTCTCTATCTGTCCTCGATGGACACCAAGCCCGCTGGTAGCATTTCCCTGTGGATCACAGTCTACAAGGAGGGTGCGTCGTTCAGCCACGGCCAGCGAAGATGCGAGATTTACGGAAGTGGTAGTCTTCCCCACTCCCCCTTTCTGATTTGCGATGGCAATGATCTTGGTCATATTCTATAACCTGCCGTACCCGCTATTGTATTGCATTCTATCCTCCCCCCTTGGCAATGGGGAGGTTCAATTCAATATGGTACCGCCTTGACGTAATTGCTGACAATCCTAATTATCCTATTGATTTAGATGAAGAGTGGCCTTTACCTGTAGGGCGATGGCTCCGGTTCGGTCCAACCTCAAAGTGCTGGCACACAATAGCACACCGCCTCCAATTTTCAAAGAGAAATACCGCCTTGAGATTAGCCAATGTTTCACGTGAAACAATGTTGATAGAAAGCCTCCCTATAGGCACAAAGCAGCTCAATGTTGAGGCTCGAAGGTGGATATTGAGAAAAATTTATGACCTTGCCTCGGAATATTTTTCTCTTACTTTACAGGGTAAGGTTAGATCATCCTTGCTGCTAATTGACGCTTTCCTTCCAGAGCCAAAGTCTGTATCATTGAGCCCCATTAAAGAGAATCTGCACCTAGGAGGAGTTTGTATGGCGCTGGTAAATGAACACTACCTGAAGTTGAAAGCTGGCTACCTTTTTCCTGAGATAAGTCGTCGTATTCAGGCTTTTACTGATGCAGACCCTGGAGTTGAAATAATCCGACTCGGCATCGGTGACGTCACCCAACCCCTGCCACCTGCGGTCATCGATTCTTTCCATCAGGCCGTTAGCGAGATGGGCAAACCCGAAACCTTTCGGGGGTATGGCCCCGAGCAAGGGTATCAATTTCTCATAGATCTTATCTTGGCGAATGATTACGAGGCCAGGTCCGTTCATCTCGAATCCGATGAAATCTTTGTCAGTGACGGCTCCAAATGCGATAGTGGCAATATTCAAGAAATCTTTGCCGTGGATAATATTATCGCGGTGGCAGATCCGGCATACCCCGTTTACGTCGACACCAACGTCATGGCAGGAAGAACTGGTGAAGCCGATCCCCAGGGTCGTTACCATGGTCTCTACTACATGCCATGCACTGAAGCCAATAAATTCTTGCCCGAGTTGCCGGACCGCAAAGTAGACATCATTTATCTCTGCTTTCCCAATAACCCCACAGGTGTTGTGGCCAAGCCACAGGTGCTGAAAGCATGGGTGGACTATGCTCTGGAAAACCAGGCGACAATCCTCTTCGATGGCGCCTATGAGGCCTATATCACCGAGGAGCACATTCCCCATTCCATATATGAAATACCCGGCGCCAAGGAATGCGCCATCGAGTTCAGGAGTTTTTCCAAAACAGCTGGGTTCACTGGCACCAGGTGTGCCTACACCGTTGTGCCAAAGGGCTTAGTGGCTCAAACCGCATCAGGTGAACCGGTAAGTATTAACCAACTCTGGAAGCGTCGCCACACTACCAAGTTCAACGGAGTATCCTATCCCGTACAGGTCGCTGCCGCTTCCGTGTACTCCGATGCAGGCAAGGCTCAGGTACGGCAATTGATTCGTTACTATATGGAAAACGCCGGGATAATTCGTGAGACTCTCACTGCTGCAGGTTTTACTGTGTACGGAGGGGTAAATGCACCTTACATCTGGATGAAGACTTCCAGGGGGATGAGTTCGTGGGAATTCTTTGATCAATTGCTTGCTGAAGCACACGTGGTGGGAACGCCCGGGTCAGGTTTTGGCCCCTCCGGTGAAGGATATTTTCGCCTCAGTGCTTTCGGTAGCAGGGAAAAAACCGAGGAAGCAGTCGAGCGCATCCGCAAGCGAATCTCTCCATAAGAAACAAAGCTCTCACCACGAAGGCCACGAAGTACACGAAGTCTAAAAAAACAATAAAGCTCTAAGCTCAGAACCAATTAATTCACCACGGAGCCACACGGATTTACACAGAATTATTTCCAGTTGGATTGGTGGCAGATAGGCCATGAAGATTGGCTGGATGGCTTAAAGGCTCTATGGGGAGCACTTGATGGGGAGGACAAGCAAGCTTGTCCCACCCCTCAAGGGCTCTCCATGAGTTCCGATAAGTATCTATCGGAACTCCCGCGAAGCGGAGCCTTTAAGCGGCTACAATTTCAGTGACTCTCCGTGAGCTTCTGTGGTGAATATTTAATATGTTGAAATGTATCTATGAGACACTTCACCTAGTTGACACTTCTTCGAGGTGAAACTTGAGGGTAGTGCTAAGTTAGTGGGCGGTTTTTGGTGGGACGCGGATGGCCCAGGCGTCAAACAGTGAGTTGTAACGGAGGAGAAATACTCTCCCCTCTACGGTGCGAACTTTGAAGTAATCTAAGGCGGGTTCGTTGGACTGAACTTCTCCCTCATACCAGCGATCAATGATTTCCTCGACCTGCCAGCGGCGGTCCTGAAAGGTAAATGCCACTGGGCGCTCATTAGCACGATAGCCGCTATAGCATTCAACCTCTATACGTTCGTATGGCATGGAGTACCTCTCATTGAGGTCTGGTTTATAAGAGTGGATTAAACCATAAAGATCGCGCAGGCTCAAGAGATGTGGGATATGTGATATGGGATGTGGGACAAAAAAATAGGGATGTGTTGTCGCACATCTCACATCTCACATCAATTACTTCTTCTTGGTAAGAATTCCTTTAAGGAAGACTA
>JAJDNL010000225.1 GCA_022340745.1 Deltaproteobacteria bacterium
CCAAGGGGATCATATTGTCGCCATTCCCGGCACTACCAAGCTCGCCAATCTGGAGACCAATTTGGGGGCGCTTGACTGCCGGCTTACCGATGAAGACCGAGGTGTGCTCAATAATTTGGCCGACAAGGTTCTGGGGGACCGGTACTCCCCTGAAGAGATGGCGGCGGTCAACCAATGAGCTTTCTGTGAGGGGCTAGGGTCAAGTCTTTGTTGACCCCTAGTCCTGATTGGTAATATCTTTTCCCCCACATTTGCAGTAAGGTCAGGACCACGGTTCAGGTGAAAGGAGAAACTCTGTTGCCTATCGTTTTGGAACCCATTGGGTACGTTCGGACATCTGCAGCAGACATTCCTCGGCACTGGGTTTTTTCCGATGTCGAAGGAACCTTGGTCATCAACAAAGAATACCTTAAAGGACTAAAAGATATCAAAACAGGTCAAAGTATCGTTGTAATCTTTTACTTCGATCGTAGCCCCACGTTCAATCATAGCTACATGATCCAGATGCCCCCGCACCGAAAAAAGAAAATAGGAGTCTTTAGCATCTGTTCGCCAATCCGACCTAATCCCATAGGTATGTCAGTACTCGAAGTTCTCCGTATTGAAGAAAATATAATTAAGGTCAGAGGACTGGACATGCTTGACGGTACGCCCATCTTGGATATTAAGCCTCATATAGAGGATGAGACAAGTTGCCCAAGTTATAAGGGTGGCAGTTCTTAACAGGATTCTAGGGCTCTCTAAGGATCCTCCAATTCTTCTTGTCAGTACCCTTACAGGATAGCTTTTTGTATTTGCAGGTGATATTCTCATTTGGCATTGTCCCGGCAAGAAGCGTCCATCTTGTCTTTGAGACTACAAAACTTCCGTGATTTGATTTAAACACATATCTAAAGCTGGAAAGGCGAGGAGAAACGATGTCACAGCGACCAGCACCTACGTGCGCCTTGTGTGGAGTTAAGAACCCAATCTGCAGGGTGCCGGGCGGCAATGCCCCCGAGTTTTGTCCAACTAACAATCTTTCTGAAACTTTGGATTTGGCCACTGCGGAGTACGATCAGCCAGAGGTGGGTCAGTTTGCCAAAATGGCCTCAGTGCAAGAGTCAGAGTGCTATGCAAATCGTCACATCAGGCCTTATGTCATGCATCCAACTAAGACTAGGGTGCAGGAGACATGCGAGTTTGCCCATAAGATGGGCTACAAGAAGATTGGCATTGTTTTCTGCTCGGGGCTCAGAAATGAAGCAAGGACTCTCAACAGTATCCTCGAGGCGCAGGACTTTGAGGTGGTGTCGGTCTGCTGCAAAGCGGGGGCTAAACCCAAAGAGACTCTGGGACTCACTGAGGAGGAAAAAGTACGAATTGGTCAGTTCGAATCCATGTGTAACCCTATAGCCCAGGCATACGTGCTAAATGAGAGTGGAGCCGAGTTTAATGTCCTGGTGGGCCTTTGTGTAGGCCACGATTCACTTTTTTTCAAATACGCCAAAGCACCTACTACAGTGTTGGTGGCCAAGGACAGGGTTACCGGCCACAACCCAGCAGCTGCTCTCTACACAACAAGTACTTATTACGCCCGTCTTGTTAGGCCAGGAATTGATCCGATCAAGGAGAGTCAGACTGAATCTACTCGATAGGCTTACAACCGAAGAATACCATTGTGCCTGATTCGTTTATGACGGAAGGGTGTTTCACTAATTTTCTGCAAAATGACACAAGAGCTTCATCCCTATGAGGGAGAGGGGCCGTTATGAAGATTTTGGGAATTGATGGAAGTCCGAGGAAAAATGGAAACACTGAAAAGCTGGTAAAAAACATTCTGCAAGGCGCCGAGGCGAATGGGGCCAAAACAAGGCATTACAAAGTTGCCAGGATGAACATTTCTCCCTGTCTCGGATGCATGGACTGTAGAGAGAGCGGCATTTGCATTCATGAAGACGACATGACGCCTATCTATGATGAGATACAATCTTCTCATGCCATCGTCATTGGATCCCCTGTGTATATGTGGCAGGTAAATGCTCAAACCAAGACTTTTTTGGATCGTCTGGTACTGTTTATCAAGCCGGATTTTTCCAGCCGTCTCAACGGCCCTAAAGGTTTGGTTTTAGCCTTCACCCAAGGAAATCCTGACGCACACGCCTTTAAGACTTACTTTGACTATCTTGAGAGACTGTTTTCTTTTCTGCACTATGGTGTTAGGGAGACCATCGTAGCTGCTGGAACCAGACAAGAAAACGACATCCTCCAGCAGGCAGACGTGCTGGAAAAGGCGAGAGAAATCGGAATGAGTCTGACGGTTTGATTCGATATTTACATTCTGGTGTATGAGGTGTTGATTCATTTATCATCGTCCAGTATCCTCAACCTCAAGACAACTTAGAACACCAATTGCTCCCGTATTGTCTGTATGGCACTTGACAGCTAAGGTCCCTTCTGTTCATACTCCTTCCCATTGGAAGCTAGTTATTACCAGTTTCTTATCACCTACTCGTAGGCAATAGGTCAGATAGTAAAAGGCGAGGTGGCAGTCACGAAGAGATAGCTCTGGAGCGAGTTATGACAGCAAATGGTAAAAAAGTGTTCATCGTTTACTTTTCAGCCGCAGGATCTACCCGTCATGTTGCCGAGATTATGGAGAAACGATTCAAGGAGTTGGGGGCGGAGCCGTCTTTATATGACTTGACTGAGAACAAGGACCTTTGTCAGACGATTTCTCAGCAGATCCGAAGGCTGGGAAATGACTGCTGTTTGATGATGGGCTCTCCAGTGTATGTATCGCATGCAGCGCCGCCCATCATGCATTGTATTTCCAAGTTAGCCAGTGTTGACGGCTCTTGTGCGGTGCCCTTTGTCACCTGGGGAGGCGCGTCTAGCGGCATCTCGTTATTCGAAATGGCGAGAGAATTGTCCAGAAAAGGTTTTACGATCCTGGGTGCTGCCAAGGTTTTGGCTGTTCATTCCCTGATGTGGCAACTCGAGAACCCTCTGGGGGCGGGGCACCCGAACTCTGCGGACGACAAGCTAATAGTGCAACTGGTGGACGAGACATATAGCAAGATGCAAAGTGGTGGTGGAAAGGATATGGAATTGTCCCGGCTGGCATACCAGAGCAAAGAAGTCCACGCAGAAATGGAAAAAGTGACACTGGAAATGGCCAAGGCCCTCATGCCGACTCGAGGGGTTGACGAGGAGATATGCAATCAGTGCGAAGTCTGCACTGAATTCTGTCCCACGGATGCCGTGACTTTGTCACCGTACCCGGTGTTTGGTGAAGACTGTGTATATTGTTTCAATTGTATGAGAACCTGCCCCGAGGGAGCGATAAAGGCAGATCTTACCGAAGTCTGGGAGCGAATAAGAGACAGGGCCGCTTTCTTCAAAGAACGACCTCATACGCAAATCTTTGTTTGACTACGAGAAATCCTATCTTGTGGACATGGCCATGGTAGGGCGAGTGCTTAGCCTTCCTCTGGGCGAAAGTGGCCTTAAGATATGATTCTCTTTGGGCAATGAACAGGCCCGGCCTGGAGTATTGTGAAGTGTCCGTTTAGGGATGGAATCTCCAGTCTGTGACAATCTAGTGGGCCAGAGTATACAACCCTCCCAATGAACATATGCACCTCAAATCTTGAGCCGCCCTCGACTCAAGGTCTTGGCAAGAGATAATGAGGTGTTCCGCCGGGGGCGCATTAATGAACTATCCGGGCTATATAAGAGTTGGAGATAAGACATGTATAAGGATCTAGCCATTCTGGCTCTCTTCATTCTCGTTTACAGTTCGGTTGCTGGACGCGTCGAGCGCACCTGGGTGAGCGGCCCAATCGTTTTTACTATTTTTGGTCTGCTCATAGGCCCGGTAGGCCTGGACCTGTTGTTATTCAGAGCGGATGGGGAATCCATTAGAACCCTGGCGGAGTTGACCCTGGCGATGGTACTGTTCACGGATGCTGCTGGCGCCGACATGGGTGTGCTGAGAAAGACAGAGGCATTGCCCATGCGGCTGCTATTGATCGGCCTGCCCCTGACCATACTGCTCGGTTTCGGGGTCGGTGCGCTGCTCTTCAAACAGTTGTCCCTGGTAGAAATAGCTCTGCTGGCGACTATGCTGGCGCCGACAGACGCTGCGCTGGGGAAAGCGGTAGTAACCAATGAAGCGGTGCCTAACGCGGTCCGTCAGGGGTTGAATGTGGAGAGCGGCTTGAACGACGGGATCTGCGTGCCCATCCTTTTCGTGTTCCTGGCCCTCGCCTCGGGAAAGGCTGGTGAAGGGGGTCCCTGGCAGCTCGCCATCGAGCTGGTTGCCGAAGAGATCGGCATCGGTCTGGCCGTGGGTCTGGCACTGACCACCATGGCGAGCGTGCTGTTGAAATTTGCCAAAGGGAAAGGGTGGCTCACCCACACCTGGATTCAGATTCCAGTGGTGGCCCTGGCGCTCGGCTGTTTTGGCCTTGCCCAGTTCCTGGGGGGCAGCGGTTTTATAGCCGCCTTTAGTGGAGGGCTTCTGTTCGGCGCCTTGGCAAAGCAGCACCGGGAAGAGTTTCTGCTCGCGGCGGAGGGAACCGGGGACGCCCTGGCACTGATCACCTGGGTGATCTTTGGCTCGGCAGTGGTGGGGCAGGCGTTGGGCTACTTCAGCTGGCTTGATTTGATCTATGCGGTGCTTAGTCTCACCCTGATCCGCATGTTGCCTGTCTTTATCTCGCTCACCGGTATGGGGGTGAGCATCGAGGGCAAGCTTTTTATGGGCTGGTTCGGTCCACGTGGTTTAGCCAGCATTGTCTTCGGTGTTATCGTGGTGAACGCTAAGCTGCCAAACAGCGGTCCCATCGCCATGACTGTGGTGTGCACCATAATACTCAGTATCCTGGCTCATGGAATCACCGCCAACCCCTGGGCCAAAGCATTCGGTGAGCGGGGGGGTCGGTGATCGGACCAAGTCAACTCTACGGAGCTTCGGCTTCGCTTTTTTGCGGTTTGTACGTGTTTTTTTCGTAAAGTAGTAGATTACCAGTCCAGATGGCGTATCCCTTTCTATATCATCGCTTGACGATCTCTTCCTCTTTTTGCGCCACAAAGCCTCAAGAATACTATTCTAGACGATACGCTTATGCAGAATAACTATTTAATATATCGTTTAAATCAATGTCGTATTCCAACCGCAAATATTCTAAGATTCTTCTCTTTTCTAATTGGCACGTCTATTGTTTCTTCATTTCTGTGGGACTCATTCCTGAGAGGAGCTCAAGAGCTCCCTGGCAAGCAAGACCACAACTAATTAAGCCATCTGAGCGGGCAGAGTCCCAAGGCCAGCCGATACAAAAGTGTACTTGTGAGGCAAGAGGATCATCTGCTTTAGCAGTGATGCTTGGGGGTTGTGCTCCGTATACCGAAGTGCATCCGATGAGGAGATTTGGTGAAAGACCATAATGTCTTGTCAAAGCTTTACTCTTACAACCTTCACACTTTGAATATTATCTTTGTAGCTATCCTTCTCTTCACTTTCGTTTGGCCCGTTCGAGCAGGGTATTCAGCTCAAGTCACATTAGAATGGCAAGCCAGTTCGGGGGATGTTGTGGGCTATAACGTCCACCAAGGCACCTCCAGTAGAGATTACGATGTGACACTGGACATTGGGAACTGGACGAGTGTCACAATCGCAGATCTCGAAGATAGTGAGGCCTACTACTTCGCAGTTACTGCTTACGATCTCCAGGACAATGAGAGCAGCTATTCGAACGAAGTGTGCATTAACTGTGATAGTCAAGGTGCTACCAATAGCAGTGGAGGAGATGGTGGAGGAGGTGGGTGTTTCATCAACACAGCAGCCTACGGGTTCCGTAGGGCCAAATAAAGGAACGCTTGAGAGCGTGGATTAGGGATGTAAAATGGAATCTCCTGTAAAACAAGAAAGACGCCATCAGCCAAGAGCGAAATGTAACTTGACCGCCAGGATTCAAAGGGCTTCATATTCTTTCGATGGATTCATTAGAAATGTAAGCGAGGATGGAGTATTTCTCTGCTCTTCCCAGAAATTACTTCCTGGTGAATGCGTTCGTATAATTGTCGAACCTACGGGCTGTGCTCCTCTGGAAATTAACGCTGAAGTTATCTGGTCTCGCATACTCAGGCATGACAAGCCTGGTGGTTTATATGCAATGGGTTGTCGTTTTATTGATGTGTGTCTGGTGCAAACCGCAATGTAACTGATTTAGCTAATGAGATAACCGCCTGTACTCTGACAGAAATCTAGAGGACCAATTCACTGATGGGAATCATTTATATACTCAGCATAATCCCTTGCTACCTTTCGTCCGTTCTTTTCTTCCCATTGACCATGTTGTCTGAATAGCCATTTGAGACACTCTCACATAAGGTGCATATCATACTTTGATGCACAGTCATGCCCCTTTTGCCCCGTCTCAACATGAAGTACTATGGTCTCTGGGGCTTAGACTGTGAATTAAGGGATGTAATGCAAAGCCTGCTTTCACTCCCGCATGCTGCACACCTGTCTTACCTTGGTTGCCTGCCTGTTAAAAAACCTACTAACATGGTGGTTCTTCCTATTGACAATGCACGTTCGGTGATTAAGTCCTAGGTTTATAGTGGGAAAATAGGCGATTCGACAGAAGATTTTGGAGAAGCCTATGGATGTTCTCAATTTTTGCAAGTCCTCACCCCCAAAACTAACGACATGGAAAGCAAAAATGTCGCGCGTAACGATACTCACCTTGGCGATCGTTTTGGTGAGTTGCACGCAAGGAAATGGTGATCAGTCAAGGCCAGATTATGCATATAAGAGAACCAGGCGAATCGTATCTCTGGTCGAAGAGGCCGCAACGTTAATTCAAAGGGAGGGAGAAAAGGCGTTCCCGCTTTTTCGAGAAAAAAACAGCAAATGGTTTCAGGGAGATATGTACCTTTTTGTCTATGATCTAAAAGGCAAAAATGTCGTTCATCCTGTACAACCAGATTTTGAAGGACAAAACCTGATTGACCTGCAGGATATCAACGGCAAACCCGTGATTAGATTGATCATTGATAAGGTTACTCGACACGATAAGCCATCTGGTTGGGTTCACTATATGTGGATAAGGCCCGAGGAAATTTTTCCGATGTGGAAAAGCTCTTACGTACTAAAAACCAGAGCACCTTCAGGAAAAGAATATGTAATTGGCAGCGGTTTGTACAATATGAAGGTTGAAAAAGAGTTTATTATCGAAATGGTGGATGATGCGGTCGAACTTATAAAGCGCGAGGGGAAAGCTGCCTTCGATAAATTTCGAGATAAATCAAGTGAATTTGTATTTTTGGGCAACTATATTTTCGTAGTCCATCTGGACGGAACTGCAGTCGTCGACCCAGCTTTCCCGTCGCTGGAAGGCCGAAATCTGCTTAATTTTAAAGATGCCGTGGGAAGATACGTTGTCCGCGAAATGTTAGAAAAACTTACAGGAGATTCGACATGGATCTCATATATGTGGCCCAAGGCCGGTGAAGTCAGACCATCAAGGAGACTGGCCTATATTCGCAAGGTAAAACTTGGCCCGGAAACCTTCATAGTGGGCTCTGGATTTTCACCGGCTCGACCGATATGGATGAAATAGAGCGTTAGAGATTGCTATGGCTAAACCTTCAAATCTCATATACGGTGTAGACGAAAAGCCACCGATAGTCTCAGCTTTTCTTCTGGGGCTGCAACACACGTTTGTCATGTCAAGCACACTCATCTTACCGGTGGTAATTGTAAGTGAGATTGGCGGCACACTGAATCAGGTGCAAAGCGTTGTGAGCTATTCGATGATCGCTGCAGGTCTAGCCACGATCTTGCAGTCACTTAAAAGAGGCCCGGTAGGGTCGGGATATCTTTGCCCACACCTGGTAGGACCATCGTATCTTTCTGCCTCAATACAGGCAGCCTGGCTGGGCGGATTGCCACTGCTCTTTGGTATGACAATAGTGGCGGGTTTTTTTGAGGGGCTTTTCTCGCGAGTGGTGCGTAGACTCCAGATTCTATTTCCAACTGAAGTTACCGGATTAGTCGTACTGATGGTGGGGATCGCGCTTGTGCCCCTGGGTGCTTCAAAGTTCCTGGGTATTGAGACTGAAGATGCCATTATCGATGCCTCTGATGTGGCGGTCGCTACGATTACGCTGGGGCTTATGATCGGCCTCAATATTTGGAGCCGTGGGAGGTTGCGACTCTATTGCGTTCTAATTGGTATGGGTGTAGGTTACTTACTTTCATACCCTTTCGGTATCCTCAGAAGTAGCGACATCGCACACGTGTGGCACTCACCATTTATTGCCTTGCCAGATAGAAGCCATATCAGTTGGTCGTTTGATGTCACTTTATTAGTTCCCTTTCTTATTGCGTCTTTAGCTTCAAGCTTAAAAAGCGTAGGTGATTTAATGACCACTCAAAAAATTAATGATGATGCCTGGGTACAAGCTGATATGAAAAGCATAAGCGGCGGCTTATTGGCGGACGGGATTGGATGTATGCTCTCCGGCATGCTCGGTGGATTGGGGATATCTACTTCTTCAAGCAACGTGGGGATGTCTGCCGCCACAGGTGCGACCAGTCGCCGTATTGCAATTAGCGCAGGGTGTCTTTTTATCCTTTTCGCTTTCTTGCCCAAGCTATCAGCCCTCTTTTCTATTATGCCGCAGCCGGTTATGGGTGCCATCCTTGTCTTTGTTACCAGCTTCATGGTGATAGCGGGGATACAGATTATTCTTACGACAAGGTTGGATACGAGGAAGACTTTCGTTATCGGAATTTCACTCATTTTCGGTCTCAGTGTGGATATACTGCCGGAGTTGTATAGGAACATCCACCCTTGGCTAAGACCTCTGTTTAGTTCATCTCTGACCCTCTCTACAATATTAGCAATTGTACTCACACAGGTATTTAGGATCGGCGCCGGGAAATCTCAAACTTGAAAAGAAAGTCCTTTTTTGAGGTAGAATTTCATCGTTTTCGAGATGTACCATCTGGAAAGGATGGCTAGTTGTATGTCACCGTGAAAAATGGAGAATTGATTCGCATCGGCCCGGCGGAACAGGCTAGTTACATCACACGCTCACCAAGGTCGTAGATGCATGGCTCAGGATGATTTCCCCACGGTACCAGAAAGTTCCGACTGACAATGTACTCTCGGTGATTAAGTCGTAGATGTATAAAG
>JAJDNL010000228.1 GCA_022340745.1 Deltaproteobacteria bacterium
GCCTGGGAATCACAAGATGCTTGTGCAACATACATGGGTGAATCCGCTGTCCCGCCCAGCTAAATGGCCACGACGATGAAATCCTAGCCAACCATCGCCATAATCTTGCCGCACCGATAAGTTCTGCCCTCCACAATATGAGCACCATAACTGAGGTCCGTAGTCCGTAGTCGGTTGTCCGTTGCAGAAAAACGCTTAGCGCATAGCGTCTTGTTGAACAGCAAAAGATTAACGGTAAAGGAATCAGGTGACGGCCTTGGAACTGTTCACCATTTACCGTTTACTCTTTTACTCTATGCCCCATGCCCTAT
This sequence comes from Deltaproteobacteria bacterium, assembly GCA_022340745.1. Lineage (GTDB taxonomy): Bacteria > Desulfobacterota > Syntrophobacteria > BM002 > BM002 > BM002. Next base: position 312 of record JAJDNL010000228.1, read on the forward strand.
GCTCTATGCTATTTTCTTGCTCATTACTTCTTCCCTCCACCATCCTTTGGAATCTCTCAACCTGTTCCAGGTAATAGGAACGATCGCCTGTTGCGGCTGCCAGAGCTTCCTCAGCCGCGGCTAGAGCCTCCCTTGCTTGACCATTGACGTGATACGCTTCAGCGAGGGTATCCAGGATGTGGGGTTCTCGAGAGCCGGCTGCCGCTTTTACAGCCAGTGTAAGGGCTCTTTCTGGTTGGAGAAAGGATTTTTCCTTGCTTGTTGCCAATACCCAGGCCAAATTATTCAGGATTTCAGGGTTGTCCGGGTCAAGTTCCAAAGCACGCTCCAGATGGTTAACTGCTTCTTGCGGTTGATTTCGAGTGTAGTAAAGAGTTCCGAGTTGCAGTTGGAGCTGGGGGTTGCTCGGCTCGAGCTGGACCAGCCTGGCGAGCATCTTGTGGTTTAACTGTTCATTTAAATTCTTACCTACTGCCCCGGAATGAAACAAATAGCCAAGGGCTCCCACCGCAAGCAACCCCACCAAGTAAACAGCCAAGGCCCTCCTGAGTTTGAGGCGATGCCGCCTCAAGAGCGCTGGGTTTCTGGCGGTAGCCACAAGGAAGTCGACACGTTGTTTGATACTGAAATGGTGCCAACTGGGCACATCCCTGACGTTGCCACTATGAAAAGCTACTTTTTCCAAGGCCGAAACCAGTGGATAGCCTCTTCCCATTACCGAAAAAACATAAAGATCAGCTTGACGTTCGAAATTGCGGATAAAAAAACCGAAGAGGAAGCGGAAATAAAAGAGCAGCAAAAGCAGCAGAGGAAGGGTGGAAAGCATGGAAATCAGGGTAAGAAATTCGGGGTCACTCCGTCTAAACAGCGCTAATGGCAAATCGCTGGCCAGCACTAGCAGAAAGGAAAGGGTCGAGAGGGGATAAGCGAGGACAAGGTAGCCCAGCAGAAATATAAGGTAAAAGAAGAGGTGTTTTTCTTTTACGTGACCCAGTTCATGGGCCAGAACTGCCCGTAATTCGTCGTCGTCGAGAACGTTTAGGAGCCCCTCTGTTACCAGAAGATAGCGGCAGCGGCGGTGGAGCCCCATGACTCCAGCCGTGATAACATCAGCTCCAGGGCCGGGCCAGAGAACGATTTCTCGAACCTGGAAATTCTCATCCTGACAAAACTTCTCTATGAGCGATCTGCTCACCCCTGGGGTCAATGGTCGGCAACCCCATACTCGTACCACAAGCGGTGGGGCAAAAATCATGAAGATGACCAGCAAAAGAGCAAAGAAAAGGATCTGCCCCAAAGGCGTGTTGAGTTGGTCGTGGAGCGCTCCAACAGGGAGGAGCTGTAAAAGATCAAAGCTACCCGAGATCAGTAACCAGGGCAAAATAATGGCCAGATTAAATTTGAGATTAGCAGCTACTACGGCAGATGGAGAACAGGTGCTGGCAGAAAAGCGACAATGGCATTGATAGCTGTAAAACCAAATAATGGTCAAATGTAGTAGAAATAAAGCTAAGGCCGCCAACCCTTGCAGGGTAAAACTACCCCTGATGAGGGCAACTGAGGTCAGATAGTATTTGATGTCGAGCAGGTAGACAGCAAGACAAAAAAAGAGGAAAGCCAGGAGCGATTGTCGGCTCACGGTTCGATGATAGAGTACCGCAAGGTGCGGGCCGGCGGAAGCGGCCGCCATCCGTTCTGCCAGCCGTCTAAAGACATGCCTGTTGATAAGAGCAAACAGTGAAAGTAAGGTGATGCTGGCGAGAACAGTGAGATGAAGAGAGAGACGTGGAACCGGTGATGGCTGCTGGGTGGAGAAGATAAGCAGGACAACTATGAAATATATGAAGTTGGTGTACATTCAAGAATGTCCGTTGTCAGTAGTCAGTGATCGTTAGCCGAGCACAGGGCATAGAGAGTTCTAAATGTCTAAAATGTCTAAAGTGTCTAAAGTGAACTAAAATGATCTAAAATGCCTATGATTTGAGATGTGGGATGTGAGATCTCAAAGCCACAATCCGCAATCCGAAATCCCAATGACAAAGGTTTCGGCTTTTGTGTTCTTCTTCCCTGACACCTGACACCCGACACCTGAAACCTTTCATTCTGCGATCTCTCAATTCACGGTTCTGGAACATGTTCCAGAATCCACTCTATTGCTTTTTGATCTTCGAGAGTCAAGGAGTGTCCGTTTTTTTGGATCAGCTTCCAAGCAGCCAGTACCGCCGGGATGATACGGGCGGGGGCGTGGTCATAGTATTTCTGCAAAGTCCGGACCCGCTGTCCGCTTTCCCACAGATGGCGGAAGCGGCCTGCCTGATGCGGATAGCTGTCGTCCAGATTCAGGGAGGAGAGCGTAATGGTCCTCCAGTCTTGAGGCAAAAGATTGGCACCCACCGAAACGACACCACTAGCGCTGGGTCGCTCAAGGAAACTGCGCTCCCCACCATCATAGATGAGAAAGGTGGGCTGACCCCGAACGGCCCTCTGGTAATTGATGCCTCGTCCAAGGTCGCCGCGATGTACAAGTCCGACCAGTCGAGGCTCCTGGACTAGCTTTTTCAAAACCGCTGTGCGAATGTTTTTGCGTTTGGTCTTGTTTTTAATTTTCCGAATCAAAAAAGGGTCGTTGTCGGCGATCAGAGTGAATTCAGTGTCAGAAAGCAGATTACGGTAATGCTCGGGTAAACCACGATTGCTGTGGTAAAAAAGTGGCGTATCTACCCAGGCGAGGGGGCCTTGGTAGTTAAGCTGACGGCAGACGGTTTCCAGCTGGCGGCAAATGTATATGGTCTGTTCAGCAGATGTGCCGGTAATTCGGACCCAAAGAGGAAGTCCTGAAGGCACCAATGTAATGATTTCCTCGAGTAAAGAGGAGGAAGTCGGACCGCAGTTGTTTGTATCGGGACACCAGAACATGGGGTCCAGCAGCAGCCCTGCCACTGCAGGTTGCAAGTGAGCTAGGAGCGACTCAAGACCCAGAAACAAACCGCGGTTTTCAGGGTTTGGCACCAGCGCCAGCGAACAAATAAGGCCTCTGGGTGTAACAATCTGGTCCATGAGACTACACTTTCCCGAGTGCAAAGAAGAAAGCGCGACGCAAGGGGCAAAAAAATTAGGAATTTAGGAATTCAGAAATGAGGGAATTAAGAGGAAAGAGGATGGTTATTGATACAATTCCACCTGTTTCAATTCCGTAATTTCTTAATGCCCCAATTCCTCAATTAATACCTAATTCCTACAATCGGATTTCCTACAGCGTAAATTTTATGTATCCCTTGCCGAGGAGATCGTGGAGATGAATGATCCCCAGAAGTTTCTCCTTTGGGTCGGTGACTGCTAGCACTGTGATTTGGTATTCTTCCATGATTTCGAGAGCGTCTGCTACCGAGCCTTTAACCTGGATAGTCTTGGGATTTTTACTCATAATGGAGTTTACCGGCTTTTCCAAGAGGCGCTCATACTTGCGTAAACCGCGACGGAGGTCGCCGTCTGTGACGATACCAACCAGCCTAGCCGTGTCCCCAATCACCAGGGTTGCTCCCAGGGCTTTGGCGTCCATTTCCTTGATTGCCTCGGCCACCAGGGTGTCCTTCGGGACGCTCGGGATGCTGGAACCGGTGCGCATAATTGCTTCGATTGGCACACGAAGTCGCTCCCCCAGTGCTCCTCCTGGATGGCAGCGGCGAAAATCTTCCAGCTGAAACTCGTGCCTGTTCAAGAGTGTTACGCATACTGCGTCTCCCAAAGCAAGCATGGCGGTAGTGCTGGCAGTGGGAGCCAACCCCAGAGGGCAGGCCTCACGTTCTACTCCGGCGTAGACAGTTAGATCGCTATTGCGACCCAAGGCGGACTCGGTATTTCCGGTGAAACAGATGATCCGTGTTCCCAAATCCTTCAAAGTGGGCAGGATCGCTGTCAACTCTTCCGTTTCACCGCTACTGGAAAGAACGAGGATAATGTCATCTGAGCTCACCATACCCAGGTCGCCGTGCAAGGCCTCCACTGGATGTAAAAAAAGCGACTTGGTACCGGTACTGTTGAGCGTGGCCACAATCTTTCGTCCAACTATTCCCGACTTGCCAATGCCGGTGACAATTACCCGGCCGCGACTTTCATAAATCCAGTTTACGGCTTGGGCGAATTCCGAGTCTACCCGGTCGATGAGCCCAAATATACCCTCTGCCTCAATGCGAAGTACATCCTTCGCTTCTCTAATTATTTCGGCGGCACTCCGGCGAATCTTTTTTTTGTTGGGCCTAACCATAGTACCTTCTCACATGTATGTGTTGTGGTGGGAGACGGAAGCGTTAGCAGCTGACCGAAGCACTCGTTTCCAAACAGTGCTTGTGGAGGTCATCAGCGAAACTAACCGGATATTCTCCATTGAAACAGGCGAGGCAGAAGCCAGCAGTATCCATATTGATGGCCTTAAGAAGTCCCTCTAGACTCAGATAGTGAATGCTGTCGAGCCTCAGGAATTTTCTAATTTCTTCAGTGGAATGGGTGGCTGCCAGGAGTTCCTTGCGGGTGGGGAAATCGATACCATAGTAGCAGGGATAACGGTGCGGCGGACAACTCACAACCATGTGCACTTCCTGGGCTCCAGCCTCCCTCAGCGTCTTGACACGATTTCGTGTGGTAGTCCCTCGAACGATGGAGTCCTCAACGATGACCAGTCGCTTGTCGCTCAATAATGGGCGCACCGGATTGAGCTTTACTCTTACATGGAAGTCTCGCATGGCCTGAGTGGGCTCAATAAAAGTGCGGCCCACGTAGTGATTTCGAATTACGCCCATTTCCAGTGGGATACCTGAGGCCTCTGCGAAACCAAGGGCTGCATAGTTGCCCGAATCGGGAAAGGGCATGACTATGTCGGCGTCCACCTGATATTCCCGGAACAGCTCGTGCCCCTGGCGTTTTCGAGCCATATAAACGTTCTGTCCAAAAATGTTGCTGTCCGGTCGGGCAAAGTAAATAAACTCAAAGATGCAGAAGGCGGTGCGACCTGGGTCAGGGAGGTGTCGAGATTTAATCCCATTGTCGTCGATGAATACGATCTCTCCCGGTTCAACGTCCCGTAGGTAAGTGGCCCCTATCAGATCCAGGGCACAGGTCTCCGAGGCGATGACATAGGCGTTGTCGTCTAGAAGGCCCAGGCACATGGGTCGAAAGCCGTAAGGATCTCGGGCGCCAATGATCTGGTCTTCTGTGGCCATCACCAATGAATAAGCGCCCTTGATCTGATTTAAGGAGGTGATCAGCGCCTCTTCTAGGCCATGGGCAAGTTGCCTGGCCATAAGATGGACGATCACTTCACTGTCCATGCTTGTTTGAAAAATTGAACCCTGCTGTTCCAGTTCACACTTCAGGCTATGGGCGTTAACCAGGTTGCCGTTGTGGGCGATGGCGAGGCTACAGCCGGAGTGAGTGATGCAGAAAGGTTGCGCGTTCACGAGTACGGACGAGCCGGTGGTGGAATAACGCACGTGCCCAACACCGAGATAGCCCTTCAGGCTATCAAGGACATCCTCGTTGAAAATTTCGCTCACCAATCCCATGCCCTTATGATGGCGCATGAGTCGACCATCACCAACGCTAATGCCGGCACTCTCTTGGCCTCGGTGCTGGAGGGCATAGAGGCCAAAATAGGTAAGACGGGCGGTGTCCTCGTGTCCATAGATGGCGAAGATACCGCACTCTTCCTTTGGCCTACCGTCAGGGATGATTATGGGGTGCGAGAGGTTGTGCAAAGTAAGTTCCTTGAATGTCTAAATGTACTAAAGTGACCTAGAGAAATCAAAGAATCCAGGAGTCAGGAGCCAGAAGCCAGAATTCATAATTTCGAATTTCGGAATATTTAGACTCTGTGCTCTATGCTTTTCTCAAATCTGCAATCTACAATCTTAAATCTTCAATGATCTCCATGATATTCTTGAATCGAGGTAACTTCAAAATCGCCGCTGCACAGCGCAGCGATGCCCTGGGCAAAAGCTCTGGCACCAGCAATGGTCGTAGCGTATGGGAGATTATAAACCAAGGTGGCCCGCCGAATCAAATAGGCGTCGGTATCCGTTTTTCTCCCGGTACTGGTATTGATGACCAGATTGATTTCCTCGTTCTTGATATGGTCTATGACATGAGGGCGTCCCTCACTTAGTTTTGCCACCATACGGTTGTGTACTCCATGCTTTGTCAGGAAATCGGAGGTTCCCTGGGTAGCATAGATCCCAAAGTCTATCTGGGCGAAGTTCCTGGCAACGGGAAGAATGGCCTGCTTGTCCTGATCACGGACACTAATAAATACATTCCCATTCAAGGGTAGGGAATACCCTGCCGCCAGTTGGGCTTTGGCGAAGGCCATACCAAAGGTCCTGTCTATTCCCATTACCTCGCCGGTGGATTTCATTTCCGGTCCTAAAAGGATATCTACGTCTGGAAAACGGATGAAAGGAAATACCGACTCTTTGACCGCAAGGTGAGTCGGTTCTACCTCTCGGGTAAAACCAAGTTCGGCTAGGGTCTTCCCCAGCATAATCTTGGTGGCAAGCTTGGCAAGAGGTACACCAATCGCCTTGCTTACAAAAGGCGCCGTGCGAGAGGCCCTGGGGTTTACCTCCAGTACGTAAATTAAATTGTCTTTCACTGCGTATTGTATATTCATGAGGCCCACCACCCCTAATTCCTGGGCCAGTGCCTTTGTCTGAACCTTGATCTCCTGAATGAGTTCCCGGGAAATACTGATGGGAGGAAGCACACAGGCGCTGTCACCAGAGTGAATCCCTGCCTCCTCTATGTGCTCCATGATGCCGCCAATTACCGTGGTTGAGCCGTCGGAAATGGCATCCACATCTATTTCGATAGCGTCCCGGAGAAATTGATCCACCAAAATGGGATGGCCAGGGGAAACATGGACTGCCTCATGAATGAAGGCCTCCAGTTGTTCTTGTTCGTAAACGATTTCCATAGCGCGGCCGCCCAAAACGTAGGATGGCCGCACTAAAACCGGATAGCCAATTTTGGTTGCCGCCTGGAGGGCTTCGGAAGCGCTGGCGGCAATAGCATTTTTCGGCTGTCTCAGTCCCAGTTTCTTTATAAGGGCTTGGAAACGCTCCCGGTCCTCGGCCTGATCGATACTGTCCGGGGTTGTACCAATGATGGGAGCACCAGCCTGTGCCAGAGGGACGGCGAGGTTCAACGGCGTCTGACCACCGAACTGGACGATGAGTCCGTCCGGTGCTTCCCTCTCAATGATGTGAAGAACGTCCTCGTGGGTGAGAGGCTCGAAGTACAGTTTGTCTGAAGTGTCGTAGTCAGTACTAACCGTTTCCGGATTGGAATTTACCATGATCGACTGCACCCCTTCCTCACGCAGGGCAAAGGAGGCGTGGACACAGCAGTAATCAAATTCGATACCCTGACCGATTCGGTTGGGGCCGCCCCCAAGGATTATCACCTTGCGTACCTCGCTCGGTTGAGATTCATCCTCGGACTCATATGTTGAATAGTAGTAAGGGGTATACGCTTCGAATTCAGCTGCACAGGTATCCACCAACTTATAAACTGGAACGATATCAGCCTGTATTCGACGCTCGCGGATGGTATCCTCATCCGTACCCGTAAGTTCCGCCAAGCGACGGTCGGAAAATCCGTAGGCTTTGGCCCGTCGCAAGAGATCATCACTCAGGGGTTGCTGGCGCAGATGAGTCTCAAAATTCAGAATTTGCTCGATGTTGTAAAGGAACCAGGGGTCAATCTTGGTAAGTTGATAGATTTCCTCAAGTTCTATTCCTGCCTTCATGGCCGCGGTGAGATAAAAGAGTCTCTCTGAGTTAGGCTCGCGCAGCTTTTGGCGAATAAGACTTACATATTCCGGGTTTGTAAGAGACTCGGAGGATAAACCGCTATTCATGGAAAAACGACCGATTTCCAAGGAGCGTACAGCTTTCTGTAGGGCTTCCTTAAAGGTACGACCGATGGCCATGGTCTCGCCCACCGATTTCATTGTTGTGGTAAGGGAATCAGGGGTTCGAGAGAATTTTTCGAAAGTCCAGCGGGGGATTTTTACCACGCAATAGTCAATGGTGGGTTCGAAGGAGGCTCGCGTTTCTCGAGTAATATCGTTGGCGATCTCATCCAGGCTGTAGCCAACAGCAAGTTTGGCGGCGATTTTGGCGATAGGGAAGCCGGTGGCTTTGGAGGCCAGGGCCGAGGAGCGTGATACTCGGGGGTTCATTTCTATGACAACCATCTCACCGTCTTCCGGGTTGATGGCAAATTGAATGTTTGAACCGCCGGTTTCGACGCCGATTTCTCTGATCACAGCGATGGACGCATCCCGCATCGCTTGATATTCACGGTCGGTTAGCGTCTGAGCCGGAGCCACAGTGATGCTGTCACCTGTGTGTATGCCCATGGGGTCGAAATTTTCGATGGAGCAGATGATAACCACATTGTCCATGTGGTCTCTCATCACCTCCAGTTCGAATTCCTTCCACCCCAAAACAGATTCTTCCAGCATGATGGTGCGATTCAAGCTGGCGTCCAGGCCTGCGAGGGCCATATTTTCCAAATCTTCCCGGTTGTAGACCACACCGCCACCAGTACCTCCGAGGGTGAATGACGGGCGAATAATCAAGGGAAAACCGATCTCTTCTGCCACCTGGCGGACTTCTTCCATGGAGTGAGCAATTCCACTGACAGGTACCCGCAAACCGATCTTCTCCATGGCAGCCCGGAAAAGCTCACGGTCCTCGCCCTTTTTGATCACCGGTAGAGACGCACCAATTACCTCCACGCCGTAGCGTTCCAGAACTCCCATTTCACCCACTGCCACCGCCACGTTTAGGGCTGTCTGACCGCCCAAAGTGGGAAGTAACGCCTGGGGTTTTTCCCGCTCAATGACTTTGGCCACACATTCGGGAGTGATAGGTTCAATATAGGTGCGCTGAGCCATCTCGGGATCGGTCATAATAGTGGCGGGATTACTGTTGATGAGAACAATCTCGAAACCCTCTTCCCGCAGGGCCTTGCATGCCTGGGTGCCAGAATAGTCAAATTCACAGGCCTGACTGATAATTATGGGTCCTGAACCGATGATGAGGATTTTCTGAATATCTGTTCTTTTAGGCATGGAGTAGATTGAATTGAGAGGTGTTTGTCAGCATTGTCCGTTTATACAGCTAATGTGTCATCCTATCAAACACGCGACACGGAGAAAGGGAGAACCGGCGACAAGGAGAAAGTAAAGAGCCAGATGTGTTCTCTGCAAAAAATTTGAAAGGTTCAAGTCGGTCACTGCAAGGCTCCGTGTCTCCGCGTCTTGGACGAACTCGCGTTACCACCTTTTCTTCTGCATTAAAGTGAGAAAATCGTCAAAGAGATATGTGGCATCATGGGGACCGGGTGAGGCCTCAGGGTGGTATTGGACCGAATAAATAGGCAGTTTCCGGTGCCGCATACCTTCAAGAGTCTGGTCGTTGAGGTTAATGTGAGTGAGTTCCACATCTTTCCTCTTGAGTGAGTCGATATCAACACAGAAGCCATGGTTCTGGGAGGTGATTTCCACCTTTCCGGTAAGCAGGTCTTTCACCGGCTGGTTGCCACCCCGGTGACCGAACTTGAGCTTGAAGGTTTTGCCTCCCATGGCTAATCCTAAAAGTTGGTGGCCCAAACAGATGCCGAAAATGGGGAGTTCAGGCAACAAAGAGCGAACCGTGTTGATGGCGTAAGTAACGGCTGCAGGATCTCCAGGGCCGTTGGACAGAAACAGACCGTCCGGCTCTAGGGCTAGGATATCGGCTGGCTCAGCCTGAGCTGGTAGGATGATGGTGTGGCAATCGCGGCCAGCCAGATGGCGGAGGATGTTGTATTTGATACCGTAATCCAGGGCCACAACTTTGTGGGGGTGATTCCGGTCTGGCCAGACATCGGCTGCGGTCATCCCAGACTTCAAGGGCAGCGGCCGTTTCTCTCCATCCCAGAGAAAAGGAGATGTGGTGGTGACTTTTTCCACCATGTCACGACCTACCAAGCCGGGATAACTTTTTACTTTCTTGAGCAGTTCCTCGGGGTCTTTGTCACCGGTCGCAATGATGCCCTTCATGGCGCCCGCGGTGCGGATGTGTTTCGTGAGGGCTCGAGTGTCAATTCCTTCAATGCCGAGAACGTTCCCTTTCTCCAAGAACTCCTGGAGGCTTTTCTGGCTTCTCCAGTTACTAGGGTAGGGCAGGTACTCGCGGACTATGAACCCCTCAACTTGGATTGCTAGCGATTCCATATCTTCATCGTTGATGCCATAGTTTCCAATGAGGGGATAGGTCATGGCCACTATCTGACCTTTGTAAGAAGGGTCGGTGAGCACTTCCTGGTAACCCGTCATGGCAGTATTGAAAACCACTTCACCCAGGGTTTCGCCCTGGCCGGCGAAGGCCTGACCATGGAATGTCCGACCGTCTTCCAGAACCAGGGTAGCGCGGGGTTGATTGAAATGTGCCATGGCGTAACTTTACCTCAGTAGCTTATCGGCTATCCGAAGACCGGGCTCACGAGTCACTCAACATAATCGTTTTGATGAGGTAAGGCAAGCATTTTAGATGGGCAAAAATCCTTTTCAGCGAGGATAATTATTGCCTTTTTAGGCACAGCCATACTTAACCTTGGTGTTTCAAGATATTTCGGACCAGGGCGAGATCTTCAGGCGTGTCTACACTGACGGAGTCATGAGAGGTGATGACCACCGATATATGGAAGCCGTGCTCCAAAGCGCGCAGTTGCTCTAGCTTTTCCTGTCTTTCCAAAATGCCCGGAGAAAGCTTGGTAAACTCCTGCAGGAATCCATTGCGGAATCCATAGAAGCCGAGGTGCTTGTAGTACTGTGGTGCAGAGGATGGTTCAGTAAGAGTTGGGATTGGGGCTCGAGAAAAATAAAGAGCCCGGCCTTTGGAGTCCAGAACGACCTTGACAACTGCGGGATCATGGAAATCATCGCTATCTGTGCCCGGGTGTGCCAGGGTGGCCATGTCCACATCACCCTGCGCTTTCAGAGTATCGACAAGACTGTCAATCATTTCAGTCTGGAGCAGGGGTTCATCCCCCTGAATATTCACCACAATGGTAGAGTCAGAAAGCATCAATCGGCGGGCTGCCTCAGCAACCCGATCCGTGCCGCTCTTATGATCACCGGAGGTCATGAGCACTTCTCCCCCAAAGCGGGCAACCTCCTGCTGAATGCGTGAGTCGTCCGTAGCCACCACCAGTCGCTGCAGGCTAGCCGCTCCGGCGGCACGTTCGTAAACATGTTGAATCATAGGACGGTCCTGGATCAGGGCCAATGGCTTTCCAGGTAATCGTTTTGCATCATAACGAGCCGGAATAATACCCACTGCTTCAACCACTTGCACTCCTCAAATCGAGACGGCATAAATATGCGGCCAAAAGTCTGCAACATCAGGGTAGAGATTAAACCACAGAGAGCTCCAAGAGTACAAAGAAAAATGTACTACGTCCTTGGACCTGATACCAGCAATCGGTCTCGCCTTTACATTACTGAAGATATGATACGAGTCTCTGGATTTTGCCTAATGGTAAGAATTTAAACAACTTTTCTCAGTGCAGCCTCCGCGCCATATCCCTGTTTACACTTGACATTGCTGATTACAGAGGTAAGATAAGGGCAGCGTCGAACGCTACGTTCCCTCAACGGGAATTCACTGAGCCACTCCCGCTTTATAAACGATAGAATATCAACAATTTGTTACTCATGCGCAAAAGGCCCTGATGGAAGGAGGTGAGACCGCTCATTCGTGGGCTCAAAGAGTGTTCTATTCGTCCAACCTTAAGAGATAGGAGAAATCTTATGAAGAGAATTGGCTTGCTTACTCTGATCGCAACCATTTGTCTGGCGCTCGGCCTGATGGTGAGCCCAACTCCAGTTGTGGCCAAGACCATCTTTGTCACCATTGGAACCGGCGGCATTACCGGAGTGTACTATCCCACCGGCGGCGCCATTGCCAGGATCGTCAACAAGAAAAGAAAGGAATACGGTATTCGCTGCACAGTGGAATCCACTGGTGGATCGGTCTTTAACGTCAATGCAGTTATGGCCGGTGACCTGGAATTCGGTGTGGTGCAGTCAGACCGTCAGTACCAGGCCATAAATGGGATGGCTGAATGGAAGGAGAAAGGGCCCCAGAAAGATCTCCGGGCCGTATTCACCATCCATCCGGAATCCATAACCCTGGTAGCCGCAGATGATGCCGGGATCAAATCCATCAAAGACCTCAAGGGCAAAAGGGTTAACATCGGTAACCCCGGCTCCGGTCAGCGGCAGAACTCCATTGATGCCTTGGAGAATGCCGGTATCAACTACGAGACAGATCTGACGGCAGAGGGGGTCAAGGCAGCTGAGGCTCCCGGCTTACTCCAGGACGGCCGCATTGACGCCTTCTTTTACACCGTAGGCCATCCCAGCGGCGCCATCAAGGAGGCAACTGCAGGTAGGAGGAAGGTCCATTTCGTGCCCATCACCGGCGTGGACAAGCTTCTGCAAAAATATCCCTACTATGCCAAAGCTGTCATTCCCATCAAACTCTATCCAGGCGCCACTAACACCGAAGACGTTGAGACTTTTGGTGTGAAGGCCACCCTCATCACCTCGGCAAAGGTGCCTGATCTGGTGGTTTACGCCGTCACCAAGGAGGTTTTCGACAACTTCGAATCCTTCAAGAAGCTGCATCCGGCCTACGAGGTTCTGACCAAGCAAAATATGCTGGAAGGTATGTCGGCACCAATTCACCCGGGTGCCATGAAGTACTACAAGGAATCTGGCCTGGACAAGTACATACCGGTTATGCATTAATCGGTAAGCAGGCGGCGGGAATGTCCCGCCGCCTGTTGTTTCCATCTTCAAAATCCCCACTTTGCAGGTGGGTCCTCTCAGTCTCGAATGTTGGGGTAATGGAATACTGGGATGATGGGTGTGGCGGGAAAGCCCAATCAGTCTGAGTTGCCCCTTTTTTGATCCTAATATTCCAATAATCCAATAGCCCAATCTGCCCATCATGCACCAGTTAGGATAAGAACCGGACAGCCTTTCAAGGTTGTTGTGCCTCAATGACTGAACCCTCCAAAGGTCAGGTGATCCAATGAGTGACACGGAAAAACACGAAAAGGAAGAGGGGCTTGAACTGGCAAGGAAGCTGGCCGAGGAAGAGGAAGGGGTAGGCCGTCTACCAAAAGGTGGTGCCAAATACGTTATTCCCACCATTGCCGTAATCTGGTCGTTTTTTCAATTGTCCATTGCCAGTTGGCTCATTCTGGATACAGTCTACATCAGGGCCATTCATCTGGGCTTTGCCCTTCTGATTGTCTTTTTAAACTATCCATTTCTCAAGAAGACACGTTTTGGCCTCACATTCCTCTCCGCCACCGACAGAATCCCTGTCCTGGACTATGTCATCGGCATTATTGCCGCCTTTTCAGCCGTATATATTATCGTTGATTTCGGTGGAATCATCCAGCGCTACGGTGCCCCGAACACCCGTGATCTTGTTTTCGGCCTGGCCCTGACGATCCTGCTCCTGGAGGCTTCGCGCCGGGTAATCGGCCCGGCCCTTCCCGCCATTGCCACTGCCTTTATCGCTTATTCCTTTTTGGGGCCCCATATGCCAGATATCATTGCCTTCAAAGGTGTGTCTCTGGATCGATTCATAGGCCAGATGACCATGTCTACCGAAGGCATCTACGGCATCCCCCTGGATGTTTCAGCCACCATTGTCTTCCTGTTCGTTCTCTTTGGTGCCATGTTGGACAAGGCGGGGGCGGGCAGGTATTTTATCAATCTGGCCTTGAGTCTTCTGGGCGGCTTCAAGGGCGGGCCGGCCAAAGCTGCCATTGTGGGCAGCGGCCTGACCGGATTGGTATCCGGCTCGAGCATTGCCAATATTGTTACCACTGGCACCTTCACCATCCCCTTGATGAAAAAGGTGGGGTATCCTGCCAAGAAGGCTGCTGCCGTGGAAGTGGCGGCCAGCACCGACGGTCAGCTTGCTCCCCCCATTATGGGTGCGGCGGCCTTTATTATTGCCGAATATGTCAATGTGCCCTACATCGCGGTGATCAAGGCCGCAGCCATCCCGGCCTTTGCTTCCTACGCGGCTCTCTTTTACATCACCCACATCGAGGCCTCCAAACTGGGCTTAAGGGGCATACCACGGGCGGAATTGCCGCCATTTTTTAAAACGCTCATCGGCGGCGCCCACTACCTCATCCCTTTGCTGCTTTTGCTCTATGAATTGATAGTGGTGAGACATTCACCCGAGTTGGCCGCCTTTCATGCCATCTGGGTCATTGCTGTGGTCATGCTTGTTCAAAATCCAGTCAAAGCCTATCTGAACAAGGAACCCATAGGCGCGGCCTTGAAGCAGAGTGTCGTTGATATTTTTTCAGCGCTGGCAGCCGGGGGCAGGAATATGGTTTCCGTGGCCTTGGCCACGGCCGCCGCCGGTATCATCGTCGGGGTGGTGGCCATGGGCCTGGGTGGGCTCATTACCCAGATCATAGATACCCTCTCCGGGGGTAACATTTATCTGCTGCTGGTCATTACCGCCATTGCCAGTCTGGTCATCGGGATGGGGTTGCCTACCACCGCCACCTACATTGTTATGGCCTCACTCACAGCTCCGGCTATCGTTGAGATCGGCGCGATGTACGACTTCATCGTGCCGTTAATGGCTGCACATCTTTTTTGTTTTTACTTCGGCATTCTGGCCGATGATACACCGCCTGTGGGTCTGGCTGCCTATGCTGCCGCGGCAATTGCCAAGTCGGACCCCATACCTACGGGCATCCAGGGGTTTATGTACGATATTCGCACGGCCATTTTGCCCTTCATGTTCATTTTCAACAGTGATCTCATCTTGCACAACATCACGAGTTGGCCGGCAGGGCTGCTGATCTTTCTCATGGCCTGTCTGGGCAACTTCGCTTTTGCCTCGGCCACTCAAGGGTGGTTGATAGCGAAGAACAGGTTCTACGAATTACCCTTGCTGTTGGTTGCCACCTTCATGTTGATGCGGCCGGATGCGATTGCCAGTTTGCTTGGCGTTGCCCATGATAAGCGCTTCTGGATGTACCCCCTAGGCCTTGCTGTTTTTGGAGTGATTTACCTGATGCAATGGCCGAGGAGGCCGAAAGCTGCCGCTCCTGCCACGGCATAGAAAGCACTTGGCAAGGGAAGCGCGCAAGGAGTGAAACCATGTCTAGGCTTCGACCTTTGTACGCATGCTTGATAACCATTTTGCTCATATGCAGCCTGTCGCCTGCCTATGCTGGGGAGCGCTTTACCGACAATGGCGACGGCACGGTAACCGACCACCAGTTGGGAGTAATGTGGGCCAAATACGACAATCAGGGTGATATCGATTGGCGGGGAGCCGAGAGATATTGCAGATGGGGGCCTCCGCAGATCATGGGCAAGTATGACAACTGGCGGCTGCCCACCAACCAGGAACTCGCAAGCCTCTACGTGCGCGACAAGAGCTACAAAGGGTATGAGACCCATTGTGGCCAGAAGGTTAAAATGATTCCAGAGATCGAGCTGAGTTGCGGCTGGGTATGGACCAGCGAGGTCAAGAGCATAACAGCCCGGGTTTATAACTTCCAGCGGGGCTATCATTATATGGAGCTCAAGCGCCATTGGAAAGCGTACCGAGCCTTACCGGTTCGAGATCTGCAAGAGGGGAAATGAATCGGTTTGGCCGGTTATACCGGTTAAGCTAGTTGCCCGGGGCTGTTTTTGGCCAAACCGGCTCAACTGTTAAGGAGACATCATGCCTGAAGTTAATAAAATATTGGTAGCGATATGCTTCTCGGAATATTGTGGTGGAACATTTGCCTACGCCACTCGGCTGGCGACGCAATTGCAAGCAGAACTTGTGGTGGTGAACGTCATTAACATCAAAGATGTACAAGCTCTCGGTAGGATTGAATCCATGGGTTACTCAGTAAGTGCCGAGGATTACGTCAAAAGTGTCAAAGAAGAACTACGGGCAGAGTTCGACAAAATACTGGCTGATTCCGGGTTTCCTCAAGAGAAATCTAAGATCATCTTCAAAGTGGGCCATCCGTTCGAAAAACTTTTAGAAATTACCAAGGAAGAGAAAGTCGATATGGTGGTCATGGGAGCCAAAGGGCGGGGCAATGTTGAACATCTGTTAGTCGGTTCGGTGGCAGAGAAGATGTTCCGTCATTCACCAGTGACCGTCGTTTCTTACCGAAAAAGATAGCATGCCGCAAAGTCCCAATCCAGTTTATATACCTGGATCGGGAACCCTTAACATACTCCTGCGAAATTATAGTCGCAAGGCCCGTCGAAGACCTGTTAAACGACAAAAGATTGAGCAATGCTGCAAAAACTCAAGTTAAAAAAAGGACTGAAAACTGCAGAGGAGCTGCTAAAAGAAGAAGCGGGTGATGTCCGCACTTTGCGCCCGTTTGAAAATATATTGGTTTCGATAATTGCTATTGCTTGGGCTCTCTTTCAAATGGCACTTCCAAGCGTGCTGGTAATTGACAGCACCCAGAAAAGGGCGATCCATCTCGCCTTCGCCATGTCTCTTCTCTTTCTTTTGATGCCGCTTTTGAAACGGCCCAGAAAATATTTTGGTTTCCTTTCGGTAACTGATCGAATCCCGATTGTTGACTACATTTGTGCTGGGCTCGGCGGGTTTACCGCACTGTACCTGGCGATATTCTATGAAGGGATCGCCATGCGGGCCGGAGCTCCCTCCACTATGGACATGATTTCCGGAACGATCCTGGTAATACTCCTTCTTGAGGCGACAAGGAGGATAATCGGACCGGCTCTTTCGGTCATTGCCATCGGTTTTACGCTCTATGCCTTCCTTGGCCCGTATATGCCGGATCTCATAGCATTCAAAGGGGTCTCACTCAGCAAATACTTGAGCAACATCACCAATTCAACAGAAGGAATATACGGTATTCCCCTTGGAGTTTCCGCCTCCATTGTCTACCTGTTTGTGCTCTTGGGAGCGCTATTGGATAAGGCGGGGGCGGGAAGATTTTTCACCAACCTTGCCCTCTCCTTTCTCGGCCGGTTCAAGGGAGGTGCCGCAAAAGCTGCCATCGTAGCAAGCGGTGCCACCGGCCTTGTTTCCGGCTCTAGCATTGCCAATATCGTTACCACCGGACCATTCACCATACCTCTGATGAAAAAAATTGGTTATCCAGCCAAGAAAGCGGCGGCAGTCGAGGTTGCTGCCAGCACCGACGGCCAGCTGATGCCGCCGATTATGGGGGCGGCGGCATTCATTATCGCCGAGTATGTAAACGTACCTTATATCGAGGTGGTGAAGGCGGCTGCCATTCCGGCTTTCGCTTCTTATTTCGGTCTTTTCTGCATAGCACACCTGGAAGCGTCAAAGTTGGGAATCGAGGGCTTGGCCCGGGAAGATATCCCCAGCTTCTGGGGGACGCTGAAAGCTGGAGCACATTACTTGCTGCCACTGGCAGCGCTGCTCTATGAACTCATCTATCTGAGACATTCACCCGAGCTGGCGGCATTCAGCTCAATACTGCTATTATTTGCGGTTATTTTTTATCAAGAGATACGAAACGCGGTCAGAGCCAAGCAGGGCGTGGGAGCCGGGATAGTAGCGAGCATTCGGATTATAACAAATGGTTTTATTCAGGGCTCCAAGAACATGATGTCAGTGGCCCTGGCCTGTGCCTCGGCGGGAATAATCGTGGGCGTTGTCAACATGGGTATCGGAGGAATGATAGCAGCTGTTGTCGAGGTCCTCTCCCACGGCAATATATTTCTCTTGCTTCTCATCACCGCCATCGCCAGCCTCATAATTGGTATGGGACTTCCCACCACAGCCACCTATATTGTAATGGCCTCGCTGACGGCTCCCATCATTGTTCAAGTAGGAGGCCTGCTTGATTTTATTATTCCACTGATGGCTGCTCACCTGTTTTGCTTTTACTTTGGCATCTTGGCCGATGATACGCCACCCGTGGGTCTTGCCGCTTATGCCGCCGCCGCCATAGCAGAATCTGACCCGATTCCTACGGGTGTACAGGGCTTCCTCTATGATATCAGAACCTCTTGTATCGCTTTCATGCTTGTCTTCAATCCGGAGTTGATACTACACAACATCAATAGTTGGCCACAGGGGATCATGATATTCATCATGTGCCTGATTGGGATGTCTTCTTTTGAGTGTTTTGCCCAGGGGTGGTGTTTGACCAAGAACAAACTGTATGAAATTCCTTTTTTCCTAGCGGCATGGTTCACCCTCTTCCACCCAGGTGGAGTCGCCTCGCTTTTCCATGTGGATCTTTCCATGAAATATTACTTCTATCCGCTCGGTATCGCCATTTACGCCCTTGTAGTATTCCAGCAGAAGCTGAGGATGATGGCGGCGGAAAGGGCAAAAACCGGGTCGACTGCCTAGGACAGAGCGCAACGCATCACATCATTTCAAAGTATCATTTGACAATCCACCTTTCTCGTTTTCAACTGTATTCAATTGATACATTCATTGTACAATTCAATGTGTAGTTATAAATGAGCAACGAGAGATGAGAAATGAAATGGGTCAGCCTGTCTGTTTGGTCGCCGAAAGTCGTGCAGGAACCGATGGCGAACTTTCTGGTGGAGCAAACGGGGCGGGGGGTGGAATTCAAAGGCAACTGGATCAAGGCATACTGCCGCCATGGCGAGGAGGCCCAATATTGCCTCAAGCAGTTACACCGATACTACCAAGACCTCCAGCAACTGTACCCGGAACTGCCGACACTAAGACTCCGGCAGGAAGATTTGCAGGATGAAGATTGGGCAGAAACCTGGAAAACCTTTTTTAAGCCCGTACGGATCGGCAGCAGTATTGTGGTGAAACCCAGTTGGGAGTCTTATAGGCCAAGTGCGGACCAGGTTGTTATTGAGATCGATCCAGAGCGGGCCTTTGGCACTGGCAATCACCCGAGTACAGCTCTTTGCATCGAACTACTCGAGCACATTCTGAGCAGCGTCTCCAGAGGAAGAGGGGACTCGGGTCCTTCTGTGTTGGACGTGGGCACCGGCAGCGGTATTTTGGGGATTGTTGCTGCACGCCAGGGGGCGCGCCGGGTTTTGGGCCTAGAGATCGATCCTGAAGCCCTTGAAGCGGCACAACGCAACGTGGATAGAAACGAGGTTGGGGAGGCCATGTCGGTCAGCCTTACTCCCCTGGATCAGGTGGAGCAGACTTTTGATCTGGTGGTAGCCAACCTCACCGCATCCCTCCATACTCAGATGGCAGATGATCTGGCCGGGCACGTCTCTGCTGAGGGCTTGTTGTTGCTCTCGGGTATCTTGACCGAGCAGGTGGAAGAGGTTGCCAAATGCTTCGAGCCCCATTACTTTAAGGTGGTGGACAGTCGAGCCACGGAAGAGTGGCGAGCACTGGTGCTGAGGAAAGACAAGGAGTAGAGATTGGGCAAGAATGGTACAGCGCATAGAGTACAGCCTGCACAGTGGGGCTGATACGGTGAGGACACTATGCGCTGAGTGCTTTGCGCCATGCGGCAAACGGAGTAAGCCAAAAAAGTGAGGACTGTATGATGAGTACAGAGGGTTCAGCTCAGAAAGGTCAATTGATAACTCTAAATGATGACGGAACCTTGACAGTTCCTGACAACCCCGTGGTTGTTTTCATTGAGGGTGACGGCATCGGCCCCGATATCTCCCTGGCGGCCGTCAAAGTATTTGATGCTGCCGTGGCAAAGATATATGGAAGCCAGCGAAAAGTTCAATGGCGGGAGGGGCTGGCTGGCGAAAAAGCTTTTGCAGAAACCGGTCAGTGGTTGCCGGAGGAAACACTACAAAATCTGCGCCAGTGCATAGTAGGCATCAAAGGACCACTTACTACTCCGGTGGGCGGTGGCATCCGCAGCCTGAACGTTACCCTTAGACAGGTTCTCGATCTCTATGCCTGTGTGCGCCCGGTTCGCTACTACAAGGGAGTTCCGGCTCCCGTTCGTTTTCCGGAAAAGGTGGACATGGTCGTGTTCCGAGAGAACACGGAAGATGTCTATGCTGGTATCGAATGGCCGGCTGGTTCTCCTGAGGCCAACCGGTTGACGAGGTATATTAGCGAGCACCTGAATCGGGAAATCAGGCCTGAATCGGCCATCGGGATCAAGCCGATGAGTAGGTTTGCCAGTCAGAGACTGGTGAGGCGGGCCATTCGTTATGCCCTTGACCAAGGATGTCAAAACGTTACCCTGGTGCATAAAGGCAATATCATGAAGTATACCGAAGGAGCTTTTCGCCAGTGGGGTTACGAATTGGCAGCGGAGGAGTTCGCAGGACAGACGATCTCTGAGGCGGATGTCTACGAAAAACACGGCGGCAAACAACCACAGGGTAGTGTGGTCATAAAAGATCGAATTGCAGATATGATGTTTCAGCAAGCGCTGTTGCGGCCGGATGAGTATGATGTTTTGGCAATGCCAAACTTGAATGGTGACTACCTGTCTGATGCCCTGGCAGCGCAGGTGGGAGGATTGGGAATGGCCCCGGGCGCTAACATCGGCGATGAGGTGGCTGTATTTGAGGCCACACACGGGACTGCCCCTAAATATGCTGGTCAAGACAAAGTAAACCCCAGTTCGCTGATTCTCTCCGGGGCCATGATGTTTGATTACATGGGGTGGCAAGAGGTAGGTGACCTGATTCGGACCGCATTGGAAACCACTGTCTCTGCCGGAACAGTTACCTATGATCTGGCCCGCCAAATGGATGGAGCCGAAGAAGTTAAATGCTCCGAGTTTGCCCAGGCAATTGTGGAACGTATGTAAAGAGCATAGGGCATAGGGCATGGGGTCAAGCAAGCCAACTCTCAATACAACCGGTGCGCCTAAACAAAAATGGGTCCATCATCTCCCAGCCGCCGCCGCCAGGCTCGTGCGAGAGCTCGCTCTCTTCATCTATCCGCCGACCTGTGCAGGTTGCGGGCAGCCCTTACACTCAGAGCGATCAGAACCTTTATGCTCGGATTGCCTGAGGACTTTGGAGTTTATTGCGGAGCCGTACTGTCCAGTGTGCGGGATTCCGTACGCAAAGGAAATGCCGAACCCCCATCTCTGCGGTGACTGTCTCTCCGGAATACACCATTTCGACCGGGCTCGTTCGACAGGTTTTTATCGTGGTTCTCTCAGGGAGGTCCTGCACCGTTTTAAGTATGGTGGCCGAACCTCTCTTGCCAGGCCCCTGGCGCACATGTTGATTGCACCGGGGAAACACCTTGCCCGGTTGCATAAAATTGACTGTATTATGCCGGTTCCCCTTCATCCAAAGCGTCTGAGACAGCGCGGTTTCAATCAGGCCTCATTGCTGGCACAACGGTTACGATCGGCATTGAACATATCCATTGACTATGCGAGCCTGCAGCGATCCCGATGGACTGAACCGCAAACGGGGTTGACCCGGCGGCAGCGAGCAACAAACGTAAGAGGTGCCTTTCGTCTCAAGACGCCAGAAAAAGTGCGAGGAAAAGGTATCCTTCTCTTGGATGACGTATTCACCACCGGCGAGACTGTGAACCAGTGCGTCCGTGTATTAAAAAGAGATGGGGGAGCCAGAGAGGTTGTAGTCTTGACTGTTGCGCGAACCGTGGCGGGGTGAGATTGCGGATTTCGGATTGTGGATTGCGGAGGGCATAGAGAAAAAGACAGAGATCAGAAGTCAGACGTCAGACGACAGCAAGTGAAAACTAAAGCCCAGCTAGTGTTAACTACTGGCTACTGACTGCTGAATTCTCTGTTCCTTTCCCCTGACACCTGACACCCGATACCTGAAACCTCTAATTTCTCAAGATGGAGAAACTGTGATGAATGCGGCCGAGAAGGTTCTTGATCGCAATACCCTTAAGGCAAAGGTGGATTTACTGCAGAAGTCAGGAAAGCGAGTAGTCTTTACCAATGGCTGCTTCGACCTGCTGCACATAGGACATGTACGCTATCTTCAGGAGGCCCGAAAACAGGGAGACTGTTTGGTTGTGGCGGTGAACAGCGACGGTTCGGTGCGGCAGATAAAAGAGCCAGGACGTCCGGTTATGCCAGAGGGTCAACGAGCCGAGGTGGTTGCCGCCCTTGATTGTGTCGACTGGGTCACCATCTTCGCTGAACCTGATCCCCTCGCTCTGATCAGGCTGCTCGAACCGGATGTCCTGGTTAAAGGGACTGATTGGTCGGAGGAAGAAATCATCGGCGCTCCGGAGGTTAGAGAGGCTGGCGGGCAGGTGCTGAGGATCAAACTGGAGCCTGGTATTTCAACCAGTGCTCTGATCAAGAGAATTCGCTCAACCTAAATACTAATCTCGTCTCCGTTTCTGGGCTAGCAAATGAACGGCAGCAAGGGGGCCGTAGTTCCCTTTCTCTTTAAGCTCCCACCAGGAAAACCCTTTGGACTTCAATAGAACGTCGTATTCGCCTGCTGAAAGTGCTCCTGCTACGCACCAACTCCAGGCATCCTCGAATCCTTCCATTATTGGCTCCATCTCCCCAACGACAATGAGATCGGCCAGCGCCAGGTAGCCGCCGGGTCTGAGAATCCTCCATATCTCTGCCAGTGCTTGCTCTTTGTCGGGCATCAGGTTGAAAGAGCCGTTGGCAAGAACAAGATCTGCGTTTGCCGGTCGAAGTGGAAGTTGCTCGGCATCACCGGCCATCCAGTGGCAGCCCGGGTGCGCGCCAGCATGCTCTTTGGCCTGTCGGAGTAAGGCGACAGTGAGGTCAATGCCGATTACCCTGCCAGGTGGCTGTAGAGAAAGAGCAACTACCTGGCTGTCGATGCCCACACCACAGCCCACATCTATGACCGTCCAATGGGATTCGAGCTTGATCTCCTGCAGTGGGTTTCCGCAACCGGCGAAAAGATCCCAGGCTTTCTTGGAGATTGATAGTCCTGAGGTATCATAGCCAAGGGTATGCGCAAGATCTTCACCATTGGCAATGGGGGCGTGACTCACGTTGGTAGTGCCGGAGGTAGCTAGCTTCGCGTACACCTGTTGGACATATTTTTTAATCATATGATGCGGCATCGTCTTCGGCATGTCACAGTCCTCACCCCTGAATTTGCAAAATATCAAATTGCAAGCACCAAATCAGAAACAAATCTCAAATTCCAATACTCAATGACCAAAACAGGTTTGGAATTTAGTATTTTGGTCATTGTGATTTGTTTGATATTTGTGATTTGTGATTTGGAATTTCAGATACCCCAACAAATACAGATCCTGATTCAATAACACCAGGTAATATTTGAATCACACGAGAAAATCTGCTGTTGGGACAATTGGCATTATGACAAAGAGGGTAAAAAGAAGCAACCAGCCCGATTCATAAACTATCCAGACTAGACAGAAAAGGACGACATTGTTATAATTCGAACAATCTTATGTGGGTTCAGGAGGAGTGTATGAAGATATCCACTCGAGGTAGGTATGGTACGCGAATGATGCTGGACTTGGCTGCTCATCACGATCAGGGCCCAACTCCTCTCAGGGAAATCGCCAAACGTCAGGACCTTTCGGTAAAGTACCTGGAGCAATTGATTATTCCACTGAAAGCCGCTGGGTATATACGCAGCGTCCGAGGTGCCAGGGGTGGTTACACTTTGGCAAAAAAACCTGACAAGATCAGCATTGGGCAAATCATAAAGGTTCTTGAAGGGGGTCTGTCCTTGGTGGATTGTGTGGAAGATGCCAAGGTTTGCGAGCGCGAAGGAGACTGCCTAACTCGTGACATCTGGCTTCGCATGAGTGAGCGCCTCATGGAAGAACTTTCCTCTCTGACTCTTCGTGACGTCTTGGACGGCAAAAAATTACCGGCATAGTCGCACTAGGCGGAAAGGGGAGACTATAGACCCAGTATTTTCTCTGACAAGGGAATGCCAGAGGCACCAGGCGGTACGTCGCACTTCTCAACCTCCCTTCTCGATGCATAGTAGCTGTCGTTCGATTCCTTTATCCCTTGTGGTATAGTTAAAGACAAGGTTTAGCTCATGTCCACCCGGAAACTCCGAATGGACAAGAGCTAGAAAGGAGGAGGAGGATGGCCATTCGAGTCCTGATAGAGAGAAAAATAATTCCGGAAAATCAACCTGTTTTGAGTAATCTTCTCATGAGACTCAGAAGCAAGGCCATGCATGCCAGAGGCTACATTTCAGGTGAGACCCTGCGCTCTCTGCAAGATCCCAATGAATACTTGGTGATCAGTACCTGGAACAGTTTAGATGACTGGAAAGAATGGGAAGCAGAGAAGGAACGACGAGATATCCAAAGTCAGATAGATATCCTGCTGCGGGCTCCTGCCGTTCAGCGGGTTTTTGTTTACGAGTAACGTTACGCACTGCGTTCGCCGCGTGGCGCCAAGCGCAGAACGCGTAGCGTTTGATGAGCAGGAAACGGATTCCTTCTGCAATTGTTTACCCTTCACCATTTCCCTCTCACTCGCTTTTACGCCTTGCGCTATGTCCTACCTGTTCTGGGCGACTCGACCTGAGCGACACGACTTGAGCTCGTCGACAAGTCTCGTCGACAAGTCTCGTCGAAGGATGCGCTGAGAGTTTTTTAACGACGGACACCTAGATACCGTTCTTGCTCGCTATAAATACAACCACAATATTGCTGCCGATAAAGATTTAGTTCTTTGGATTTCTGGATACCTTCGTGCCAACCTTGACGTAAATCTCGATCGATGAATGGGATCCCATGTCCCTGAGCTGCTTCCTCGCCGAGCTGGCGAACCAGTTGGTGATCTTGCCTCTTGCTGTACAGCAGGGTGGTGGTAAAACCATCCATACGGCTCTTCTTGGCCAGCTTGGCGGTTGCGTTTAGCCGGAGGTGGTAGCAGTAGTGACAGCGACTGGATTCGCGGAAGGCCACCTCCCGCAGGAAGCTGACCACATCATATTCGTCCCGGTAAATTACCTCCAGGCCTACCTGTCCGGCAAACTGCTCCACAGTTTCCAAACGGCGGCGATACTCCTGGTAGGGATGAATGTTGGGATTATAGAAAAAACCGAAAACCTTCGAGCCCTCGTCCTCCAGAACCTGAAGCGGATAAACAGCACAAGGTGCACAGCAGATGTGGAGGAGTACTTTCAAGCCGGTACCTCAGAACTTTTACCAAGTTGCAAAGTCATAGTCAGTTGAAACGAATTAGTTTCTAGGTTATGCCGGTTTAGCCAGTTAGGTCTGTTTAGCCGGGTACCCTTTTGGTTATTTTAACATAGGTCGAGGAGCTCGAACATTGGCACTAGCCAATTAGCATAGGAGAAATTGACTAGATTGTATGTATCGGCAAACTGCCTAAACTGACTCAACCGGCAAAACATCACTTCAGTAACTTCTGAGCCGCAATATGAATCGGATCCCAGGCGCCGGAGAAGGGCGGGGCGTAAGCCAGATCCAGGTAGGCCAATTCTTCCAAAGACAGATTAGCACTCAAACCAGTTGCCAGAACATTTATTCGGGATACCACCCCATCGCTTCCCACGGCCTGAGCTCCAAGGAGTCGGCCGCTGTCAGTGTCAGCGACTAATCTGATATGCAGCTCCCCGCTTCCAGGAAAAACGTGAGCTTTGGAAACTCCTTGAATAGTAGCTGAGGCTGTTTCCAGCCCCATATTCCGGGCTTCTTCCTCGGTCAAGCCGGTGCTGGCAACTTCAAGATTGAACACCTTGAAGCAGATGGATCCCACAATGCCCGGGAAAGAGATGTTCTGGCCACCAATATTTGCACCGGCAATGCGACCCTGTTTATTGGCAATGTCTCCAAGTGGAGCGTATACTGGTTTTCGGCTAACGCGATGAAAGCACTCACAGCAATCCCCGGCCGCATAAATGAAAGGGACGCTGGTCTGCAGCCGCTCGTTTACTGCGATGGCGCCGGTGGGGCCTAGGTTGAGGCCCGCCTGGGAAGCGAGAGAAACCTCAGGAGTTACACCGATACCAATCAGGACCAAGTCAGCCTCCAAGGCGCCGCTGCTAGTTTTGACCATGATCTGGCCGCTGGGGGCAGGTTCGAATCCCTCCAGACTGGTATCGGCCATGAAAGTTACGCCATTGGTTTCAAGTTCTGCCAAAATAATTTCAGCAAAATCCTCTCCCCATCTTCGCATGGGAAGGTCTTGTCGATAAATAACAGTGGTCTCCAATCCCAGCCGCCTAAAAGCTTCACATGCTTCCAGAGATACTAATCCTGCACCCACTACCACGGCCCGTCTGGCCATCCGCTCGTGAATAAAGCTCTTGATGCGAATAGCGTCAGTGACATTGCGCAGAAAGAAAATCCCTTCCAGCTCCTCCCCGCTAACACCGGGTAGCCGAGGGGTCGCACCAGTGGCAACCATCAAATAATCAAAGGGCAGAGGATCACTGCCGGAAATTTCCACCAGCTTTTCCTCGGGTCTGATGGCTGCCACCCTAGTGTGAAGCCATACGTCGATGCCGGACTTGGCAAACGCTTCGGGTGTGCGAGCAATGAGTTTACCTTCATCTCTGATTACATCGCCGATGTAATATGGTGTGGGTCAAGTTGTGAAAGAGACGTGCTCACCACCTTCCAGTATGGTCACCTCCAGTTCGGGGTCAACACGCTTGGCTTTCGCAGCTGCACTCGGTCCTCCAGCACCACCACCTACTACTACGAGCTTCCCTGGCATAATAAGTCTCCGAAGATTTTAGATTGTAAATTGCAGATTGAGACAATAAAGGTTTCAGGTGTCAGGAAAAAGAGACAGAGAATTCAGTAGTCAGTAGCCAGTAGTCAGTAGAAAGGAGGTATTTGCTTTTTGATCTTTCATTCTGAATTCTGACCCCTTGCTTTTAAATCTGCAATCTCAAATCCCTCAATTCCCAATTCCGTCCTCTACCTATTACAACAAATGACAGCGAAGCGTAATGACCTAATGACGCCGCAGGCATATGACTAATGTCCTTCCCCATGCTCCATGCCCCATGCTCTATGCTTTACTCCACGCAGGTATTTTACTGTCTCAATTGCTCACCTAGCCACCTGGTGATCACCTCCTCCAGCTCTTTTTCATGGTTATGAAAACGGTGGTTTGCACCGGCAATCTTACTCACCATTATCTGGTTATTACGAGGGTCACTATTCTTGAGTTGATCGGCCACGCTAGGGTCTGCCAGGCGATCGGCAAGACCGTGAACTATGAGAACAGGCCTGGAGATCTGGGCGATGTTTGTAAACGGATCGGAGCGGGTTTTCAGTCCCCTCAGGCTTACTACATGGTTCGCTGTGTAGAGTGTCTTGCCCAGAGGGCCGAGATCGATAAGCATCCAAGACTCACCCTTCCCTGCGGCTCGCAGTTCCTGAGCCCGGCGGAGAACTTCGCTTGCCGCTTTTAGGCCGAATGCTCTCACGTTCCATTGGAAGAGATTTCCAGGAGGTCCGGTTAGTATTATTCCGGTGATCCTCGGATCTTGTGTTTCCGCCAGGTAGTAGAGGACCCGATTGGTCCCCATGCTATGGCCATAGAGAAAGAGGGTTTTGTAGCGACGACGAGTCATCTCATCCACGCCAGCGGCAATGTCTTGCAGATTTTCTTCGAAAAGGTTTTTCTTCGGCCCCAAATCATGGTCACGCATGTTAAACGCCAAGGTGGTAAAGCCGTTTTCAGCTAAAGCTTCAGGAAGAAAGCTCATGATGCCCGAATAGAAATTGCCGCCGTAGCCGTGAACCATGAGCACTCCCGCTTTAGTCTGGTTGGGAGGCGGCTGGCGCAAAATACCATTTAACCAAATACCATCTGTGGTCTGCAGTCTTATGGACTCAATCCGGACTTTTTGTTCAGGCTCAGAGCAGGCTGAGCACAGGAGAAGAACAACCACCGCAAGGCTAAGCAAGAAAGGTATTTTGACCGATCGCATGATTTTCTGACTCTCCAGACAAATTAATGAACGTGGTGGAGCTTTACCCAATGAACCATGCCGAAGAAAAAGTGGCGGGATTTTACACCTGCAAGAATGGTAGAGCATGTGTCATGTAAGCTTGATTGCTGCAAGGTGGTCACACTCCACATACGAACAGACTAAAGTTTCACGAACTAGGAAGTCTGACCGCCGAGGAGCCAAGCCGGGTCCACCGCAAAAGTCTCTCTGAGAACCTCAATATTTTCAGGAGAAAGCTGCTTTTCCCCAGCCTCAACGTCTTCAAGGTCATTTTCGCTCATACCCAGTCTTAGAGCAAGCACAGCCCGAGTAAGACCGCGAACCTCCCTGAAATTCTGCAGACGCTTACCAATTTCTTTGTTGTCACTATCGCTTTTCATGATGATCCCTTCCTCTACTCTCGTGAGCGCTCATTGGTTCGGTTCATGTGCATGTTCTTGGGGAGCCGCACCAGAAATAATCTAACATACAAGGCAGTTTTCTGCAAAATTCTTTCCCGCTCAGATGGAGTCCGTAGGACAATTGCGAATTAAGGGAGTCAGAATTCAGAATGAAAAATAAAAAGGGAAATACCTGTTTTCTACTGACTACTGACTACTGACTACCGACTACTGAATTCTCTGTTTTTTCCCTGACACCTGAAACCTTTCATTTCTCAATGTTCAATCTAAAATCATAAATCATACATATGACAAATGACAAAAGGTTACCGACACCGTATACTGGCACAATTCGTTTTGCTGCCT